>NZ_JALGCN010000005.1:0-494139 GCF_038085055.1 Bradyrhizobium sp. ISRA442
GCCACTTGCGCGGCCGCCGCAACTCCCGGCGCAGACCGATTACGGGCGGCAGTTCTCCGTAGAGTCCCGGTCTTTGCCGTTGCCGCCGTCCTTGCGGCGGTTGGTGAAGCGCGCGTTGCCAAGTCCGGTGCCGATGGTGAGCACGCCCCAGCGATCGACATCCTGCATAAACGGCACTTCCGAAAGGCCCTGAACCACGCCGTCATTGTGCATCAGGATCGCGGTGTCGTGCTCGCCGATCTGCGGAATGCCTTCGATCAGACTCGCCGGCAGGTTGAATTTGCTGCTCTGCCAGTTGCCCGGCAGGTTCTGCGCGCCCTTCTCGATGGAACCGTCCTCGTTGATCACACCGGGACAGGCGATGCCGATAAACGGCGCAAGCTTCAGCCCCTCGCTGTCGGCCTCTTCGATCAATCCCTTCAGCATCTTCGTCAGCCCCTTCACCGTGCCTTCGCGGGTGGCCTCATCGTCGGCATGACGCCACAGCTCGGACTTCCAGACCGAAGCTTTCGACAGGTCCTTCGCCTTCTTCCAGGAGGTTTCCACCACGCCGCAGCGGATATTGGTGCCGCCGATATCGACGGCGAGAATGGCGTCGTAACCCTCGAAAATCCAGGACGGCGCCAGATGCAGCGCGCCGAGCAGGCCGGCCTCGTCCGGATGGTGCCGGATCGGCCGCATGTCGATCTTGAAGCCCTCGGAGATCAGGATGATCTCGGTGCGCGCGATCGCGAGTTCGCCGAGCCTGGAATCGCGAAAGCCGCCGCCGACCACGATCCGCTCCGTCTTGGCCCATGCCTTCGACTTGAGGAACCGGCGCGTGACATGGGCGAGCTCCTGGGCAAATTCCTCGATCGCGCTGTGCACCACGGCCGACGCCTCGGTGTCGTCCCCAACCAGCATCTCATCCAGCGTCTTCTTGCTGATGTTCTCCGACGGCTCCTTGCCGAACGGGTCCTCCCCGGTCTTGCGGAGCGGCTTGCGCCAGCGGTCGAGGATCTCGCGGAATGCGCCCTTGCTGGCGCGGTCGCCGAGAAAGCCGTCCTCGTCCTTCATCTCGATGTTGAAGCTGTCGACATCCACCGACGGCAAGCGGCTTGCGCCGTGGTTGGCGATGCCCGTCGTCTTGACCAACTCGTCTGTTGCCATGGGAGCCCTTGCCCGCTCGAAATACCGGGGACAACGGTGGGGGAACCCGTTGGTTGCAGCGAAGGCCGATTATCCCTGGCCAGGTCCGGAGCCGTGAAAGACGGCCAAATCCCTCAGATTCGGGCCGTTTTCGGCCCGGTTTTCCTTGACTCGCGTCCTTAAGCCGCTATAAGTCCGGCCATCCGGCGCGGGAGTTCTCGCGCCGCTTGCTTTTGCGTGGTTTTTTCAATGGGATAACCCCACCGCGCAAAAATCGTAAACCCATAGCGACTGACAAAAAGCCGACCCGGACGCATGCGCGTCTCGAGGCCGGGATTGAACACGAAGGAAGAAAACGATGTTCGCAGTCATCAAAACCGGCGGCAAGCAGTACCGTGTCGTTCCGGATGATGTCTTGGAAGTTGGCAAGATCGCCGGTGAAGTCGGCACGATCGTGCAGTTGAATGAAGTTCTGGTGGTCGGCGGCGACACGCCGGTCCTGGGCGTCCCGACGGTTGCCGGTGCATCCGTTGCGGCCGAGGTGCTCGACCACAAGCGTGGCCCGAAGGTCATCGCGTTCAAGAAGCGCCGCCGCAAGAACTCGCGCCGCAAGCGCGGCTACCGCGACGAGATCACGGTGCTGCGCGTCACCGAGATCCTGACGGACAACGCCAAGCCCACCAAGGGCCCGCGTCCGAAGAAGGAAAAGGTGGCGAAGGAAGCCGCCGAATAACCAATCGTGATCACGCCAATTCACGAATTGATGCGTGAGAAATTGTGAAATGATTCCGTCAAGGAATTGATCTAGAGATACGTAGGATTTCGGAGACGAGCCATGGCTCACAAAAAAGCAGGCGGTTCATCGCGCAACGGACGCGATTCAAAGGGCAAGCGCCTTGGCATCAAGGTGTTCGGCGGGGAGCATGTGATTCCCGGCAACATCATCGCACGTCAGCGCGGCACCACCTGGCATCCCGGCCTTAATGTCGGCATGGGCACGGACCACACTCTGTTCGCCAAGGTGGAAGGTCGTGTTGCGTTCCAGGCCAAAGCCAACGGCCGCACATTCGTATCGGTGCTTCCGATCGCAGAGGCGGCTGAATAGACGGCGGATCAAATTGGAGTCCGCCGGGTCCTGACCAAACCGGCGGAGTCCACAAATAGGCTCCAGGGGAGGCGGGAAACCGGCCTCCCCTTATCTTTTGACTTAGTGACTTTGACGGAGCCGAAGATGTTGCAGGATTTTTCGAGCGTGACCTTGCGCGAGGCGAGACCGAGCGTCGTCGCCACCGAGCGGCTGACGCTGCGCCGCCCGACGCTCGCCGACGTCCGGACCATTGCCCAGCTCGCCAACGACCGCCGCATCGCGGAGAACACCCGCCGCCTGCCGCATCCCTATTCGGCTGACGATGCCGTCGAGTTCGTCCGCGCCACCGCCGAGCTCGGCAGCGAGACCGTGTTCCTGATCGAGCACGACACCACGCCGGTCGGCATGGTCGGCATCGATTGCTCGACATCAGACAATGCCGAGCTCGGCTACTGGCTCGGCGTCGAGCACTGGGGCCGGGGCTTTGCCACCGAGGCGGCGCGCGGCGCGATCGACTTCTTCTTCGAAGAGTTCGATGACGACCACCTCTATGCCGGCGCGCGCGTCACCAATCCGGCCTCGCGCAACGTGCTGGAGAAGTGCGGCTTCCAGTGGAGCGGCGTCGAGCTGCACCGCTTCCTGGCGCTGGGCTCCTCCACGCCGGTCGACTGCTTCCGCCTCTCGCGCGGCGTGTGGTCTTCGCTGAAGAGCTGGAGCAGCGCGAGAAGGGTGAGGTAAGGGCGCAGGCCACGCGACAATCACGGATGAGGCAGGCAGAATCGCCGCCACATTTACTAGCGTCGTCCCGGCGAAGGCCGGGACCCAACCACGACTGCTTGTGGCGCGAAGACTCCCACTCCGAGTCTTCGCCAAACTTCTCCCTGTGGGTATGGGTCCCGGATCTGCGCTGCGCTTGCCCGGGACGATGACCGAATTATTTGGCGCGGCCTTACACCGGCGGATTCACCTGCTCGTCCTGCCGCCCCAAATCGCGCTCGCGCAAATAAATGTAGAGGCCGGCGCCGATGATGATGGCGGCGCCGATGATGGTGGCGACCTGCGGCACGTCGCCGAACACGGCGAAGCCGAAGATCACGGCCCAGACGATCATCGAATATTGATAGGGCACGACGACGCTGGCCGGCGCCAGCTTGAGCGAACGGTTGACGCAGAACAGCGCCGTTACCGAGACACACCCCGCCAGCGCGAAGATGACGAGGCTGCCCCTGGTCGGCGGCACCCAGTGAAATGCGGACAGCGCCGCGCCCAACAGGAACGTGCCGACAAATTGCGAGGACGCCATCACGATGTCGGGCGTCTTGCGCAGGCTGCGCGTGATCAGCATCAACGTCGCGAACGACAGACTGCCGCCGAGCGCGATCAGCGCCGGCAGGCTGATCGTTTGCGCTGAGGGGCGCAGCGCGATCAAGACGCCGCAGAAGCCGACCAGGATCGCCGTCCAGCGCCGCCAGCCGACTTTCTCGCCCAGGAAGAGCGCCGACATCGCTGTGACGAAGATGGGACCTGCGAGATAATAGGTGATGACGTCGGCGAGCGGCAGGTAAACGGTGGCAAGGAAGAACGCCGCCACCTCCAGCGTCGACAGCGTGACGCGAAAGAGCTGTAGCCACGGCCGCTCCAGGCGCAGGAAATCATGACGCTGCCGCCAGATCAGCGGCGACAGCACCAAGAGCGCCGCACAGGCGCGCAGCAACAGAAGCTGCCCCACCGAATAGGTCGCCACGATGAACTTGCCAATGGCGTCGCCGAACGAGAACAGGAAGATCGACAGCAGCATCAGCGCGATGCTGGCCAAGCGCGCGGAGCGGTCGTCGTAGGCGGAGAGATTCTTGAAGAGGGGCATTGCTGTCGTTCGTGGAAAGCCGTCATTGCGCGCGAAGCGGAGCAATCCAGTCTGTCTCTGCGGACACAGACTGGATTGCTTCGTCGCAAGGGCTCCTCGCAATGACGCGGAGGACGCGTCAGGAAGCGGCGAATGGACTCGCTTGCGGTTGTTTTAATGGCGCAGGCGCACGGGACAAGCCCGCGGCGAACGAATTGAACGGATTGTCGCACCCTTCGCATCGCGGTAGCGATGGGTGGTCCACCGACGAAAGAGCGCCAGACATGAGCGAGTTCGACCCGACCCAGCACCGCATGATCCCCACACAACGCTGGTTTGAGGATTTCGTGGTTGGCGAGCGCTTCGTGCTGCCGAGCCGCACCCAGACATCAGCGGTGTTTGCGGCGTTCCAGACCGCGAGCGGCGACACCCACCCGGTGCATTACGATGTCGAATATTGCCGCGCCCGCGGCATGCCGCATCTGCTCGCGCATGGCTTTCAGACGCTGATCCACACCGCGCCAGGGGCGGGGCTGTTTCCGTTCATGGTCGAGGAGTCCCTCGTCGGCTTCCTCGAGCAGTCGAGCCGGTTCCTCAAGCCCGTGTTCGCCGACGACACCATCTATCCCGCGCTCGAGGTCACCGAACTCGTGCCGCGACGCACGACCGGTGTGGTGACGCTGACGAGCACCGTGTTCAACCAGCACAAGGAGCTGGTGCTGGAGGGCACGCAGAAATTCCTGATCCGCCGCCGGCCGGCGGGTTAAGCACGGGACGAAAATCGCGGAATTTCGGCCGATTCACGGGCAAGTTCGGGTTGCCGGGCGTGTCCGGCTGGCCTACCTATGATCCATGAAATTCCTCGACGAAGCGAAGGTCTATATCCGCTCCGGTGACGGCGGGAACGGCTGCGTGGCGTTCCGCCGCGAAAAGTTCATCGAATTCGGCGGTCCCTCCGGCGGCAATGGCGGCCGCGGCGGCAATGTCGTCATCGAGGTCGCCGACGGGCTGAACACGCTGATCGACTACCGCTACCAGCAGCATTTCAAGGCCCAGAAGGGCGAGAACGGCATGGGCTCGGACCGCCACGGCGCCAACGGCAAGTCGATCGTGCTGAAGGTCCCGGTGGGCACACAGGTGTTCGACGAAGACCGCGAGACGCTGATCCACGACTTCACAAAGGTCGGCGAAAAATTCGTGCTCGCCGAAGGCGGCAATGGCGGCTTCGGCAATGCGCATTTCAAATCGTCGACCAACCGCGCCCCGCGTAACGCCAACCCCGGCCAGGTGGGCGAGGAGCGCTGGATCTGGCTACGGCTGAAACTGATTGCGGACGCCGGCCTCGTCGGCCTGCCCAATGCCGGCAAGTCGACCTTCCTCTCGAAGGTCAGCGCGGCAAAACCAAAGATCGCCGACTATCCCTTCACCACGCTGCATCCGCAGCTCGGCGTCGTGAATGCCGACGGCCGCGAATTCGTGCTGGCGGACATTCCCGGTCTGATCGAGGGTGCGCATGAAGGGGCCGGCCTCGGCGACCGCTTCCTCGGCCATGTCGAGCGCTGCCGCGTTCTGCTGCATCTCGTCGATGCGACCTGCGAACATGCCGGCAAGGCCTATAAGACGGTGCGAACCGAGCTGGAGGCCTATGGCGGGCAGCTCACCGACAAGATCGAGATCGTCGCGCTGAACAAGATCGACGCGGTCGAGCCGGACGAATTGAAGAAGCAGAAGGACCGCTTGAAGCGTGCCGCCAAGAAGACGCCGCTGCTGCTCTCCGGCGCCACCGGCCAGGGTGTCAAGGAAGCGCTGCGCGCACTTGCCGACGTGATCGGCGAGAGCCCGGTGTCGAGCAAGGCCAAGAGCGCGGCCGAAGCGGAGCCGTGGTCGGTCGACGTCGAGCGTTGAGTCCGGCCCGCTTGTCTTCGCTGGCGCGATAGCGCAGCATCAAACAATCAAGAAAAGCAGGGGCGAAGCATGGCGCGCGCGAAAAACGTTCTCTGGATCATGTGCGACCAGCTTCGCTACGACTATCTCGGCTGCACCGGCCATCCCTCGCTGAAGACGCCCAACATCGACGCCATGGCCAAGCGCGGCGTGCTCTTCACCAATGCCTATGTGCAGTCGCCGATCTGCGGCCCGTCGCGGATGTCGTTCTACACCGGACGCTACATGCGCTCGCACGGCTCGCACTGGAACGGCTGGCCGCTGCGCGTCGGTGAGCCCACCCTCGGCGACCACCTCAACAGGATCGGCGTGCGCAACGTGCTGGTCGGCAAGACCCACATGGCGCCCGACCTCGAAGGCATGAAGATGCTCGGCATCCCCCCGGAGTCGATCATCGGCGTCCATGTCGCCGAATGCGGCTTCGAGCCCTATGAGCGCGACGACGGCCTGCACCCCACGGGACGCCCGAGACCGAAATACGACGAATATCTGCGCCGGCAGGGATTTGAGGCGACGAATCCCTGGGAGCACTGGGCCAATTCCGGCGCGGGTGATGACGGCGCCTTGCAGAATGGCTGGCTGCTGGTGCACGCCGACAAGGCCGCGCGCGTGCCGGAGGAACATTCCGAGACGCCCTATATGACGCGGCGCGCGATGGATTTCATCAGCGAGGCCGAGACCGACGGACGGCCGTGGTGCCTGCATCTGTCCTACATCAAGCCGCACTGGCCCTATATCGCGCCCGAACCCTATGCCAGCATGTATTCGACGGCGGACATGATTCCGGTGATCCGCTCCGAACGCGAGCGGCAGAACCCGCATCCGGTGTTCGGCGCCTACATGGACATGCGCTACTCCCGCAACATGGCGCGCGACGACGCCCGCGAGAAGGTGATCCCGACCTATATGGGCATGATCACCCAGATCGACGACCAGATGGGCGTGCTGATGAAGTTTCTGGAGGAGCACGGCCTGCTGGACACGACCATGATCGTGTTCACCTCCGATCATGGCGATTATCTTGGCGATCACTGGATGGGCGAGAAGGACCTGTTCCATGAACAGTCGGCGAAGATTCCGCTGATCATCATCGATCCGTCGAAGGAGGCAGACGCCACGCGCGGCACACGCAGCGATGCGCTGGTCGAGGCCATCGACCTTGCACCGACCTTCGTCGATTATTTCGGCGGCAAGGTGCCGGCGCATATCCTGGAAGGGCGCTCGCTGCTGCCGCTGCTGCGCGGCGAGAGGCCGTCAGACTGGCGCAAGGTGGCATTCTCCGAATACGACTATGCCATGCAGGATGTGCGGCTGAAATTGAACCAGCCGATCGAGCGTTGCCGCCTGTTCATGGTCTTCGACGGCCGCTGGAAATACATCCACGCCTCCGGCTTCCGCCCGATGCTGTATGACCTCGAAACCGACCCGCAGGAATTCGTCGATCGCGGCGACGATGGCGAATGCGCCGGCATCATCGCGCGGCTCCAGGCGGAGCTGTTCGACTGGGCGCTGCATCCCAACGATCACATCACCACCCCCCGCGAGAAGATCGCGGCCTACGCCGACAACCAGCTCCAGGTGAAGGGCGGCATTCTGATCGGCATCTGGGACGAGAAAGAGCTCGCCGCGATCCGCGACGGAATCGAGCAGCGCGCGAAGATGTGAGTCTTTCCTCGCCTCTCCCCGCTTGCGGGGAGAGGCCGGATCGCATCGAAAGATGCGATCCGGGTGAGGGGGAGCCCCCGCGAATCCAACTCTCACTGTGTTTGCGGAAGCAGCCCCTCACCCCGACCCTCTCCCCGTAAGAACGGGGAGAGGGAAAGAGCAGCGCCTCAATTCTCGATCTTGTATCCCGTCGCCTTCACGATCGGTTGCCAGAACGCGGTATTCGCGGCGAGCTCTTGAGCCAACCCGTCCGCCGTGCTGCCAACCGGAATCAGACCGATCGCAGTGAGCCTCTCCTTCACCTCGGGCTTGGCAAGTGCGGCACCCGCGGCTGCGCTGAGCTTGCTTGCGAACTCCGGCGGGCTGCCAGCGGGAAGCCACATGCCGTACCAGGCGTCCGCGACGAGATCGATGCCGCTCTCCTTCAGCGTCGGGACATCAGGCGCGAACGGCGACCGCGCCGCACTCGACACAGCGAGGATCGTCACGCCCTTGGCGCGGTGCTGCGGCAAGGCATCGGCCAGCGTCGTGATGCCGAACGGCATATGGCCGCCGATGAGATCGTTGAGAATCGGCGCGCTGCCGCGATAGGGCACACGGCTCAGGGGAATGCCGAGGTCCTTCTCGAGCTTCGAGCCCATGAAATGCGGGATCGTGCCGTTGCTCGGCACGCCAAATGTCGCTTTGTCGGGATGCGCCTTCAGCCAGGCGACGAATTCCCCAAAATCCTTGGCGGCGATGGCCGGGCCGATCACGAGCGCGAATTCGAACCGGGCCAGCAGCGACACCGGCATGAAATCCCTCGCCGTGTCGAAGCTCGGCGTCGTCTCCACCATCGGCAGCAGGTACATGGTGGGGCCGGTGGTCACCAGCACCATGCTGCCGTCGGCGCTCGCGCCCTTCACCGCCTTGATGCCGATCAGGCCGTCGCCGCCGGTGCGGTTCTCGACCACGATGGTCCGTTGCAGCACTGGGGCCATTTCCTGCGCAACCAGCCGGCACAGCGTGTCGCCGCCCGCGCCTGCCGCGAACGGGAAGATGATCTTGGTCAGCCCGGCCTGGGCTTGCGTGGCCCCCGCCTGCGCCAGCAGCGGCAGTCCGAGACATCCGGCCATGAACTTGCGGCGATCCATTCGTTTCCCCCTTTTGGCTCGTTGTGGTTGGCGGCATTAGAGCCTGCCCGGCGCCCGGCAAGGCCGACAATGGTGCCGTTGACCGTGCCGGCCGCCTTGCGCCGGCCATCGTCCTGCTGCAAAAGCAGGCCTCATCGGCGCCGGCTTTTTGGTCCGCCGTTATCATTCCCGAGCTATTCGTCGCACGCGCCATGGCCAGCCCGCAACTCAGTCAATTCCGCCGCATCGTCGTCAAGGTCGGCTCCGCGCTGCTGGTCGATTCCGACAGGGGCGAGGTACGCGCAACCTGGCTGGCCGCGCTCGCCGACGACATGGCCAAGCTGCACCACGAGGGCCGCGACGTCCTCGTCGTCTCATCCGGCTCGATCGCGCTCGGCCGCAGCCGGCTGAAACTGCCGCGCGGCCCGCTGAAGCTTGAGGAGAGCCAGGCGGCAGCCGCCGTTGGCCAGATTGCGCTCGCCCGCATCTGGTCCGAGGTGCTCGGCGCGCACGGCATCGGTGCCGGCCAGATTCTGGTGACACTGCAGGATACCGAGGAGCGCCGTCGCTATCTCAATGCACGCTCCACCATCGGTAAGCTCCTGGAGTGGCGCGCCATCCCCGTGATCAACGAGAACGATACGGTCGCCACCAACGAGATCCGCTATGGCGACAATGACCGCCTCGCCGCGCGCGTCGCCACCATGGCAAGCGCGGACCTGCTCGTGCTGCTCTCCGACATCGATGGGCTTTACGATGCCCCGCCGAAGAACAATTCGAACGCAAAGCTCATCCCCGTGGTTGAGAGCATCTCCTCGGAGATCGAGGCGGTGGCCGGTGACGCCGAATCGGAATTGTCGCGCGGTGGCATGCGGACCAAGGTCGAGGCGGCCAAGATCGCGACCACAGGCGGCACGCACATGCTGATCGCCTCGGGCAAGATCGAGCATCCGTTGCAGGCGATCGCCGATGGCGGCCGCTGCACCTGGTTCCTGACCCCAGCCAACCCCATCACCTCGCGCAAGCGCTGGATCGCGGGCTCGCTGGAGCCGAAGGGCACGCTGACCATCGACGCCGGCGCGGTCGCGGCGCTGCGCGCCGGCGCCAGCCTGCTGCCGGCCGGCGTGATCAAGGTCGAGGGCCAGTTCGCCCGCGGCGACGCGGTGATCGTGCGCGGCCCCGACGCCAGCGAAGTCGGCCGCGGCCTGATCGCCTACGACGCCGAAGATGCCGAACGGATCAAGGGGCGCTCGTCCCCGGACGTGATGACGATCCTCGGCATCAGCGGCCGCTCGGAGATGATCCACCGCGATGACCTGGTGGTGGGCGGGTAGGCCCGCAGCTCCGTCATTCCGGGATGGTCCGAAGGACCAGACCTCCGAGCGCAATTGCGCTTCGGGGAAGCTCGAGATTCCGGGTTCGATGCTTCGCATCGCCCTGGCATGACGTCGCAAGGAAGGCATGGATGGCCGGGTCATGCCCGGCCATGACGAGAACTGGGCCATTGGCCGAGCCCAGGCCCACCAATCGGAGCCCAGCCATACCCTCCTCGCGCTTCGCAGCCGCGGGATTTCCGTGCTAGGACACGCCCTTAGCAGAAGGTTGAACCGCCATGGCCGCTCCCCTCAAAGCCCTCGACGGCAACGCCGATCTCCAGGCGCTGATGTCCGATCTCGCCGCCAAAGCCCGTGCGGCCGCGCGCGTGCTGGCGTTGGCGCCGCCGGAGCAGAAGAACCGGGCGCTGGAAGCCATGGAACGGGCGGTCCGCAACAACGCGGCGGCCATTCTCGCCGCCAATGCCGAGGACGTCGCGGAGGCCCGCGCGTCCGGCAATATGACCTCCTCTTTCATCGACCGCCTGACGCTGACGCAGTCGCGCGTCGACGGCATGGCCGACGGCATCGCCATCGTGCGCGACATCGCCGATCCGGTCGGCGTCGTCACCGAAAGCTGGCGGCGGCCGAACGGCATGACCATCGAGCGTGTGCGCGTGCCGCTCGGCGTCGTCGGTGTGATCTTCGAGAGCCGGCCCAATGTCGCCGCTGATGCCGGCGTGCTGTGCCTGAAGTCGGGCAATGCTGTGATCCTGCGTGGCGGTTCCGACAGCTTCCGCTCCTGCCGCGCGATCCATGAATGCATGGTGCAGGGCCTGCGCGAAGCGGGTCTGCCGGAAGCCGCGATCACGCTGGTGCCGACGCGTGACCGCGCGGCGGTCGGCATGATGCTGTCCGGACTGAACGGTGCGATCGACGTGATCGTGCCGCGCGGGGGAAAGAGCCTCGTCGCGCGCGTCGAAGCGGAAGCGCGCGTGCCGGTGTTCGCGCATCTCGAAGGCGTCAATCACGTCTACATCGACGTCAGCGCCGATCTCGCCATGGCGAAGTCGATCGTGCTCAACGCCAAGATGCGGCGCACCGGCGTCTGCGGCGCGGCCGAGACGCTGCTGGTCGACCGCGCGGGCGCCGCAAAGAGCCTGAAGCCGCTGGTGGAGATGCTGATCGACGCCGGCTGCGAAGTGCGCGGCGACGATACCGTGCAAAAGATCGACGCGCGCGTAAAACCTGCGAGCGAGGATGATTGGGACACCGAATATCTCGACGCGATCATTGCAGCGAAAGTGGTCGACGGCGTCGACGGCGCGATCGCGCACATCCAGAACCACGGCTCGCATCACACCGATGCGATCGTGGGCCAGGATGAGGCGGCCGCGACGAAATTTTTGAGCGAGGTCGACTCCGCGATCGTGCTGCACAACGCCTCGACACAGTTTGCCGATGGCGGCGAGTTCGGCTTCGGCGCAGAGATCGGCATCGCCACCGGCCGCTTTCACGCCCGCGGCCCGGTCGGCGCCGAGCAGTTGACGAGCTTCAAATATCGGGTCCACGGCACCGGGCAGACGCGGCCGTAACGTCGCGAGGCGCGGGCATTGAGCAACAAATTCGTCGTGCCGCGTTTCCTGGCGCAAGCGATCCCGCCCCACACGCAGGGCATGCGCATCGGCCTGCTCGGCGGCTCGTTCAATCCGCCGCATCAGGCCCATCGCGCCATCAGCCAATTCGCGATCAAGCGCCTGCAGCTCGATCGCGTGTGGTGGCTGGTGACGCCCGGCAATCCGCTCAAGGAGAACGGCACGCTGCATGAGCTCGGCGCGCGCATGCAGGCGGCACGCGATGTCGCGAGCGATCCGCGGATCGAGGTGAGCTGTCTCGAAACCGTCATCCGTACGCGCTACACTATCGACACGATCAACACCTTGCGCCGCCGCCTCAGCGGCTTGCGCTTCGTCTGGATCATGGGCGCCGACAATCTCGCTCAATTCCATCGTTGGCAGGACTGGCGGCGCATCGCCGCCCAGGTGCCGATGGCAGTCATCGATCGCCCGCCGCAGAGCTTTCGCGCCCTCGCTTCGCCCGCCGCCCAGGCGCTTGCGCGCTATCGCGTGCCCGAGGCAGAGGCCGCATTGCTCGCAGATCGGCCGGCGCCGGCCTGGGTCTTCCTCACTGGGTTGAAACTGAGCCTGTCCTCAACCGGCCTGCGGAACCCGGACGGAAGCTGGAAAGGTACGAAGTGAGACACAGTTGGAACGGAGTGTGCAGGTAGGGCTCTCTGGCATATTGAAACCCTTAACCCCACATGATGTAGTGTAACCGGTGAGCGTCGGATTCGGCGTTCGCGATACAGTGAAAGGAATGGTCCCTGGCCACGTCTGTATTGTCCAAGTCTGTTTTACCCAAGGTAGCGAAACCGACGCGTAAAACATCGACCAAAGCTGCGGCCTTGAAGGCGCAACCCGACGCCGACAAGACGCTGAGCCTGATCCTCTCCCGCCTCGAGGATATGAAGGCGGAAGAGACGGTCACCATCGACCTTCGCGGCAAATCGACGTACTCCGACTACATGATCGTCACCACCGGCCGGGTCAACCGGCACGTTGGCGCGATCGCGGACAACGTCACGAAGGGCCTCAAGGAAAACGGCATCAGGAACATCCATGTCGAGGGCTTGCCCAATTGCGACTGGGTGCTGATCGATTCCGGCGATGTGATCGTGCACGTGTTCAGACCCGAGGTCCGTGAGTTCTACAATCTCGAGAGATTGTACACGCAGGGCCCTGGGGCGGCGAAGGCGATCTAGAGGCTTAAAGAGCCGATTTCGAATCGGCTGACGCGCATGCTAGCGTCGTGCGCGCGCGTGGTGCGCGCGCGGTCTGAAAACGCGGCTGCTAGAAGACGTCATGCGTGTTGCTGTCATTGCGGTGGGCCGGTTGAAGCAGGGCCCCGAGCGGGAACTTGCGGACCGCTATTTCGAGCGGTTCGACGAGGTCGGCCGCAAGCTCGGTTTTCGCGAGCTCACCGTCCACGAAATTTCCGAAAGCCGCGCGCGCGATGCGGCGACGCGAATGGCGGAAGAGGCCGCGGCGATCGCAGCGCACATTCCGGACAAGTCGATCCTGGTGGCGCTGGACGAGCGCGGCCAAAATCTCGAGTCCACCGTATTCGCGCGGAATCTCGGGCGCTGGCGCGACGAGGGCGCCGCTCATACTGTCTTCGTGATCGGAGGGGCGGACGGACTTTCGCCCGAATTGCGCCGTAAGGCCAAGCTCGCGATCGCATTCGGCTCGGCGACCTGGCCGCATCAAATGGTCCGCATCATGATTCTGGAACAGCTTTATCGGGCCGCAACCATCCTGGCCGGCCATCCCTATCACCGCGCGTGATCCGCGCCCGGACGAAACGATTCCTAGACTGATGCAGCGCGCGCCGAGCCTCACTGTGTTGCTGATCGCGAGCTTCGCCGGCGCAAGCCTCGCGCAAGCCCAGACGGCGACGCCGGCACCGCAGGCCGCGGCCCTCTCGTCAGACACGATCAAGCAGCGCGAGCAGGAGCTGGAAGCCGCCCGCGCGCAGCAGAAAAGTGCCGAGGAGGCTCAGGCCAAGCTCAAGGCCGAGATCACCGCCCTTGGCCAGGATCGCACGCAGCTCAATCAGCAGTTGATCGATACCGCCGCCAATGTGCGCACGATCGAGACCAAGATCGACGAGGCCGAGGCACGGTTGCAAAACCTGAACGGCCGCGAGCAGGAGATGCGCGCCTCGCTCGATTCGCGCCGCGCCGACATCGTCGAGGTATTGGCCGCACTGCAACGCGCCGGCCGGCGCACGCCGCCTGCGCTCTTGGTCCGCCCCGAAGATGCGCTGCAATCACTGCGCACCGCCATGCTGCTCGGAGCGGTGGTGCCGGAATTGCGCGGCCGCGCCGAAAGACTCGCAGGCGAACTCGGCGAGCTCGTCAATCTGCGCAAGGCCATCGCCACCGAGCGCGATCAGCTCGCCGTCGACCGCGACAAGATCCGCAACGACCAGACCCGGCTCACGGCCCTGGTCGACGAACGGCAGCGCCAGCAGGCGTCGCGGGAAAAGGACTTCGACGCCGAAAAGACGCGCGCCATCGCACTGTCCAGGCAGGTGGGTGATCTCCAGGGCCTCATCGCCAAGATGGAGCAGGACCTGCAAAGCGCCGCCAAGGCGGCTGAGGCCGCAAAGCAGGCCGCGGCGGCCGCCAGCGCCAAGTCCGGTCCGGCCGCTTTCAAGGACCGTTCCCGGACGAGCCCGGCAATCGCCTTCGCTTCGGCCAAAGGCCTGCTGCCTTTACCGGTTAACGGTAACAAGATCAGGGACTTTGGCGGTTCCGACGGTGTCGGCGGCGTGCAAAAGGGCATTTCGTTGGCGACCCGGCCCGGCTCCCAGGTCACGACGCCGTGTGACGGCTGGGTGGTCTATGCCGGCCCCTTCCGCAGCTATGGACAACTCTTGATCCTCAATGCCGGGGGCGGGTATCATGTCCTGATCGCCGGGATGGAGCGCATTTCGGTCAACATCGGACAGTTTGTGCTCACGGGGGAGCCGGTCGCGACCATGGGGTCGACATCCCAAGTCGCCTCCATTCTCGCCACTAACGCGAGTCAACCTGTGCTGTATGTCGAGTTCCGCAAAGACGGCACTCCAATCGATCCAGGCCCATGGTGGGCCGCAAATGAAGGCGAGAAGGTTCGCGGATGATGCGCAAGACTTCAGTAATTCTTCTCAGCGCGGCCACCGGTGCGGCGCTGACGCTGTTCGTGACCCAGCCGCGCGCGGTGTTCATGGGCTCGAGCGCACGGGCCGCAACCGCGGACACCTATCGCCAGCTCAATTTGTTCGGTGACGTCTTCGAGCGCGTGCGCTCCGACTATGTCGAGAAGCCCGACGACACCAAGCTGATCGAGTCCGCCATCAGCGGCATGCTCACCGGCCTCGATCCGCATTCGAGCTACATGGACGCCAAGAGCTTCCGCGACATGCAGGTGCAGACCCGTGGCGAGTTTGGCGGCCTCGGCATCGAGGTCACCATGGAGGACGGCCTGATCAAGGTGGTCTCGCCGATCGACGACACCCCGGCTTCGCGCGCCGGCATCATGGCCAACGACATCATCACCAATCTCGACGACGAGGCGGTACAGGGACTGACCCTGAACCAGGCGGTCGAGAAGATGCGCGGTCCCGTCAACACCAAGATCAAGCTCAAGATCATCCGCAAGGGCCAGGACAATCCGATCGACGTCACGCTGGTGCGCGACAACATTCGCGTCCGCTCGGTGCGTGCGCGCGTCGAGGCCGACGACATCGCCTATATCCGCATCACCACCTTCAACGAGCAGACCACCGAAGGTCTGAAGAAGGAGGTTGCGAACCTCTCCAACCAGATCGGCGACAAGCTGAAGGGCTTCATCATCGACC
Organism: Bradyrhizobium sp. ISRA442; assembly: GCF_038085055.1. Classification (NCBI taxonomy): domain Bacteria; kingdom Pseudomonadati; phylum Pseudomonadota; class Alphaproteobacteria; order Hyphomicrobiales; family Nitrobacteraceae; genus Bradyrhizobium; species Bradyrhizobium sp. ISRA442. The sequence goes on from NZ_JALGCN010000005.1 coordinate 15,556, forward strand.
TGCGCAACAATCCGGGCGGCCTTTTGGAAGAAGCCGTCACCGTCTCCGACTCCTTCCTGGAGAAGGGCGAGATCGTGTCGACCCGCGGCCGCAATGCCGAGGAGACCCAGCGCCGTACCGCCCATGCGGGCGACCTGACCAAGGGCAAGCCGGTGATCGTGCTGATCAACGGCGGCTCGGCCTCGGCCTCGGAAATCGTCGCCGGTGCGCTGCAGGACCACAAGCGCGCGACCATCGTAGGCACGCGCTCCTTCGGCAAGGGCTCGGTGCAGACCATCATCCCGCTCGGCTCGGGCAACGGCGCGCTGCGGCTGACCACGGCGCGCTACTACACGCCGTCGGGCAAGTCGATCCAGGCCAAGGGCATCGTGCCCGACATCGAGGTGCTGCAGGACGTGCCGGATGAGCTGAAGTCGCGCACCGACACCAAGGGCGAGGCCTCGCTGCGCGGGCACCTGAAGAACGACGGCGACGAGAAGACCGGCTCGCAGTCCTACGTCCCGCCGGACGCCAAGGATGACAAGGCGCTGAAGATGGCCGACGACCTCCTGCACGGCATCAAGAACAGCGCTTCGGCGGCGCCGGCTCCGGGCGGCGACAAGGCCGCGGCCGACAAGCCCAAAGCGGCGAACTGAGCCGGCAAACTAAGGCAACCACGATAACTGTCGAAAAGGGCGGCTCCTGGAGCTGCCCTTTTTGCTTGGACTTCCTCACCGCGTCCCCCGGCCAATCCCGGCCTGCCGCCGCTTGACCGCGGCGTGGTATCGTCGGCTTGAGTGATTCGGGATCGCGCATGACTGAGACGGCCGATGATCTGAGCGCCCCGCTCGGACAGGATACGCCGCGCCGGAAACGCCGGCTGCGGCTGCCGTTCACCTTCATGCAGGCCTTGGCCGTCCTGCTCGGCCTGTTCCTGGTGACCTTTGCCGGCTTCGCCATCTTCAACAAGGATCCGCTCGGCGGCGAGCCGATGACGCGGATCGCGATCCGCGATCCGAAAGCCAGCGACGACAAGCCTGCGCCGGCCACCGCTAGCCAAGAAAACAAACACGAGAGCAAGCACGAGACCAAGGAGGCACCGAAGCAGGCCCCGGGCGAGCAGAAGACCGTCACCATGATCGACGGCTCCACCGGCACACGCCACGACGTGGTGATCGGCGGTGGCGACGACGCGGGCGACAAGGGCGCGGCGTCCGCCCCGCCGCCCGTCATGGCCGGGATCGACCAGAAGCTCTTGGAGAAATCGCGCTACGGCATGATTCCGGTCGTTGCTGACGGAGTGAAACCGTTCAACGTCTATGCGGCGGATGCCGACCGCGCCAAGGCCGCCAAGATGCCGGTGGTCGCGATCGTGATCGGTGGCCTCGGCGTCGGCGCGGCCAAGACCACCGATGCGATCATGAAGCTGCCGTCGGCGGTGACGTTGGCTTTCACGCCCTATGGTTCAGATCCCGGCAAGCTCGCCGAACGCGCGCGCGCGCAGCGCCACGAGATATTCCTGCAGATCCCGATGGAGCCCTACGACTTTCCCGACAATGACCCGGGGCCGCAGACCCTGCTGACTTCGCTTAGCCAGGACCAGAATCTCGACCGCCTGTATTGGCATCTGAGCCGGATGCAGGGCTATGCCGGCATCACCAATTTCATGGGCGCGCGATTCGTCGCGACGGACGCGGCGATGCAGCCGATCATCCGCGAGGCGGCCAAGCGCGGGCTCGGGTTCTTCGACGACGGCTCCTCGCCGCGCAGCATCGCGCCCCAGGCTGCAGCCGGCCAGTCGATGCCGTTCGGCAAGGGCGATATCGCCCTCGACGCGGTGCCGACCCCGACCGAGATCGACCGCGCCCTGAACAAGCTCGAATCGGTCGCGCGCGAGCGCGGCATCGCCGTCGGCACCGCCTCGGCGCTTCCGGTCTCGATCGAGCGGATCGGCGCCTGGATCAAGACGCTGGGCGACCGGGGTATCCTTTTGGTGCCATTGACAACCGCGATGCTGAAATCAAAATCCAGCTAAATCAATCAATTGGTTCGGCGCGGGTCTTGGCGGTCCGGCATGCCTGCCGGCAGAATGCGAGAGGTTTGGCGGAATGGCACGTTACGAGGATCTGCCCTACCGAACCTGCGTCGGTGTGATGTTGATCAACAAGAATGGGCTGGTTTTCATCGGCCGCCGCGCAGGCGGCATCGAGCATGTCGACGAGGGACATGTCTGGCAGATGCCGCAAGGCGGCGTCGATCCCGGCGAGGACACCTGGGAAGCCGCCAAGCGCGAGCTCTATGAGGAGACCAGCGTGCGCTCGGTGGAGCGGCTCGGCGAGGTTCCGGACTGGCTGATCTACGATATTCCGCGCACGGTCGCCGGCCGCGCCTGGAAGGGACGCTACCGCGGCCAGCGCCAGAAATGGTACGCGGTGCGCTTCACCGGCAAGGACAGCGAGATCAACGTCGAACATCCCGGCGGTGGCGGCCACAAGGCGGAGTTCGTGACCTGGCGCTGGGAGCCGATGAAGAACCTTCCCGGGCTGATCATCCCGTTCAAGCGCCCGGTCTACGAGCGCGTGGTGAAGGAATTTTCCGCGCTGGCGGATGAGTGATCGGCTTACCGGTCGCCGCGCTCTCGCTTGTCATCCCCGCCTTGTGCGCAATTGCGCACTGGCACGGGGATCCATAACCCCAGGGCGAAGTCGTGCGGCAGGTATCGACCACGAGGTTTCAACCAACGACCGCCTGTGGTTATGGATTCCGAGCTCGCGCTCCGCGCGCCCCGGAATGACGACAAGGGATCTGCAAGTGACCAATCAAAAGCCCTACCGTCCCAACGTCGGGATCGCCCTCTTCAACGCCGATGGCCGCGTGCTGATCGGCCATCGGTTCAAGGGCGATGGCCCCGAGATCATCTTGCCCGGCCTTGACTGGCAGATGCCGCAGGGCGGCGTCGACGAAGGCGAGAACCTGCGCGACGCGGCGCTGCGCGAGCTCTGGGAAGAGACCAGCGTTACCAGCGCCGACTATCTCGGCGAGACCGATTGGTTCACCTACGAATTCCCGCCCTATGACGGGCCTCACACCCACCGGCTGGCGAAATTCCGTGGCCAGCGCCAGAAATGGTTCGCGTTGCGCTTCACCGGACGCGAGGAGGAGATCGATCCGCTGACGCCGCGCAACGGCCAGCCCGCCGAGTTCGACGCGTGGCGCTGGGAGGCTCTGGATCGCGTCGCCGATCTCGTCGTGCCGTTCCGGCGCGAGGTGTATCGCGCGGTCGCGGAGCAGTTCGCAGCGTTCGCAAGATAAGACCGGCGAGTCCGCCGGTGCCACTTCACCTCCCCCGCTTGCGGGGACTTCTGATTGACTCGATGTCATTCCGGGGCGCGACGAAGTCGCGAGCTATGATGCGCAATTGCGCATCAGAGAAATCCATTCATCCACGTACTCTACGGCCCGATGGATTCCGGCTCCCTCGCTCCGCTCGGGCCCCGGAATGACGGAATGGACGGTCGGAGTCACAACGCTAGCCGATAGTTCGTCGGCCCCATCATGAAGGGGCCGATCGCGATGACGTGGCAATCGCTGGCGCGCTTGGCGCAGTCAGCCAGTGCCGCATTGACGGCGGTCTGCTCGTCGGCGGCCTTCAGGCCGAGGCCCGGCCGGCAGGGTGCAACAAAGTTTCAGCGCCCGCCACGGTAGTGACGAGCGCTGATTCTGTTCAGAAATCTCTTGTTCGGCCCCGGAGCGCGGTGCCCCGGGGCTTAGTGCATAGCCGTCGTGTTGAGCTCGTGCTGGATGCTCTTGAAGTGGTCGAGGCGTTCGATCGCCTGGTCCAGTTCGGAGCCCTCCTTCTCCTTCAGGCCCTCTTCCATCTCCGAGATGGTCTCGGCGAACTGGGCGCGGTCGAGCTCGGCCAGCGAGGTCGCGACGTCGGCGAGCACGGTCAGGCGGTTCTCGGAGATTTCGGCGAGACCGCCGAGCACGATGATCTTCTCGTGCTTGCCGCCGGTGGTCACGGTGAGAATGCCTGGACGGATCGCAGCCACGACCGGCGCATGACCCGCCAGCACGCCAAAGTCACCCTCGACGCCGGGGATGTCGACCTGATCGACCTCGCCCGAGAATGCGAGCTTTTCCGGAGAGACGAGATCGAAGTGGAAGGTGGCCATAAGAAACCTGCGAATGGTGAGTAGCGAATAGCGAATGGAGCTGGAGCAGCGAGACTACTCGCTACTCCCTGCTCGCCATTCGCCCTTAGGCCGCTTCCGCAGCCAGCTTCTTGCCCTTCTCGACCGCCTCTTCGATGGTGCCGACCATGTAGAAGGCAGCTTCCGGCAGATGGTCATACTTGCCTTCGCAGAGGCCGCGGAAGCCCTTGATGGTGTCCGCGAGCTCGACGAACTTGCCGGGCGAGCCGGTGAAGATTTCGGCGACGTGGAACGGCTGCGACAGGAAGCGCTCGATCTTGCGGGCGCGGGCCACCGTCAGCTTGTCCTCTTCCGAAAGCTCGTCCATGCCGAGAATGGCGATGATGTCCTGGAGCGACTTGTAGCGCTGGAGCACCTGCTGAACCATGCGGGCGGTCTGGTAGTGCTCCTCACCGACGACGAGCGGCGAGAGCATGCGCGAGGTCGAGTCGAGCGGGTCCACCGCGGGGTAGATGCCCTTTTCCGAGATCGCGCGCGACAGCACGGTGGTGGCGTCCAAGTGCGCGAACGAGGTCGCGGGCGCCGGGTCGGTCAAGTCGTCGGCCGGCACGTAGATGGCCTGCACCGAGGTGATCGAGCCCTTGTTGGTGGTGGTGATGCGCTCCTGCAGCGCGCCCATGTCGGTGGCGAGCGTCGGCTGGTAACCCACCGCCGAAGGAATGCGGCCGAGCAGCGCCGACACTTCCGAGCCCGCCTGGGTGAAGCGGAAGATGTTGTCGACGAAGAACAGCACGTCCTGGCCCTGGTCGCGGAAGTGCTCGGCGACGGTGAGACCCGTGAGGCCGACGCGGGCGCGGGCGCCCGGCGGCTCGTTCATCTGGCCGAACACCAGCGCGCACTTCGACTTCACGCTCGGATCCGGATTGTGCGGATCGGCGTTGACCTTGGACTCGATGAACTCGTGATAGAGGTCGTTGCCCTCGCGGGTACGCTCGCCGACGCCGGCGAACACGGAGTAACCACCGTGCGCCTTCGCGACGTTGTTGATCAGCTCCTGGATCAGCACGGTCTTGCCGACGCCGGCGCCGCCGAACAGGCCGATCTTGCCACCCTTCGCGTACGGAGCAAGAAGATCGACGACCTTGATGCCGGTGACGAGAATCTCGGCTTCGGTCGACTGGTCGGTATAGGTCGGCGCTTCCTGGTGGATGGCGCGCAGGCCTTCGGACTTGATCGGACCGGCTTCGTCGATCGGCTCGCCGATGACGTTCATGATGCGGCCCAGCGTGCCGTCACCCACGGGAACCGAGATCGGCTTGCCGGTGTCGGTAACTTCCTGGCCGCGCACCAGACCTTCGGTGGCATCCATCGCGATCGTGCGGACGGTCGACTCGCCGAGGTGCTGCGCGACTTCCAGCACCAGGCGGTTGTTGCCGTTCTTGGTCTCCAGCGAGTTGAGAATGGCCGGCAGGTGGCCTTCGAACTGCACGTCGACGACGGCGCCCATGACCTGGGTAACGCGACCGATCTGGTTGGCTGCTGTAGCCATTTACTGTCTCCTTCGATCCGAATTTCGCTTCCGGTCAGACTGCTTCTGCGCCGGAGATGATTTCGATGAGTTCCTTGGTGATCTGGGCCTGACGCGTGCGGTTGTAGACCAGCGTCTGCTTGCGGATCATTTCACCGGCGTTGCGCGTCGCGTTGTCCATCGCGCTCATCTGCGCACCGTAGAACGAGGCATTGTTCTCCAGCAGCGCGCGGAAGATCTGGACCGCGAGGTTGCGCGGCAAGAGGCGGGTGAGGATCTCGTCCTCCTCCGGCTCGTATTCGTAAGACGTCGTGCTGGCGACAGCGCCCTCCTCGACGACCAGCGGAATGATCTGCTGGGCGGTCGGGATCTGCGCGATCACCGAGCGGAAGCGCGAATAGAACAGCGTGCAGACGTCGAACTCGCCGGCATCGAATCGGGCCAGTACCTTCTTGGCGATGTCCTCGGCGTTGACGAAGCCGAGCTGGCGGACGCTGCGCAGATCGATGTGCTCGACGATCTGCTTTTCGAACTGGCGGCGGAGCTGCTCATAGCCCTTGCGGCCGACGCAGAAGAATTTGACCTCCTTGCCCTCGTTCATCAGCGCCAGCGCGCGCTCGCGCGCCAGACGAACGATCGAGGAGTTGAAGGCGCCGGACAGGCCGCGCTCGCCGGTGCAGACCAGCAGCAGATGCACCTGATCCCTGCCGGTGCCGGCCAGAAGCGCCGGCGCGCCGGGCGAACCCACGGCCGCGCTCGCAATATTGCCGATCACCGCGCTCATCTTGTCGGCATAGGGACGAGCAGCTTCGGCGGCGCTCTGCGCGCGGCGCAGTTTCGAGGCCGCGACCATCTGCATCGCCTTGGTGATCTTTTGCGTCGCCTTGGTGGAGGCGATGCGGACCCGCATGTCTTTAAGTGACGCCATTCTTCGTTCACCCCGGCGATCTGGTCTTTTGACCCGACCGCAACCCTATCCATTCGTCATGCCCGGCCTTGTGCCGGGCATCCACGTCTCGTCTTCCACGCAGTGCTGCGTGGATGGCCGGGACATCAAGTGCGAAGACGCGCTTCGCGCTTTCGCCCGGCCATGACGGCCCTGTTAAGCGAAGGTCTTGGCGAAGCCCTCGACCGCCGACTTCAGCTTGGCAGCGGTGTCGTCGGACAGATCGCGGCTGTCGCGGATCGCGTTGAGGATATCGACGTTCTTGCCGCGCAGGAGCGACAGCAGACCGTCCTCGAACGCCTTGATCTTGTTGAGCGGAAGCGGATCGAGATAGCCGTTGGTGCCGGCCCAGATCACGCAGACCTGCTCTTCCATCTTCAGCGGCGCGAACTGCGGCTGCTTCAGAAGCTCGGTCAGGCGCGAGCCGCGGTTGAGCAGGCGCTGGGTCGAGGCGTCGAGGTCGGAGCCGAACTGCGCGAAGGCCGCCATTTCGCGGTACTGCGCGAGCTCGCCCTTGATCTTGCCGGCGACCTTCTTGGTGGCCTTGGTCTGCGCCGAGGAGCCGACGCGCGACACCGACAGACCGACGTTCACGGCGGGACGGATGCCCTGGAAGAACAGATCGGTCTCCAGGAAGATCTGGCCGTCGGTGATCGAGATGACGTTGGTCGGGATGTAGGCCGACACGTCGTTGGCCTGGGTTTCGATGACCGGCAGCGCCGTCAGCGAGCCCGAACCCTGGTCCTTGTTGAGCTTCGCGGCGCGCTCGAGCAGGCGGGAGTGCAGATAGAACACGTCGCCCGGATAGGCTTCGCGCCCCGGCGGACGGCGCAGCAACAGCGACATCTGGCGGTAGGCGACGGCCTGCTTGGACAAGTCGTCATAGATGATGACCGCGTGCATGCCGTTGTCGCGGAAGTACTCGCCCATGGTGCAGCCGGTGAACGGGGCGATGTACTGCATCGGCGCCGGATCCGAAGCGGTCGCAGCGACGACGATCGAGTATTCCAGCGCGCCCTGCTCTTCCAGCACCTTCACGAACTGGGCGACGGTCGAACGCTTCTGGCCGATCGCGACGTAGACGCAATACAGCTTGATGTTCTCGTCGGGCTGCGCGTTGAGCGGCTTCTGATTCAGGATAGTGTCGAGCGCGATCGCGGTCTTGCCGGTCTGACGGTCGCCGATGATCAGCTCGCGCTGGCCACGGCCGATCGGGATCAAGGCGTCGATCGCCTTGAGGCCGGTCGCCATCGGCTCACTCACCGACTTGCGCGGAATGATGCCGGGCGCCTTGACGTCGACGCGCATACGCTTGTCGGCCTGGATCGGCCCCTTGCCGTCGATCGGATTGCCGAGCGCGTCGACGACGCGGCCGAGCAGGCCCTTGCCGACCGGCGCGTCCACGATGGCGCGGGTGCGCTTGACGGTCTGGCCTTCCTTGATCTCGCGGTCGGCACCGAAAATAACGACGCCGACGTTGTCGGTTTCGAGGTTCAGCGCCATGCCGCGGGTGCCGTTCTCGAACTCGACCATTTCACCGGCCTGGACGTTGTCCAGACCGTAGACGCGGGCGATACCGTCACCAACGGACAGCACCTGCCCGACTTCGGAGACTTCAGCTTCCTGGCCGAAATTTTTGATCTGGTCCTTGAGGATCGCGGAAATTTCCGCGGCGCGGATGTCCATCAGCCTGCCTCTTTCATCGCGTGCTTGATCGAATTGAGTTTGGTGCGAAGTGAACCATCAACCATGCGGCTGCCCAGCTTGACCACGAGGCCGCCGATGATCGATGGATCGACTTTCACGTTCAGCGCGACGTCCTTGCCGGTCACCGACTTCAGGGCAACCTTGAGGGCGTCGAGATTCTTGTCCGAGAGAGCTTCCGCCACGGTGACGTCGGCCGTCGTCTCGCCTTTGAACTTGGCGACGAGGCCGCGATAGGCACGAATGACGTCGGCCACCGCGAACAGGCGGCGGTTGGCGGTCAGCACCTTGAGGAAATTGGCGGAAATGCCTGCGATCCCGGCCTTGTCCAGCACGGCCGACAGCGCCTTGGACTGGGCCTCGGCGGCGAAGACCGGGCTGCGGACGAGGCGCTTCAGATCAGCACTCTCATTCAGCAAGGCCTCAAACCTGTCGAGATCGGCCTTGACCTCATCGACCACGTTCTGGTCGCGAGCCAGTTCAAACAATGCCGTTGCATAACGGCCGGACACACCTGAAACGGACGTATCTTCTGCAGCCACAGACGCGCTCTTTTAGCTGTCAAATTCGCAAGGGAAAAACCGTCGCCACGAAGCGGCGCCTAGCGATCCAAGCCCTTGGAATTCAAGCGGGACTTCGATTTTCGACCGGCACAGGAAGTGCCGGGTTCGGTAAAATCGCGGCTTTGCTAGCATGGCAGGCGCGCAGGTGCAACATGACGCCAAATTAAAGGCACTGCCTTCCTTCGCCAGTTCGTCGCACGTCACGATGCCGCGACCCCGACCTGCCACAGCACGGAATCGATGACGGCCCTGGCGCAGCCACAGCCCGTTTCGTTCCTGCCCTCAGCGCATAGCCGCCATGAACACGGCTCGCAGAGCCGTGAATCTACGGTTCCTCGCTTCACTCGCCGAATACTTATCCAATTCTAAACGTCGGGAGCAATGACTTCGTTTTACAGTATTTGTAAGTATTGATGAGGTTAATTAATCGTTAAAGCCGAAGATTACGGAACATTCCTCGAATATCGGTTCGAGTAACAAGATGTTTCAATCGCACGTATAGCGGAACTACTGCCCAATTCACGCCGCATTGCGAAACGAAACGCCAAACCGCTCACAGAGTGACGGGGGCTCCACTGGCCACATATGTGGCAATACTAGCGCAGGGATCACTAAATGCTGTCATTGAAGACGCTGGGGTACGTAACCCGGCCGAACACGGCGATTGCTTTCGTCGCCGCAACTCTCCTCATCGGTGGAACTGCCACCGAGGCATCCGCCAAATCCAGGCATCACCGCTACCACCACCATCATCGCCACGACGCTCAGGCCGAGACCAATTCGGAGTGGCGCAATGCCAACGCGTCGATGAACCCGACGTCCGGCACGGGGCACAGCTTCGCCGGCATGGCTTCGTTCTACGGCAACGAGTCCGGCAGCCGGACCGCCTCGGGCCAGCGCTTCAACCAGAACGCCATGACCGCGGCGCACCGTTCGCTGCCGTTCGGCACCAAGCTGCGCGTGACCCATGGCGGCCGCAGCGTCATCGTCACCATCAATGACCGCGGCCCGTTCATTCGCGGCCGTGTCCTCGACCTCTCCACGGGCGCCGCCCGCGCCATCGGCCTCACGGGTGCCGGCGTCGGCCGCGTCACCGCTGAAGTCGTCTCCTAAAGGCGCACGACCAGCGCCTCTCATCACAAGCGCAACACTCGTCACCGTTCGCAAGGACGTGAGCCGCTTGATGCGCTCGTGAACAAGCCCGCCGCCTTGGGGGACGGCGGGCTTTTTATTGCGCCCGTCATTGCGAGGAACGCAGCGACGAGGCTATCCAGACTGTCACCGCGGAAAGATTCTGGATTGCTTCGCTTCGCTCGCAATGACGGGGATAGGGCCTGTCTCTACAAAAAGCTCTGCGGATCGACGTCGACCTCGAGCTTCAAATTGCCCTTCGGCTTCGGGCTGACGGCGAGCCAGTTGCGCAAATAGTCGGACAGGTCGAAACCGCGCGCCGACTTCACCAGGATGCGGAAGCGGTAGCGGCCCTTGATCACGGCGAGCGGGGCTTCCGCAGGCCCCAAGACCTGCACGCGCTCGTCGCGCGGCGCGAGCGCAACCAGCCTGCGCCCAAAGCCTTCGGCGCTCGGGCGATCGCCTGCGGAAATGATCAGGCTCGCGAGCCGTCCGAACGGCGGATAGAGCGTGCGCTCGCGCAGCTCGATCTCGCTATCGTAGAAGGCCTCGCGGTCGCAGGCGATCAGCGCCTTCATCACGGGATGGTCGGGCTGGTGGGTCTGGAGATAGCCGACGCCGCGGCCCTGCTCGCGCCCGGCGCGGCCGATCACCTGGTTGAGCAATTGCCAGGTGCGCTCCGCCGCGCGCGGATCGCCATTGCTGAGGCCCAGATCCGCATCGACCACGCCGACCAGATTGAGCCGCGGGAAATTATGACCCTTGGCGACGAGCTGCGTCCCGATGATGATGTCGACACGCCCCTCCGCGATCTCGGCAAGTTCGGATCGCATCGTCTCGATCGAGGTGATGAGATCGCTCGACAGCACCATGGTGCGCGCCTCCGGGAACAGCGCGGCCGCCTCCTCCTGCAAGCGCTCGACGCCGGGCCCAACTGCGACCAGCGATTCTTCCGCCGAACAGTTCGGACAGATATGCGGGCGCGGCATCGAGAAGCCGCAGTGATGACAGACGAGCCGCTGGCGGAAGCGATGATCGACCAGCCAGGCGTCGCAGATGGTGCAGGCGAAGCGGTGGCCGCAGGTGCGGCACAGGGTCAGCGGCGCATAACCGCGGCGATTGAGGAACAGAAGCGCCTGCTCGCGCCGCTCGATCGCGGTCCTGATCTCGCCGGCGAGCCGCGGCGAGATGAAGCGGCCGCGCGCGGGCGGCTCGCGGCGTAGATCGATCGCCTCGATGTGCGGCATGTGCTGGCCGCCGAAGCGCGAGGGCAGCGCGACGCGCTGATAGCGATTCTTGCGGGCGTTGACCTCGGACTCGACCGAGGGTGTCGCGGAGGCCAGCACGATCGGAATCTTTGCGATATGCGCCCGTACCACCGCCATGTCGCGAGCGTGATAGTGCACGCCGTCATCCTGCTTGTAGGCCTGGTCGTGCTCTTCATCGACCACGATCAGCCCGAGATTGGCGTAAGGGAGAAACAGCGCCGAGCGCGCGCCGACCACCACCGGCGCACTTCCTTCGGAGATCGCCGCCCAGTTGCGCGCGCGGGTGCGGGGGGTGAGCTCGGAATGCCATTCCAGCGGGCGCACGCCAAAACGCTGCGCAAAACGATCGAGGAACTGGCCGGTCAGCGCGATCTCCGGCATCAAGATCAGCGATTGCTTGCCGCGCCGGATGGTCTCCGCAACCGCCTCGAAATAGACCTCGGTCTTGCCGGAGCCGGTAACGCCGTCGATGAGCGCGACATGAAACGTGCCGTTCGCGGCGAGTGCGCGCATCGCATCCACTGCGGCACGCTGCAGCGGCGAAAAATCCGGCCGGCCATAGGCCGGATCGGGTGCAGGCGGCGGCGGAGGCGGCGGCATTGGCTCGACCACCAATGTGCCTTCATCGACCAGACCGTCGATCACGCCGGCCGAGACGCCCGCCTCCTTGGCGGCCTCGGACTTGCCGTGCAGCAGCCCGTCCGACAGCACCTCGATCACCCGTCGCCGCGCCGGCGTCAGCCGCTTCGGCGGGTCGCCGATCAGGCGCACGCCGGCACGCACGCGCTCAGGTCCGAGGTTCTCGCCCATGCGCAGGCACATGCGCAGCACCATGCCGCGCGGGCTCAGCGTGTAGTTGGCGACCCAGTCGACCACCGAACGCAACTCGCTCCTGAGCGGCGGCAGATCGAGCTTCTCGCTGACGTCCTTCAGGCGGTTGTGCAGGCGCGGATCGGGATTGGCATTTTCCGCCCAGACCACCGCAAGCACCTCGCGCGGGCCGAGCGGCACGCCGACGAGATCGCCCGCCTTCAGCTCCATGCCGCGCGGCACGCGGTAGGAATAGGTCTGGTCGAGCGCAACTGGCACCAGCACGTCGACCATGCGGGTCGCGCTGGCTGAGGCGGTGCTGTTGCGCGGCGAATGATCCATGAATGGTCTTGAATGGAGATCTTGGACGGAGATCTTGGGTGGAGAATCGGAACTCTGGATCGTCAGGCTAGCGCCGCCGGGCGTCCTTAGCGAACGATAAACGGGTGTGATGCGATATACTGTGCGGAATCATCACGTCCAGAGCCATGAGCAAAGCCGCCGCACCACAGATCGAGCTGCCGAGCGCCGATGCGACGGTCACACGGGAGATGACCCGCTGGCTGTCGCATCTCGGCGCCGAGCGGCGGCTATCGCCGAAGACGCTGGAGGCCTATGCCCGCGACTTGCGTCAGTGCCTGGATTTCCTCTGCACCCATTGGGGCGAACGCGTGACGCTGGCACGCTTTGCCGCGTTAGAGGCAACCGACGTGCGCGCCTTTATGGCGATGCGCCGCGCTGACGATGTGTCCGGCCGATCGCTGATGCGGGCGCTGGCGGGCCTGCGCTCCTTTGGCCGCTTCCTCGAGCGCGAAGGCAAGGGCAAGGTCGGAGCACTATCGGCGATCCGTGCGCCGAAGGTGGCGAAAAGCCTGCCCAAGCCGCTGCCGATGGCGTCGGCAAAACGCCTCGCGGATGCCGACGAGCGCGCCGGCGAGGAGCGCGAGACCTGGATCCTGGTCCGCGACGCCGCGGTGATGGCGCTGCTCTACGGCTCCGGCCTGCGCATCTCCGAGGCGCTGGGCCTGAAGCGCCGCGAGGTACCGCGGCCCGGCGAAGGCGACGTGCTGGTCGTCACCGGCAAGGGCAACAAGACACGCATGGTGCCGGTGCTACAAAACGTGCTGGCGCTGATCGACGAATACGTCGCGATGTGCCCGCATCCGCTGCCCCCCGAAGGCCCGATCTTCGTCGGCGCGCGCGGCGGCCCGCTGAGCCCACGCATCATCCAGCTCGCGATGGAGCGGCTGCGCGGCGCGCTCGGTCTGCCTGACAGCGCGACGCCGCACGCACTCAGACATTCCTTCGCCACGCATCTTCTGTCACGCGGCGGTGACCTGCGCGCAATCCAGGAATTGCTCGGCCATTCCTCGCTCTCGACCACGCAGGTCTATACCGGCATCGATTCCGAGCGTCTGCTCGAAGTCTATGCCAGCGCGCATCCGCGGCGATGAAAGCTGACACGAGGCTGTCATAACGCGCTTGCCCCTTGCGCGGTTCTCGCTGTTCGGTCAATCGTAGCGGGCGACACCAGGAGGGAAATATGAGCGCACATGAAAGCATGGAGCATGCCGAGCACGCCGAACACGCGTCCGGCGAGAACCGGAAGATCGCTCTGCTGATTGCCGTGCTGGCGCTGTTCCTGGCGATCTCGGAGACGCTCGGCAAGGGTGCGCAGACCGAAGCGATCAGCAAGAACGTCGAAGCGGCCAACCTCTGGGCCTTCTTCCAGGCCAAGAGCATTCGACGCACCGTCGTGCAGACCGCGGCCGAGCAGGGCAAGCTCGCGCTGGGATCTGCGACCGACGACGGCATCAAGGCCGCGATCCAGAAGCAGATCGACGACTGGCAGAAGACTGCGGCGCGCTACCGCTCCGAGCCCGAGACCGGCGAAGGCACCGAACAGCTCGCCGAGAAGGCCAAGCACGCCGAGCATGAGCGCGACGAGGCCACGGCGAAATACCACCACTTCGAGCTTGCGTCCGCCGCTTTCCAGATCGGCATCGTGCTGGCCTCGGCCACCATCATCACCGGCATGCTCGCGCTCGCCTATGTCAGCGGCATTCTGACGCTCGCCGGCCTCGTCATGACCGGGCTCGGCCTGTGGTGGCCGCATCTGTTGCATTTGCATTGATGGGTTGAGGCGGCGCGTAAAGCCGTCACATCGACGATGTCATGCCCCGCGAAGGCGGGGCATCCAGTACGCCGCGGCTTCTCGATTCAATCCTCGCTGCCTCTGGAATACTGGATTGCCCGCCCCAGTGCGCAATTGCGCACAAGGCGGGCAATGACCGCGATGTTGATCGTCGCTGCGCTCAGCGCGCTTCGTGAACGCTCTTGCGGAAACGCTGGATCAGGCGGAGCGTGCGGGAGGACCAGCCTTCGCCGTTGCCGGTGATGACGTCCTTGATGCGCTGCTTGATCGGATTGACGAGCTCGGCGGCCTTGGCGCGCAGTTTCAAGACGAGCTCATAGAGCCGCTCGAACCACGGCATCTCCAGAAGCTTGTCGCGCGTCACATCGAAGACGAAGGCCGTGACACCGACGCCGAGCATCTTCGCGAACAGGATGGTGAAGGCAGCACTGAACCAATATTCGTGCGTGAGCAGCCACAGCCCGACCAGCTTGAGCGGAAACAGCGGAATGATCGGCACGGCGAACACGATCAGCGTCATGGCCGGCGACAGCGCATCAACGCGCTCCGTCAGCCATTGCTTGAACCGGGCGAGCGGGATGGCTGCGACAACCCGCGCAACAATCGGCTCGAGATGGTCCCATAGCCAGGCTTCGATCAGGAAGATGATCGCCAGCAGGACCCAGACCGGTTGAAGGAGGCGGCGCAGCATGTGTTGTCCCGCCCGATTCAGCTCGGGGCGTTGCCTACATATGGATGGCCCGCTTGCCGACCGCAAGCGCGGCTTCCTTGATGGCTTCCGACCGGGTCGGATGTGCATGGCAGGTGCGGGCAAGATCTTCCGCGCTACCGCCGAACTCCATGAGAACGGCCGCTTCATGGATCATTTCGCCGGCTTCGCGGCCGACAATGTGCACGCCGAGCACACGATCGGTCCTCGCATCTGCGAGAATCTTCACAAAGCCGTCCGTGGTCTGGTTGACCTTGGAGCGGCCGTTGGCGGTAAAGGGAAACTTCCCGACGGTATAAGCGACGCCCGCCTGCTTCAGCTCCTCCTCGGTCTTGCCGACGGCGGACACTTCCGGCGTGGTATACACGACGCCCGGGATAACGTCGTAGTTCACGTGGCCGGCCTGGCCCGCGAGTATCTCCGCGACAGCAACGCCTTCATCCTCGGCCTTGTGCGCGAGCATCGGACCGGCGACAACGTCGCCGATGGCGTAGACGCCCTTGAGGCTGGTGGCGAAATGCGGGTCGATCTGCACGCGGCCACGATTGTCGAGCGCGACGCCGGCCTCCTTCAGGCCCAGCCCATCCGTGTAGGGCACGCGGCCAATGCAGACGAGAACGACATCGGCCTCGATGGTCTCGGCCGCGCCGCCTGCAGCGGGCTCGATCTTCGCAAGCAGCGCCTTGCCGTTCGCTTCGACGCCGGTGACCTTCGAACCGAGCTTGAATGCAAATCCCTGCTTCTCCAGCATGCGCTGAAACTGCTTCGCGACCTCGCCGTCCATGCCGGGCAGGATGCGATCGAGGAATTCGACGACCATGACTTCGGACCCGAGTCTGCGCCACACCGAGCCGAGCTCAAGCCCGATCACGCCGGCGCCGATGACCAGCAGCCTACCCGGCACCTTCTCCAGCGACAGCGCGCCGGTCGACGACACGATGCGCTTCTCGTCGATCTCGATGCCCTTCAGCCGCGCGATGTCGGACCCGGTGGCGATGACGATGTTCTTGGTCTCGATCACCTGCGACTTGCCGTCGGCGGATACTTCCACCTTGCCGGTGCCGAGGATCTTGCCGGTGCCCTTCAAGACGTCGATCTTGTTTTTCTTCATCAGGAATTCGACGCCCTTGACGTTGCCGTCGATGCCCTGCTGCTTGAAGTTCATCATCGACGGCAGGTCGAGCTTCGGCGCCGGGACCGACACGCCCATCTTGGCAAAGGAATGCCCGGCTTCCTCAAACATCTCGGAGGCGTGCAGCAGCGCCTTGGAGGGCATGCAGCCGACATTGAGGCAGGTGCCGCCGAGGGTGGGGTTCTTTTCCACCACGGCGACTTTCATGCCGAGCTGGCTTGCGCGCACCGCGCAGACATAACCGCCCGGTCCGGTGCCGATGACGACGAGATCGTAGGTAGCCATGAGAGGAAGTCCCGTAAGTTAAGCGTGAGAAGACGTGTCAGCGTCCGCCGGACACGTCGAGAATGGCTGAGGTGACGTAGGAGGCATCGTCCGACATCAGCCAGACGATGGCGTTGGCGATTTCCTCGGCGGTGCCGACGCGCTTCATCGGCACCATATGGGCCAGACGATGGGCGCGGTCGGGCTCGCCGCCTGAGGCGTGGATGTCGGTGTCGATCAGACCGGGGCGGATGCCCGCGACGCGGATGCCTTCGCCGGCGACCTCATAGCCGAGGCCGATGGTGAAGGAATCGATCGCGCCCTTGGAGGCGGCATAGTCGACATAGGTGTTGGGCGAGCCGAGCTTGGCAGCGACCGACGACAGGTTGACGATCACGCCGCCCTTGCCACCATGCTTGGTCGACATCCGCTTCACCGCCTCGCGCGCGCAGAGGATCGAGCCGGTGACGTTCACCGCCATCACACGTTGGATGCGCTCGGCCGACATTTCGTCGACACGCACGCCACTCTTGCCGACAATACCGCCATTGTTGACGAGGGCGCCCAACGTGCCGAACTGATCGGCGGCCTTGAACAGCGCGAGAATATCGCTTTCCTCGGCGACATCGCATTTCACCGCGATCGCCTTGCCGTTGCTGGCCTCGATCCGGGCCACGACCTCGTCCGCGGCCTGCTTATTGCTGGCATAGCCAACGACGACGCGAAAGCCGCGCGCCGCCGCAGCGATCGCAGTCGCCCGCCCGATGCCGCGGCTACCGCCGGTGATGATCGCAACCTTATCCGTCACATTCGCCTCCATCTTTGCACATACGCCGTCGCCTGCGCAGGCGACGGCGCATTCAAGGCATCAGGAATCAGAGGTCCAGTACCAGGCGTGCCGGATCTTCCAGGCTCTCCTTGACGCGAACCAGGAAGGTGACGGCTTCCTTGCCGTCGATCACGCGGTGATCGTAGGACAGCGCCAGATACATCATCGGGCGGACCTCGATCTTGCCGCCGACGACCATCGGCCGCTCCTGAATCTTGTGCATGCCGAGGATGCCGGATTGCGGTGCGTTCAGGATCGGCGTCGACATCAGCGAACCGTAGATGCCACCATTGGTGATGGTGAAGGTGCCGCCCTGCATCTCGTCGATCTTGAGCTGGCCGTCGCGGGCGCGGCGGCCGTAATCGGCGATGCTCTTCTCGATGTCGGAGATCGACTTGTGGTCGCAGTCGCGCACCACGGGCACGACGAGACCCTTGTCGGTGCCGACGGCGACGCCGATGTGGTAGTAGTTCTTGTAGATCAGGTCGCTTCCGTCGATCTCGGCGTTGACGGCCGGAATGTCCTTCAGGGCCTGCACGACGGCCTTGGTGAAGAAGCCCATGAAGCCGAGCTTGGCACCGTGCTTCTTCTCGAACGCGTCCTTGTAGTGTGCACGCAGCGCCATGACGTTGGTCATGTCGACCTCGTTGAAGGTCGTGAGCATGGCGGCCGTGTTCTGCACGTCCTTCAGGCGGCGCGCGATGGTCTGGCGCAGCCGGGTCATCTTGACGCGCTCTTCGCGGGCGGCGTCATCGGCCGGCGACGGTGCGCGCACCTGGACGGCGGCGGCCGGCTGGTTGACCGGGGTCGGCGCGGAAGCTGCACGCTCGATTGCGGCAAGCATGTCGCCCTTGGTAACGCGGCCGTCCTTGCCGGAGCCCGGAACGGTCGAGGCGTCGATACCGGTCTCGGCAGAGAGCTTGCGCACGGACGGCGCGAGTGGGGCATCGGCCGGCGGCGCCTTGGGCGCGCTTGGGGCCGGCGCAGCAGCAGGCGCCGCCGCGGCGGCCGCCGCAGCAGCCGCGGGCTTGGCGGGCGCGGCTGCCGGCTTCGCGGCGCCGGCACCGTCGGTGATTTGTCCGAGCAGCGCGCCGACCGCAACGGTAGCGCCATCAGCGGCGATGATCTCGCTCAGCGTGCCGGCGGACGGCGCGGGGACTTCGATGGTGACCTTGTCGGTCTCGAGCTCCACCAAGGGCTCGTCGACGGCGACGGGATCGCCGGCCTTCTTGAACCAGCGGCCGATGGTGGCCTCGGTGACGGATTCGCCGAGCGTCGGCACACGAATTTCAGTCATGGTCTTTTCCTTAAGGAGATCGCCAATGCGGTCGTGAATTTGAGATGTCATCACCCGCGAAAAGCGGGCGATCCAGCAAACCGGACGTTCGCATCGACGACGGACGCCACGGCGTACTGGATGCCCCGCTTGCGCGGGGCATGACTCAGTTCGAAAAAGCTCAGCTCAATGCTTCATCCAGGAACGCCTTCAACTGCGCCTGATGCTTCGACATCAGGCCAGTGGCGGTCGCGGCGGAGGCGGCGCGGCCGACATAGCGCGGACGCCGGCTCACCCCGTTCACCTGGTTCAGCACCCATTCCAGATAAGGCTCGATGAAGTGCCACGCACCCATGTTGCGCGGCTCCTCCTGGCACCAGATCACTTCCGCCTTCTTGAAACGCGACAGCTCGACCACCAGCGCCTTCAGCGGCACCGGGTAAAGCTGCTCGACGCGCATCAGGTAGATGTCGTCGATGCCACGCTTCTCGCGCTCCTCGTAGAGGTCGTAATAGACCTTGCCGGAGCAGAGCACGATGCGGCGGATCTTCTCGTCCGGAACGAGCTTGATCGCCTCGTTCGGCAGCATCTGGGCGTCATCATAAAGGATGCGGTGGAAGCTCGTTCCCTTCGCGAGTTCCTCGAGCCGCGAGGTCGCACGCTTGTGACGCAGCAGCGACTTCGGCGTCATCAGGATCAGGGGCTTGCGGATCTCGCGATGGAGCTGGCGCCGCAGCACGTGGAAGTAGTTCGCCGGCGTCGTCGGATAGACCACCTGCATGTTGTCTTCGGCGCACATTTGCAAGTAACGCTCGAGACGCGCCGAGGAGTGCTCGGGGCCCTGGCCCTCATAGCCGTGCGGCAGCATGCAGACGAGGCCGGACATGCGCAGCCATTTGCGTTCGCCGGAGGAGATGAACTGGTCGAACACAACCTGCGCGCCATTGGCGAAGTCGCCGAACTGCGCTTCCCACAGCGTCAGCGTATTCGGCTCGGCCAGCGAATAGCCGTATTCGAAGCCGAGCACCGCCTCTTCCGAGAGCAGCGAGTTGATGACCTCGTAATGGCCCTGGTCAGTGCCGAGATGGTTGAACGGCGTGTAGCGGCTCTCGTCCTCCTGGTCGATCAGGACCGAATGGCGCTGCGAGAAAGTGCCGCGCTCGGAGTCCTGTCCGGACAAGCGCACGTGGTGGTTTTCCAGCAGCAGCGAGCAGAAGGCCAGGGCCTCGCCGGTCGCCCAGTCGATGCCGTTGCCTCCGTCGATCGCCTTCGAGCGGTTCTCGAGAAAGCGCTGGATGGTGCGGTGAACGCGGAAGCCGTCGGGAACCTTGGTGATCTTGCGGCCGATGTCCTTCAGGACGGACAGATCAACGCCGGTGACGCCGCGACGCGCATCCTCTTCCTGGTCGGCGATCTTGAAGCCCGCCCACTTGCCGTCGAGCCAGTCGGCCTTGTTCGGCTTGTAGCTGGTGCCGGCCTCGAACTCGGCATCGAGCCGCGCGCGCCAGTCGGCCTTGGCCTTGTCGACCTCGCCCTCGGTGATCACGCCTTCGCTGATAAGGCGGCGGGCGTAGAGCTCGAGCGTCGAGGGATGCGCTGCGATCCTCTTGTACATTACCGGCTGGGTGAAGGCCGGCTCGTCACCCTCGTTGTGACCATGCCTGCGGTAACAGAACATGTCGATGACGACGGGCTTGTGGAACTTCTGCCGGAACTCGGTCGCGACCTTGGCTGCGAACACGACGGCTTCCGGATCGTCGCCGTTCACGTGGAAGATCGGCGCGTCGATCATCTTCGCCACATCCGACGGATAGGGCGAGGAGCGCGAGTAACGCGGATAGGTGGTGAAGCCGATCTGGTTGTTGACGATGAAGTGCACGGAGCCGCCGGTGCGGTAGCCCTTCAGATCCGACAGGCCGAAGCACTCCGCGACCACGCCCTGGCCCGCGAACGCCGCGTCGCCGTGCATCAGAAGCGGCATCACCGAGATGCGCATGTCCGGCGGATCGCCGTGCTGGTCCTGCTTGGCGCGGACCTTGCCGAGTACGACGGGGTCGACGATCTCGAGGTGCGAGGGGTTCGCAGTCAGCGACAGATGGATGCGGTTGCCGTCGAATTCGCGGTCCGAGGACGCACCGAGGTGATATTTGACGTCGCCGGAGCCTTCGACGTCTTCGGGGTTGGCCGAACCACCCTTGAACTCGTGGAACAGGGCGCGGTGCGGCTTGGCCATCACCTGGGTGAGCACGTTGAGGCGGCCGCGATGCGGCATGCCCAGCACGATCTCCTTCACGCCGAGATTGCCGCCGCGCTTGATGATCTGCTCGAGCGCGGGGATCAGCGACTCACCGCCGTCCAGGCCGAAACGCTTGGTGCCGGTGAACTTGGTGTCGCAGAATTTCTCGAAGCCTTCGGTTTCGATCAGCTTCATCAGGATGGCGCGACGACCCTCGCGGGTGAACGAGATCTCCTTGTCCGGCCCCTCGATGCGCTCCTGGATCCAGGCCTTCTGCGCGGCATTGCTGATATGCATGAACTCGACGCCGAGCGTCTGGCAGTAGGTGCGCTCGCAGATCGCGACGATCTCGCGCAAGCTGCCGTACTCGAGGCCGAGCACGTGATCGAGGAAGATCTTGCGGTCGAAGTCGGCTTCGCTGAAGCCGTAGGTGCGCGGGTCGAGCTCTTCGCGGTTGCGCGGCGCCTCGATGCCCAGCGGATCGAGCTTGGCGTGGAAGTGGCCGCGCATGCGATAGGCGCGGATCAGCATCAAGGCGCGGACGGAGTCGCGCGTCGCCTGAAGCACGTCGGCTGAAGAGATGTCCGCGCCCTTGGCCTGCGCCTTGGCGGCGATCTTGCCGCCGACCGCCTTCTCGACTTCCACCCAGTTGCCGTCCAGCGCGGAAGTGAGGTCGTCCTGCGGCGTCAGCGGCCAGTTGGCGCGCTCCCAGGACGGGCCTTCGGCGTTCTTGCGGACGTCGTCGGGCTGGTCCTTCAGGCTCTTGAAGAACTCTTGCCACTCGGCGTCGACCGAGGATGGGTCCTTCTCGTAGCGGGCGTAGATTTCGTCGATGTAGCTGGCGTTGGTGCCCTGCAAAAATGATGACAGGGCAAAGGCTGCGTTCGCGTCCTGGCGAGACATACTTGAGTTCCTGGCGATTTCGGTTCGCGCATAACAAACGGCGCTGGCGCCGAGCTCCCCGGCAGGGGCTCGACGCGACAGGCACCGTTTATCCTATTTGCTACGAAACTTCGCCCGGAAAAGTACGAAGAACTGAATTAGCTTTTCAACTTTTCGGCAAGCGTATGACCGAGGCGGGCGGGGGACGGAGAGACCGTGATTCCGGCCGATTTCATTGCTTCGGTCTTGGAATTGGCGTCGCCCTTGCCGCCGGAGATGATCGCGCCGGCGTGGCCCATACGGCGGCCGGGAGGTGCGGTGACACCAGCAATGAAGCCGACCATCGGCTTCTTGCGACCGCGCTTAGCCTCGTCCTTGATGAACTGAGCGGCGTCCTCCTCGGCGGAACCGCCAATCTCGCCGATCATGATGATCGATTCGGTCTTGGGGTCGGCGAGCAGCATCTCCAGCACGTCGATGAACTCGGTGCCCTTGACCGGGTCGCCGCCGATGCCGACTGCGGTGGTCTGGCCGAGGCCTTCCTGCGAGGTCTGGAACACCGCCTCATAGGTCAGCGTGCCGGAGCGCGAGACGATGCCGACGCTGCCGGTCTTGAAGATGTTGGCCGGCATGATGCCGATCTTGCACTCGCCGGCGGTCATGACACCCGGGCAGTTGGGCCCGATCAGGCGCGACTTGGAACCGGCGAGCGAGCGCTTCACGCGCACCATGTCGACGACCGGAATGCCTTCGGTGATGCATACGATCAAGGGGATCTCGGCATCGATGGCTTCGCAGATCGCGTCGGCTGCGCCCGGCGGCGGCACGTAGATCACGGACGCATCCGCGCCCGTCTTCTCACGTGCCTCGCGCACGGTGTCGAACACCGGCAGACCCAGATGCGTCGAGCCGCCTTTGCCAGGCGAGGTGCCGCCGACCATCTTGGTGCCATAGGCGAGCGCAGCTTCGGAATGGAAGGTGCCGTTCTTGCCGGTGAAGCCCTGGCAGATGACCTTGGTGTTCTTGTCGATCAGGATGGACATGAGGTCTGCTTTCGCGAAACTAACAGTGAGAGGTCAGTGGATGCGACGATAGACGCCGGTGAGCACGTCGGCCCAACCTTCCGCGTCCGGCGAGAACTGGATCTTCAATGCGTAGGAATTGTCGTCGATGATCTCGTAGACGTGGCGCGCATTGCCGCGCAGCGAGCCGCGCACCAGCGTCAGGGTCTTGCCGACCCACCCGCCGGAGGCGGGCGAGGGCGGCGTGTAGCCAAGCGAGTCGTACCAGAACAATTTGTAGGTCCGGTCGTCGCGGTCGTATGTGAAGATGCCGTGGGTGGCGAAGATCTCCTTGCCGTCGCGCATCTGGACGCCGTCCTGGATCAGATAGAAGCCGTTGAGATCCATGCGCGCCACGGTGCGCGAGGTAGCCGGCCCGCCGGCAGTCCAGCGCGACGGGTAGACCATCTCCTCGCCATTCCATTCGCCGGCGAACGCGGCAAGGCGTGCGTGCTCCGGCAACGGGGATGATGCGGCGAGATGGTCTTGGGTCATGGCCTTAGCCTCCCTTGACGGCCTTCACGATCTTCTGCGCGGCGTCGTCGAGATTGTCGGCCGGCACCACGTTCAGGCCGGATTCACGGATGATCTTCTTGCCCAGTTCGACGTTCGTGCCTTCGAGACGAACCACCAGCGGCACGCTGAGGCCGACCTCGCGCACGGCGGCCGTGACGCCCTCGGCGATCACGTCGCACTTCATGATACCACCGAAAATGTTGACCAGAATGCCCTTCACGTTCGGATCGGCGGTGATGATCTTGAAGGCGGCCGCGACCTTCTCCTTGCTGGCGCTGCCGCCGACGTCGAGGAAGTTCGCCGGCGCCATGCCGTAGAGCTTGATGATGTCCATGGTCGCCATGGCGAGGCCGGCGCCGTTGACCATGCAGCCGATGTTGCCGTCGAGCGCGACGTAGTTGAGGTCGTATTTGGAGGCCTCGATTTCCTTGGCGTCCTCCTCGGTCTCGTCGCGCAGCGCGAGCACCTCGGGATGACGGAACAGCGCGTTGTCGTCGAACGACACCTTGGCGTCGAGCACGCGGAGCTGGCCCTGCTTGGTCACGACCAGCGGGTTGATCTCCAGCATCGACATGTCCTTGGCGACGAAGGCCGCGTAGAGCTGCGCGGTGAGCTTCTCGGCCTGCTTGGCGAGATCGCCGGACAGCTTCAGCGCCTTTGCAACGGTGCGGCCATGATGGCCCATGATGCCGGTCGCCGGATCGACCGAGAAGGTGACGATCTTCTCGGGCGTATTGTGCGCGACGTCCTCGATGTTGACGCCACCCTCGGTCGACACCACGAACGAAACGCGCGAGGTCTCACGGTCGACCAGGATCGAGAGGTAGAATTCCTTGTCGATGTCCGAGCCGTCCTCGATGTAGAGGCGGTTGACCTGCTTGCCGGCGGGGCCGGTCTGCACGGTCACGAGCGTCGCGCCCAGCATCTGCTTGGCGAACTCGGCGACCTCGGCGGTCGACTTGGCGATGCGGACGCCGCCCTTGTCGCCGGCGGAGGCTTCCTTGAACTTGCCCTTGCCGCGGCCGCCGGCGTGGATCTGGCTCTTCACCACCCAGACCGGGCCCGGCAGGGTCTTGGCCGCGCCTTCCGCGTCGGCGGCCTTCAGGACCGGTACGCCCTTGGAGATCGGCACGCCGAACTCGTTCAGCAGCGCTTTGGCCTGGTACTCATGAATATTCATATCGTCGCTCCCTGAACCCGCGGGCGGTGACCCCATGGCCCCACCTCAGTCTTGTGGCTGGCATACCATATACCACAGGAACTGCAACCCGGATTCTTCAATCCGTTCGAGATCTCTGGACTACCGGATCCGGAACCCGCCGGCGGCTGCCGCCGGGGCCCGGAAAATGAAACCGCCGAAGACCGGCTTTTCGATCTTCGGCGGGGATTGTCGCGTTTAGCGGCCGAGAAGATCGGGCGCGATCTTCTTGCAGGCGTCGACAAGACCCTGCACCGCGCCGACCGACTTGTCGAAGGCCTCGCGGTCCTTGCCGCCGAGCTCGATCTCGACGACGCGCTCGACGCCCTTGGAGCCGATGACGACGGGCACGCCGACATACATGTCCTTCACGCCGTATTCGCCGTTGAGGTAGGCGGCGCAAGGCAGCACGCGCTTCTTGTCCTTCAGGTAGCTTTCGGCCATCGCGATCGCCGAGGCCGCCGGCGCATAGAAGGCCGAGCCGGTCTTGAGCAGGTTGACGATCTCAGCGCCGCCGTTGCGCGTGCGGTCGACGATCTCGTCGAGGCGCGTCTGCGAGGTCCAGCCCATCTTGACGAGGTCGGGCAGCGGAATGCCGGCGACGGTGGAGTAGCGCACCAGCGGCACCATGGTGTCACCATGGCCGCCGAGCACGAAGGCGGTGACGTCCTCGACCGAGACGTTGAACTCATCCGCCAGGAAGTAGCGGAAGCGTGCCGAATCCAGCACGCCGGCCATGCCGACGACCTTCTTGTGCGGCAGGCCTGCGGCCTTCTGCAGCGCCCACACCATCGCGTCGAGCGGGTTGGTGATGCAGATGACGAAAGCGTCGGGGGCGTACTTCTTGATGCCGGCGCCGACCTGCTCCATGACCTTGAGGTTGATGGAGAGCAGGTCGTCGCGGCTCATGCCGGGCTTGCGCGGCACGCCGGCGGTGACGATGCAGACCTTGGCGTTGTCGAGCGCCTCGTAGGAGTTGGCGCCAGTGTAGTGCGCGTCGAAGCCGTCGACCGGCGAGGACTGTGCGATGTCGAGCGCCTTGCCCTGCGGCACGCCCTCGGCAATGTCGAACATCACCACGTCGCCCAGCTCTTTCAGGCCGATGAGATGAGCCAACGTTCCGCCGATCTGACCGGAGCCAATCAAAGCAATCTTGTCGCGCGCCATGTGAACCTGTCCTTTAGACATCCGAAGGAGGGGGAAAACTGAGACGGGTGGTTATCCCTTTCGCCTCCCCCGTTCAAGTCGCCGGATGCTCAATTGTCGGGCTTGCCGAGA
The DNA here is from genome assembly GCF_038085055.1 of Bradyrhizobium sp. ISRA442. NCBI lineage: Bacteria > Pseudomonadati > Pseudomonadota > Alphaproteobacteria > Hyphomicrobiales > Nitrobacteraceae > Bradyrhizobium > Bradyrhizobium sp. ISRA442. The sequence continues at coordinate 41,175 of NZ_JALGCN010000005.1, forward strand.
TTCCGGCCAGCACCCGTCATTCCGGGGGCGCCGCGAGCGACGAGACCGGAATCCATACTCCCGACAGTGGTTATGGATTTCGGGCTCGGAGCCTGTCATCGGGCCGCGCTTCGCGCGGACCCGTTGGTCGCGCCCCGGAATGACGGCGGTGGATGGTGAGATAGGACTTAAGTCTCCACCAGCCCCTTGGTGGAGCCGCTGGCGGCGGAATCCTTGCGGCCGTGAGGCAGCGCCAGATAGGATTCCGAACTCATTTCGATCAGGCGCGATGAGGTCCGCTTGAACTCGTTGGCCTCGTTGCCTTCGCTTGCGAGATAGAGCGACACCGGATTGGCTTCGGCCGAGGCCATCAGCTTCACGGCATTGTCATAGAGCGTATCGATCAGCGTGATGAAACGCTTGGCGGCGTTGCGGTGGGCAAAGTCCATCACTGGAATATGGTCGACCAGGATGGTGTGATAGTCGTGCGCGAGCCTTAGGTAGTCGGACGCGCCGAGCGGCTTCTCGCAGAGATCCGCGAACGAGAACCGCGCCACGCCGTGCGCCGAGCACGGCACGTGCAGGGTGCGGCCTTTGATCGAAATATCGTGCGACTTGCATTTGGCGCCGCCGGTCAATTTGATCCAGGCGCGATCCAGCGCCGCGTCGGCGTCGGCGTCCGCCGGCGTCAACCACATCGGCACGCCCTGGAGCTTCTCCAGCCGGAAATCGGTGCGCGCATCCAGCCGCAGCACGTCCATGTGATCGGTGATCTGCGCGATGAACGGCAGGAACAGCGCGCGGTTCAAGCCACCCTTGTAGAGATCGTCCGGCGCGACGTTGGAGGTCGCGACAACGACCGTGCCGAGCTCGAACAGCTTTGCGAACAGGCGGCCGAGGATCATCGCATCCGCGATGTCGGTGACGTGGAATTCGTCGAAGCAGAGCAGCCAGCTCTCCTCGAAGATCGCATTCGCCGTCAGCGCGATGACATCGGCATCCGCGATCTCGCCGCGCGCGATACTCTGGCGATAGTCGTAGATGCGCTCATGCACGTCGGCCATGAACTCGTGGAAATGCGCGCGCCGCTTGTGCTCGACCGAGGCGTGCTGGAAGAACAGATCCATCAGCATGGTCTTGCCGCGACCGACCTCGCCATGGACGTAGAGACCGCGCGGCGCCTCGTCCTTGTCGCCGTTTTTGAAGAGACGGCCGAGCAGGCCCTGCTTGCGCGGCGGCTTGTAGTTCGCAAGCCGCGCGTCGAGTGCCGCATAGGCCTCGGCGACCTCGGCCTGCGCCGCATCAGGTTCGATCTCGCCGGAAGCGATCTCGGCCTGGTATTCCGCGTGGAACGATGAATTTGTGGTGGAGAGCATGGCCCCTTACGGCCAGAGACGGCGGCAAATTGCAAGCCGAGAATTGGTGCGAGAGGTATGCGCTTTTTCTCCTCTCCCCGTTCTTGCGGGGAGAGGGAAGTGACCTATGCGCAAAGGTCGTAGGAATCCTCGACCACATACGGGCCGCCGCCGGTCGAAGCGCGCGAGGAGAACAGCACGAAGCGTTCGGCGGTGAAGACCTTGCTCGGGAAGTAGCCGCGCACCGAGAGATAGTCGGCGACATCCTGATTCGAGGCGTCGTGCAGCCGCGCCAGCGTGACATGCGGGATGAATTTGCGGCCCTCGGGATCGAGGCCGATCCGCTGCATCATCCGCTCGAGCTCGGCCTGCAGCTCGATTAACGGCCTGCTCGGCTCGATGGCCGCGACGACCGCGCGCGGCTTGCGGCCGCCGAAGCTCGTCAGTCCCTGCACCTTCACCTCGAATGGCTTGCGGTTGACGCGAAACAGCATCGAGGCGATCTCGTTTGCGGAGGCGCCGTCGATGTCGCCGATGAAGCGCAAGGTGACGTGATAATTTTCGGGATCGATCCAGCGTGCGCCGGGAAGGCCACCCCGCAAGTTGGAAAGCGTTTGGCCGACCTCGGCCGGGATTTCCAGACCCGTGAACAAACGCGGCATCGTTCATCTCCCGATGCTTGGGTACGGCCCCTGAGCAGGACCATATCCGAATTAGAGCCGGCGACGAATCACCGGTAACCTGATTCCTATCGCAGTTATGTGACTCTGCGAAGCTTGCTGCGCGCCACCCCGGGAAAACCCTGGGAATTAGGGTTGACGCTGCCTTCTTTTCAACGGCGTTGCTCGCTTATCGTGCCAAGGAATGCCTCCATGGTGGGCATGATGTTGTTGACGATGATGTCGACGCCGGCCGCCGTCGGATGAATGCCGTCGGCCTGGTTGAGCTTGGCGTCGGCCGCGACGCCGTCGAGAAAGAACGGATAGAGCGGCACGTCGAATTTTTTCGCCAGATCCGGATAAATCGAATTGAAGCGCGCGGCATAATCGGCGCCGTAATTCGGCGGCGCCAGCATGCCGCAGAGCATCACCGCGATCTTGCGCGCCTTCAACCGCGCAACGATATCGCTCAGCGCCGCCCGTGTCAGGTCCGGGTCTATGCCGCGCAGCGCGTCGTTTGCCCCGAGCTCGACGATCACGCCCTCGGTTCCATCGGGCACCGACCAGTCGAGCCGGTCGCGCCCTCCCGACGAGGTATCGCCGGACACCCCGGCATTCGTCATATCGACGGCTACGCCTTTGTCTTGCAAGGCTTTTTGGAGCCTTGCCGGGAACGCTTCCTGACCTGGAAGGCCAAGCCCCGCACTCAAGGAATCGCCGAGCACGACGAGCCTGATCGGCTTCGCCGCGGACTGCCCCTCGGCCACTGCCGGAGCCGCCGCCGTCATCAAAGCGAACATCAACACGGCTATGTGCATGAACAATCCGTAACGCCTCTCGACCGCGCCCGCGGAGTTGCCATATGACCGGACCATGGACAGTCGCATCGAATCCTCTTCGCTCACCGGCACCGTGCCGGACACCATCGCCATCTCCAACGTCAATCTCTCATTGGGTACGGGCGCGGCACGCGTTCACATCCTCAAGGACATCAGCCTGCGAGTCGCCTCGGGCGAGACGATCGGCCTGATCGGCCCGTCAGGCTCGGGCAAATCCACGCTGCTGATGGTGATGGCGGGGTTGGAGCGACCTGATAGTGGAGAGGTGGTGGTCAATGGCACGCCTTTCAATGCCCTCGATGAAGACGCGCTCGCCCGCTTCCGCGGTCGCCAGGTCGGCATCGTCTTCCAATCCTTTCACCTGATCCCGACAATGACCGCACTGGAGAACGTCGCCGTGCCGCTCGAGCTCGCCGGAAATCCGGATGCTGCGACACGCGCGGCACAAGAGCTGCAATCGGTCGGGCTCGGCGACCGCCTGCATCACTATCCGACGCAGCTCTCGGGCGGCGAGCAGCAGCGCGTCGCGCTCGCCCGGGCGCTGGCGCCCGATCCCGCGATCCTCGTTGCCGACGAGCCGACCGGCAATCTCGACGAGGCGACCGGAAAGCAGATCGTCGATCTGCTCTTCACCAAGCATGCCGAGCGCGGCATGACGCTGGTGCTGGTCACGCACGATTCCTCGCTCGCGCATCGCTGCGATCGCGTGATCCGTTTGCGCTCCGGGCGCATCGATACGCAGCATTCGCAAGCATGAGCGCTACAGCCGAATCGTTTGCGCGGGGCAGCGGCGCCGCGCTGTCGCTGCGCTACGCGCTGCGCGAATTGCGCGGGGGCCTGCGCGGCTTCTACGTCTTTATTGCCTGCATCGCCCTCGGCGTGATGGCGATCGCCGGCGTCGGCTCGGTTTCGGCAAGCCTCAGCGACGGTCTTGCCCGCGAGGGCCGCACGCTGCTCGGCGGCGACGCCTCCTTCGTGCTGTTTCAGCGCGAGGCCAAGCTAGACGAGGTCGCCTTCCTGCGCTCGCGCGGCACCGTCTCCATCGCGGCCACCCTGCGCGGCATGGCGCGCTCGGCTGACGGCAAGCTCGCGCTGGTCGAGATGAAGGCGGTCGACGACACCTATCCTATGCTCGGCCAGTTGACGCTGGCGCCGCAAATGGCGCTGCCCGATCTGCTCGCGGAGCGCGACGGCGCGTTTGGCGCGGCCGCAGATCCGACGCTGCTGGCGCGGCTCTCCCTGAAGACCGGCGACCGCGTCACCATTGGGGCATCGACCTTCCAGATCCGCAGCACGGTCGAGGCCGAGCCCGACAAGCTCGCCGGCGGCATCGGCTTCGGCCCGCGCTTCCTGATCAGCGAGGCGGCCTTGCGCGCCACCGGCCTGATCCAGCCCGGCAGCCTGGTGCGCTGGGTCTATCGGGTGAAGCTGCCTGACAATGCCAACAGCGAGCGCGCCACCGAGGCCTTCATAGACGAGGCGCGCAACGCAGCGCCGCAAGCCGGTTGGGAGATCCGCAGCCGCTCGAATGCCTCGCCGCAGCTCGAGCGCAACATCAACCGGTTCACGCAGTTCCTCACCCTGGTGGGCCTTGCCGCGCTGCTGGTCGGCGGCGTCGGCGTTGCCAATGCCGTGAAGAGCCATATCGACCGCAGGCTCGAGGTGATCGCCGCCTTCAAGGCCATCGGCGCGACGGGGCGCGACGTGTTCGGCATCTATCTCGTGCAGGTGATCCTGCTCGCCGGGATCGGCTCGGTGATCGGGCTTGCGCTGGGCGCTGCGATGCCCTTCGCCATCGTCGGCCTGTTCGGCAAGCTGCTGCCGCTGCCGGTAGTGCCGTCCGTGCATGCCGACGAGCTGGCGCTGTCGTTCGTCTATGGCCTCCTGACCGCGCTCGCCTTCGGCCTGTGGCCGCTCGGCCGTGTGCATGACGTGCCGGTCGCGGCACTGTTCCGCGACACCATCAGCGCCGAATGGCACCGGCCGCGCTGGCGCTATCTCGCCTTCATGAGCGCGGTGATCGCCCTGCTCGTCGCAGTCGTGATCGGCCTGTCCTTCGACAAGCGCATCGCCGCGGTGTTCGTGCTCTCCTCCGTTGTCGTGTTCGCGCTGCTCCGCGGCATCGCCGCCCTCTTGATGGCGATCGCGCGGCGATTGCCGCGCACGCGGCTGCCGATGCTGCGGCTTGCGATCGCCAACATCCACCGGCCGGGCGCGCTGACGCCCTCCGTGGTGCTGTCGCTGGGACTCGGGCTCGCCGTGCTCGTCACCATCACCCAGATCGACGGCAATCTGCGCCGGCAGTTCCTGGCGGCTTTGCCTGACCGTGCGCCATCGTTCTACTTCATCGACATCCCGAGCACGCAGGCTGCGCAATTCGACGACTATCTCCACCAGATCGTGCCGGGTGCGAGGATCGAGGACGTGCCGATGCTGCGCGGGCGCATCGTCGCCGCGCGCGGTGTCCGCGCCGAGGACCTGAAGCCCACGACCGATTCCGAATGGGTGCTGCAAAGCGACCGCGGCCTGACCTATACCGGCGAGCTGCCGAAGGGATCCAAGGTGGTCGAGGGCGAGTGGTGGGGCGCCGGCTATTCCGGACCGCCGCTGGTCTCGATGGAGAAGAAGATCGCCGACGGGCTGTCCTTGAAGATCGGCGATGAGGTCGTGGTCAACGTGCTCGGCCGCGACATCCCGGCCAGAATCAGCAATCTGCGCAACATCGACTGGCAGGGGCTCGGCATCAATTTCGTTCTCGTGTTCTCGCCGAACGCCTTCAAGGGCGCGCCGCATACCCATATCGCAACGCTGACGGAAACCGGAGGCGACGCGACCGGCGACGGCAAGATCATCAAGCAGGTTGCGGATGCCTATCCGATGGTGACGAGCGTGCGCGTGCGCGAGGTGATGGAGACGGTCGGCTCGGTCGTGACCAATCTCGCGCTGGCGATCCGCGGCGCCAGCGCCGTGACCCTGATCTCGGCGATCCTGGTCCTGGGCGGGGCGCTCGCCGCCGGCCACCGCCACCGCGTCTACGATGCGGTGATCCTGAAGACGCTGGGTGCGACGCGGCTGCGACTGCTCGGCGCCTATGCACTCGAATACCTGCTGATCGGGCTCGCCACCGCAGTGTTCGGCGTGATCGCCGGCAGCATCGCAGCCTGGATGATCGTGACGCGGCTGATGACGCTGAGCTTCGTCTGGCAGGCCGGCAGCGCCGCCGCTGTGGTCGCGGCCGCCCTCATTGTTACCGTCGGACTTGGGCTTGCCGGCACGCTGTTGGCGTTGAACAAAAAGCCCGCCACGGTGTTGCGGAATTTGTGACAAAATGTAGCGGGCGGCTGCGCGGTCGCCAAATCGCGCGAATCCCGCGATTAACCACGTCCGCTCGTCGGGATTGCGCGCCGAGGGCGACATTCAGCCGCGCGTGGACGGTTGCAGCGAATGTGTTAGTTTCCCACATATCCAACGGGTTCGGAGCCCCGATTGTTAGCCAAATTTAATGTCGGCAGGCATCGGTATCCGAGATAGAATTTGACGAACCGGCGGCATGGAAACCCTCGTGCCGGACCGGACAACCAACGGGAATTCGACCATGTCGGACCTAGACCGTAACTACGCTTCTCCTTTCGGCAGGGCCGCCGGGCGTGTTGACGCCGCGACGGTCGACGCCGGTCTGCGCGCCTACATGCTGCGCATCTACAACTACATGAGCATTGGCCTGGCCATCACCGGCCTGGCTGCGCTCGGTGTCTACATGGCCGCCGTGACGGACGTTCCGACCCCGGAAGCCGTCCGTGTCGGTAAGCTGTTCCTGACGCCGTTCGGCTATGCGATGTTCGTGAGCCCGCTGAAATGGCTGTTCATGCTGGCGCCCCTTGCCATGGTGTTCGTGATTTCGGCCGGCATCAACCGTCTTGCTCCATCGACCGCCCAGATCCTGTTCTGGGTGTTCTCGGCGCTGATGGGCATCTCGCTGTCCTCGATCTTCCTGGTGTTCACGCACACCTCGATCGTGCGGGTGTTCTTCATCACCGCGGCCACCTTCGGCGCGCTGAGCCTCTATGGCTACACCACCAAGCGTGACATGAGCGGAATGGGCTCGTTCCTGTTCATGGGCCTGATCGGCATCATCATCGCGAGCCTGGTGAACCTGTTCCTCGCCAGCTCGGCGCTGCAGTTCATCGTATCCGTGGTGGGCGTGCTGGTGTTCGCGGGCCTGACCGCCTGGGATACGCAGCGGCTGAAGAACGACTACATCTACGGCTATGCGTCGGCCGGCGGTGACATCGCAGAGCGTGCGGCGATCACCGGTGCGCTGTCGCTATACTTGAACTTCATCAACCTGTTCACGCTGCTGCTGCAGCTCCTCGGCCAGCGCGACTGAGCGACAGGCCCGAGCGAACGACACCAACCCCGGCCGCAAGGCCGGGGTTTTTGTTTGGCCCGGCTCTCCCCACAAGCGCCGTCATTGTGAGGAGCCACCCAGTCCCGCCTTCGGCGGGCCGGATGACAGGCTCCGCGACGACGCAATCCGGAGTCATGCCGCGGATGCATTTCTGGATTGCTCCGCTGCGCTCGCAATGACGCCGGGAGAGGCCGCTGCCCCCTTCCAGCGGCTGCAGGGTGGCTCTAATCTCTCCGCATGTCCGCACCTGAGATCAGGCCTACGACCGAGGCCGACCTTCCCGCCATCACCGCCATCTACCAGCAGGCCGTCCGCGAGGGCACCGCGACGTTCGAGCTGGAACCGCCCGACCTTGCCGAGATGACGCGGCGCTATCGCGCGCTGACCGACGGGGGCTATCCGTACTTCGTCGCCATGCTCGACGGGCGCGTGGCGGGCTATGCCTATGCCGGCGCCTACCGGCCGCGGCCGGCTTACCGCTTCACGGTCGAGAACTCGATCTATCTCGATCCGTCCTTCCACCGCCGCGGCATCGGCCTGCTGCTGCTGGAGCGGCTGATCACCGAATGCGAGGCGCGTGGCTTCCGCCAGATGATCGCCGTCATCGGCGATTCCGCCAATGCCGGCTCGATCGGCGTCCACACCAGATGCGGCTTCAAGATGATCGGCACGCATCCGAACGTCGGGCTGAAATTCGGCCGCTGGCTGGACACCGTGATGATGCAGCGCGACCTCGGCGAGGGCGCAAGCACGGTCCCGGGGAAGTAAGACGAACATCCAACGCCGCGTCATTCCGGGGCCCGACGAAGTCGCGAGCCCGGCATGACGAGGCGAGATTGTCAGACCACCGCCAGCTTGCGATCGATCACCAGCAGCACGCGCTCGAGTTCGTGGCCACGGCGCAGGATCAGGCCTGTCGCCGAGATCACGCTGTACATGCCCTGCTTGCGCGCTAGCCGCGGATCTTTCTCGATGCGATAGATCGGCACTTCGGAGGCGCGGCGGTAGACCGAGAACACAGCGCGGTCTTTGAGAAAGTCGATGGCATAGTCGCGCCACTCGCCGTCGGCGACCATGCGGCCGTAGAGATTGAGGATGCGATGCAGTTCAAGCCGGTTGAACGTCACCCGGCTCCCCTGGGAGTTCGCAGCGGCGACACGCGCCACTGCGCGCTGCTCGCTCGGATCGACATCCTCCGACATCAGACTCATGGAGCGCCTCCTGTCGCACAGCATGCCCGCCTCCGCGAAACCATCGCAGGACCCCGCGGATCATGACAATTGCATGATTGCGCCAACCGCCCCTCACCGCAAGGGGCAGACGGCCAAACCCGTCAGATCGTGAGCGAATCAGCACACGCAGCGGTGGAACTTTTCAGCGGCAAACCGTCACGGGATCGTTAGCAGGAAATCATAGTCTCGCCTCTTTTCCGCCTAGCGACTGCCGCCCTGCACTGCGAAAAGGTTGATGTGCGTTGGCCCGGTCCTTTCGGTTCCGGATTCCTCAGCCCCCAGCCCCCCGGGGTCGTCAGGATCGGGTCTGTACGCGCGACAAGGAGGGCCAACGCGAGTTGGTCCTTTTTTGTTTAGGTCGGGTGTATCTTCCGACCTGATGCTTCTCCCCTCATCCTTCGTACTCTGACCTCATCCTGAGGAGCCTGCGTAGCAGGCGTCTCGACGAGATGCAGCAGCCGGGCCTGCATGGTTCGAGACGCGCCAGAGCGCGCTCCTCACCATGAGCGGTTAGATCGATCTGGTGCGAGGGGAATTCGAGCGCAGCTTCAGTGCAGCGACGTGTACGCCGCGCCCAGCATCGGGCCGGGCTTCTCGCGGCTGCCGTCCTGGACGTACACCACCGCGCCGTCGACGCCCTCGCGCGTTAGATTCTCCAGTGGCACCGTCCAGCTTTCCGGACGGCCGTTCCAATCGCCGACCTTGAGCACGTTGCGTACGACGTTGTGATAGGTGATCTGCTGTCCCCGGTTTTCGCCGCGGCCGATCGAGATCGGCACCGATTTCGCGATCGAGCAGATCCAGACCTCGCCGTGCGAGACCGCCGGCTCCCGGCTCGCGGCCACCGACACGCTGATCTGCTTGCCGGCGAGCGACATCGTCACCGGCACGCTCATCACCGATTCATTCTTGATGGTGTTGCCGATCGCGCTTTCGATGCCGGCGCGATCGCTGCCGATGACATGCGTTGAGCCATTGACCACGACTTGCGGCGTATAGACCTCGCGGTCGCCGCGCATGCGCGAATAAGCGCGTTGCCGCGCAGAGAAGCGCGAGTCCGCCAGCGTGTCCTTCCAGCCGAGATAATCCCAATAGTCGATCGGCATGCTGAGCGCGATGATCGAGGGATCCTTGGACAGCTCGCCAATGATCTTGTCGGCGGGTGGACAGGAGGAGCAGCCCTGCGAGGTGAAGAGCTCGACCACGGCGCGGGGATCGGCGTGGGCGGGACGAACGATGGCGATGATGGCACAGACGCTGAGCGCTCCCGACCAGAATGCACCGGACCAGCGCGAAATCAGATTACTCGCCATCATGTCAGTCATGTCGAACGTCGCACATCCTAGCTCGTGGGGGAAAGATCATATCGCTTGATGGTCACCGTAGTCTTACGGGGCGCGGCACATTCATCCGACCAAGGCGGAAATTTCCGCCGGGCGGGCCCATCTGAAGCGTGCCGCAACGCGCGAAGGCGGCCTTTTGATAGGCCGCCTTCGTTTAACCTTCTACTCACTTCGCAGTGAGCCACCGTTCACAAATCCGCGTTTACGCCGCGAGTTTGCGCAGCACATAGTGCAGGATGCCGCCGTTGCGATAGTAGTCCAGCTCGTCCAGCGTATCGATCCGACAGAGCAGCGAGACGCGCTGGAGCGAGCCGTCGCCGGAGACGATTTCCGCGGTCAGCTTCTGGCGCGGCTTGAGGTCGCCGACGAGGCCGCGCAGCGTGACCTTCTCGTCGCCCTTCAGACCGAGTGACTGCCAGGAGGTACCTTCCTCGAAGGTCAGCGGCAGCACGCCCATGCCCACCAGGTTGGAGCGGTGGATGCGCTCGAAGCTCTGGCAGATCACGGCGCGCACGCCGAGCAGGCGCGTGCCCTTCGCGGCCCAGTCGCGCGAGGAGCCGTTGCCGTATTCGGCACCGGCGAACACGACCAGCGGAACGCTCTCCTGCTGGTACTTCATCGCGGCGTCGTAGATCGACATCTGCTCGCCGTCGGGCCAGTGCTTGGTGAGACCGCCTTCCGGAATGTTGCCGTCGGCGCCCTTGAGCATGAAGTTCTTGATGCGGATGTTGGCGAAGGTGCCGCGCATCATCACTTCATGGTTGCCGCGGCGCGTGCCGTACTGGTTGAAGTCGGCCGGACGCACCTGGTGCTCGCTGAGATACTTGCCAGCGGGCGAGGTGAGCTTGATCGAGCCGGCCGGCGAGATGTGGTCGGTGGTGATCTTGTCGCCGAACATCGCGAGGATGCGCGCCTCGACGATATCGGTGACCGGATCCGGCTCCTTCTTCATGCCTTCGAAGTAGGGCGGGTTTTGCACGTAGGTCGAACTCATATTCCAGCGATAGGTCTCGCTCTCGACCGTCTTGATCTTGCGCCAGTTGGTGTCGCCTTTGAACACGTCCGCATATTTCTTCTTGAAGATCGACGCGGTCACGAACTTCTTCATGAAGGCGTTGATCTCCTTCGTCGTCGGCCAGATGTCCTTGAGGTAGACCGGCTTGCCGTCCTTGCCCTCGCCGAGCGGCTCGGTGGCGAGGTTCTTGGTCACGCTGCCCGCGAGCGCATGGGCGACGACGAGCGGGGGCGAGGCGAGATAGTTCGCCTGCACGTCCGGCGAGACGCGGCCTTCGAAGTTGCGGTTGCCCGAGAGCACGGCGGCCGCAACGATACCGTTGTCGTTGATCGACTTCGAGATCTCTTCCGGCAGCGGACCGGAATTGCCGATGCAGGTGGTGCAGCCGAAGCCGACCAGGTTGAAGCCGACCTTGTCGAGATCGGCCTGCAGCCCGGAATTGGCGAGATATTCGGCGACGACCTGGCTGCCCGGCGCAAGCGAGGTCTTCACCCAGGGCTTCGCCTTCAGGCCCTTCTTGGCCGCGTTGCGCGCCAGCAGGCCAGCGCCGATCAGCACGCTCGGGTTGGAGGTGTTGGTGCAGGACGTGATCGCAGCGATCACGACGTCGCCATGGCCGATGTCGAAATTCTTGCCTTCGACGGCAAAGCGCTTCGCGGGCTCCTCGGCCTTCTTGTACTCATTGCTGAGCGCCAGCGAAAAGCCTTCGGAGACGGAGGGCAGCGCAATGCGGCCTTCGGGACGCTTCGGGCCGGCCATCGACGGCACAACGTCGCCGAGGTCGAGGGTCAGCGTCTCCGTGAAGACCGGGTCGGCCGACTTGGCGGTGCGGAACAGCCCTTGCGCCTTGGCATAGGCTTGCACCAGCGCGACGCGCGCGGAGGCACGGCCGGAGGTCTTGAGGTAATCGATCGCCGCGGCGTCGACCGGGAAGAAGCCGCAGGTCGCGCCGTATTCGGGAGCCATGTTGGCGATGGTCGCCTTGTCGGCGACCGAGAGATGGTCGAGGCCGGGGCCGAAGAACTCGACGAACTTGCCGACCACACCGAGCTTGCGCAGCATCTGCGTCACGGTCAGCACGAGGTCGGTCGCGGTGACGCCTTCCTTCAGCGCGCCCTTCAGCTTGAAGCCGACCACGTTCGGCAGCAGCATCGACAGCGGCTGGCCGAGCATGCAGGCTTCCGCCTCGATGCCGCCGACGCCCCAGCCGAGCACGGCGAGACCGTTGACCATGGTGGTGTGGGAATCGGTGCCGACAAGCGAGTCCGGATAGGCGACCTCGAAGGTGCCGGTCTTCTTGCCGACCGTCATCTTCTCCTTCCTGGTCCAGACGGTCTGGGCGAGGTATTCGAGATTGACCTGGTGGCAGATGCCGGTGCCGGGCGGCACGACGGAGAAGTTCGAGAACGCCTTCTGACCCCACTTCAGGAACTCGTAGCGCTCCTGGTTCTGCTTGTATTCCTCGACCACGTTCTTGGCGAAGGCCTTGTTGTCGCCGAAGAAGTTCACGATGACGGAATGGTCGATGACGAGATCCACCGGCACCAGCGGATTGATCTTCTCGGCATCGCCGCCGAGCTTCTGCATCGCGTTGCGCATCGCGGCGAGGTCGACCACAGCGGGCACGCCGGTGAAGTCCTGCATCAGCACGCGCGCCGGGCGGAAGGCAATCTCATGCTCCAGCGACTTCTTGCGCAGCCACTTGGACACCGCGACGATGTCCTCCTTCTTGACCGAGCGGCCATCCTCGTTGCGCAGCAGGTTCTCGAGCAGGACCTTCATCGAATAGGGAAGTTTCGAAATTCCCTTCAGACCATTCTTCTCGGCCGTGGGCAGGCTGTAATACACATAGGTCTTGGCCCCGACCTTGAGGGTCTTTTTGCATTTGAAGCTGTCGAGCGAGGTCATGTAGGAAATCCCAATTGTTAGTTATACCCGACCAGGGTATTTTAACACCGTCAGCGAATCCGGCTGGGTCGCTTGCAGGGGCAGGTTGAGTTGCTGCATCAAGTAGTTCCGGGCTTATAGAAGCTTTCTAACCGCGCCGCCACAGCCACAATCGTGCCGCAGCAATTCGCGAGCCAAAAATTCTGATGTGCTACCCCAAGATTTTCTTAGGGTTTTCTCTCGGGCCGTTCTGGGGGCTCCGTTGAGGGCTTCGACAAGCGGCGAGATGCGGCTCTCCGGACGCGGACTGACATGCGTGCGCGGCGGCCGCGAAGTGTTTGCCGGACTCGATTTGGAGGCGGCTTCCGGCGAGGCGGTGGCGGTGGTGGGCCGCAACGGATCGGGCAAGACATCGCTGCTGCGGTTGATCGCGGGCCTGCTTGTTCCGGCCGGCGGCACGATCGCGCTGGAAGGCGGCGATGCCGAGCTGACGCTCCCCGAGCAGTGCCATTATCTCGGTCATCGCGATGCCCTGAAGCCGGCGCTGAGCGTCAACGAAAACCTGGCATTCTGGGCTGATTTCCTCGGTGGAGAGCGGCTCGACGTCGCGCGCAGCCTCACGACCGTCGGCCTCGACCACGCCACCCATCTGCCTGCGGCGTTCCTGTCGGCCGGCCAGCGCCGCCGGCTCTCACTGGCCCGGCTGCTCACGGTCCGCCGCCCGGTCTGGCTGCTCGACGAACCGACCACGGCGCTGGATGCGTCCGGCCAGGACATGTTCGGCGGTCTGATGCGCGACCACCTCGCCTGCGGCGGCCTGATCATCGCGGCGACCCACGCCCCGCTCGGGATCGCCGCGCGGGAGCTGCGGATCGGAGACGCGGCGTGAGATCGAGCCACCCTCAGCTTTTCTCGGGCGTGCAACTTGCGTTCACTCGACGCTCCTTGCCGCGGCATTCCTGGCGGCGGGACTCCGCTCTCACCGCCCCCTCCCCCCTTGCGGGGGAGGGTCAGGGAGGGGGGTGCCGCACGGTACAATCTCTCGGCGTAAGAGCTCGGGACGTGGGCGCGCTGTTGCTGGCGGTCTCCACACCGGAAGCATCCTGCCCGGGGCTACCCCCCTCCCCCGCCCTCCCCCGCAAGGGGGGAGGGAGCGCAGTGTGCGTGGGGCTCGAGGCGGCGACACAGCGCTATTCCGCGGGACGAGCCACCCCATGACCGCCCTCTCCGCCCTCATTCGCCGGGACATCCGGATCGCACTGCGCGTCGGCGGCGGGGCGCTGATCGGCGTGCTGTTCTTCCTGACCGTCGTGGTGCTGATGCCGTTCGCGGTGGGGCCGGATCTGGCGCTGTTGTCGCGGCTCGGGCCGGCGATCCTCTGGCTCGGCGCGCTGCTGGCAAGCCTGCTCACCCTGGACCGGCTGTTCATGGCCGACCATGAGGACGGCTCGCTGGACCTGATCACGATGAGCCGGACGCCGCTGGAACTCGCCTGCGCCACCAAGGCACTGGCGCACTGGCTGGCGGCGGGCCTGCCGCTGATTGTCGCAACCCCCGTGCTCGGGCTGCTGCTCAACCTCGACATGGTCGCGACCGGCGCAGTGGCGCTGACATTACTCGCCGGCACGCCGGCACTGACCTTCACCGGCATGATCGGCGCCGCACTGGCGGTGACGCTGCATCGCGGCGGGCTGCTCATGGCGGTGCTGGTGCTGCCGCTCTCGATCCCGGTGCTGATCTTCGGGGTCGCGGCCTCGCAAGCCGCCATCACCGGGCCGCTGTCGTTCGGCGCGCCGTTCTCGATCCTCTGCGCGCTGTCGCTGGTCAGTCTCGTGGTCGGCCCCTTCGCCGCGGCCGCGAGCCTCAGACATGGCCTCGATTGATTGGGCTCGACTGATCTTGACCCCGATCAACTTTCGCTGCCCCCTTTCGTGCTCATTGCCTGAGCGGCCACCTGTGATTATCAGGACATCATGACGCTGATCGACCTCGCCAATCCGACGCGGTTCCTCGCGCTGACAGCGCGCGTGCTGCCATGGCTTGCGGCTGCAACCGTCGTCCTGCTCACGCTCGGTCTCTATCAATCCGCCTTCGCGCCCGACGACTATCAGCAGGGCGCGACCGTGAAGATCATGTTCATCCACGTGCCCAATGCCTGGCTGTCGATGTTCGTGTGGGGCGTCATGAGCGTGGCCTCGCTCGGCACGCTGGTGTGGCGGCATCCGCTCGCCGACGTCGCCGCGAAAGCGGCAGCTCCCATCGGCGCCGCCTTCACCTTCCTCGCGCTCGTCACCGGATCGCTGTGGGGCCGGCCGATGTGGGGCACCTATTGGGAATGGGACGCGCGGCTGACCTCGGTGCTGATCCTGTTCCTGATGTATCTCGGCCTGATGGCGCTGTGGCGCGCGGTCGAGGATCCCTCGCGCGCGGCGCGCGCCGCCGCCGTGCTGACGCTGGTCGGCGCGATCAACCTTCCCATCATCAAGTTCTCGGTCGACTGGTGGAATACGCTGCATCAGCCCGCGTCCGTGATGCGCATGGGCGGCTCGACGCTCGATCGCGCGTTCCTCATTCCGCTGCTGGTGATGGCGGTCGCCTTCACGCTGCTGTTCGTCACGCTGCATCTGGCGGCGATGCGCAACGAGATTTTGCGCCGGCGCGTGCGCTCGCTGCAGATGATGCAGGCAAGCCAGAAGGCTGCATGACGATGTCGCTCGGCCCCTACGCGTCCTTCATCGTGATATCCTATGCCGCAGCCGCCATCGTGGTCGCGATGCTGATCGGCTGGGTGATCATCGACCATCGCAACCAGACCCAGCGCCTGCGCGAGCTCGATCGCAGCGGCATCACCCGTCGCTCGGGGCGCAGCGCAACGGACAGGCCATGAGCGAGCCATCGACCTCCACCGCGCGGCCGCGCCGTACCTTCCTGATGGTGCTGCCGCTGCTCGTCTTCCTCGCCCTGGCGCTGCTGTTCTGGTTCCGGCTCGGCAGCGGCGATCCCTCGCGGATACCATCCGCGCTGATCGGACGTCCGGCGCCGCAAACCACGCTGCCGCCGCTCGACGGATTGCAGGACAATGCCGCGCAGGTGCCGGGACTCGACCCGGCGACGTTCAAGGGCAAGGTCAGTCTCGTCAACGTCTGGGCCTCCTGGTGCGTGCCGTGCCACGACGAGGCGCCGCTCCTGACCGAGCTCGCCAAAGACAAGCGCTTCCAGCTCGTCGGCATCAACTACAAGGACGCTCCCGACAATGCGCGCCGCTTCCTCGGCCGCTACGGCAACCCGTTCGGCCGCGTCGGCCTAGATGCCAACGGCCGCGCCGCGATCGAGTGGGGTGTCTATGGCGTGCCCGAGACGTTCGTCGTCGGGCGTGAAGGCACCATCGCCTACAAGCTGGTCGGCCCGATCACGCCGGAGAATCTTCGGACGGTGCTGCTGCCGGAGCTCGAGAAGGCGTTGAAGGCGGGAAGCTAGCCAAGACCGTCATTGCGAGGAGCGAAGCGACGAAGCAATCCAGCATCCCTCCGCGGAGACATTCTGGATTGCTTCGCTTCGCTCGCAATGACGAACTGAGAAAGACGTCAGCCCTTCCTCACATCCCCCGCCTCGGCCTCGCTCGCTTCCAGCGACACCGGCGCGAGGTGATAGCGCTTGGTCAGCGGCATCTGGGCGATGGCGAAGATCATGGTCAGCGGCGTCACGCCGAACACCTTGAAGTTCACCCAGAAATCCGTGCTCTGCGTGCGCCAGATGATCTCGTTCAGAACCGCCAGGCCGGCGAAGAACAGCGCCCAGCGCAAGGTGAGGATGCGCCAGCCCTGCGGGGTCAGGTTGAACATCTGGTCGAACATGATGGCGATGAAGGAGCGGCCGAACAGAAGGCCGCCGCCGAGGATCGCGGCGAACAGGCCATAGATGATCGTCGGCTTGACCTTGATGAAGGTCTCGTCGTGCAACACCAGAGTCAGCGTGCCGAACACCAGCACGATGACGCCGGTCACGATCGCCATGATCGGTATATGGCGCGTCACGACATAGGACGCGATCATCGCCGCCACGATCGCGATCATGAAGGCACCGGTCGCTGCGAAAAGGTTGAACTTCGCGTTCACGAAGAAGAAGACGAGCAGCGGACCGAGCTCGGTCGCAAGCTTGAACAGCGGATGCGGCTGGGTCTTGTCCATTACTTGCCCTTTGTTGCTGTCATCCCCCGCCTTGTGCGCAATTGCGCACTGGGGCGGGGGATCCAGTAATCCCTAGCGCCTCATCTTCAGCGGCGCGGCGTACTGGATGCCCCGCCTGCGCGGGGCATGACGAGAGAAAACCTATGACTCGATTCCGGCAATGGCGCGGGCGAAATCGCGCGCGGTGAATGGCGCGAGATCGTCGACGCCTTCGCCGACGCCGATGAAATGCACCGGCAGCTTGAATTTCTCGGCCAGCGCGACCAGGATGCCGCCGCGCGCGGTGCCGTCGAGTTTCGTCATCACGAGGCCGGTGACGCCGGCGGTGCGATGGAACGCCTCGACCTGCGACAGCGCATTCTGGCCGACGGTGGCGTCCAGCACCAGCAGCACCGCGTGCGGCGCAGTGGCATCGACTTTCCGGATCACGCGCACGACCTTTTCGAGCTCGTTCATCAGCTCGGACTTGTTCTGCAACCGTCCCGCGGTATCGATCAGGAGCACATCGATGCCCTGCTCCTTCGCCGCCGTCAGTGCGTTGAAGGCGAGGCTCGCCGAATCCGAGCCTTGCGCGCCGGCGATGACCGGCGTCTTGGTCCGTTCGCCCCAAACCTTGAGCTGCTCGATCGCGGCGGCACGAAACGTGTCGCCGGCGGCCAGCATCACCTTGCGGCCTTCGGAGGCGAATTTCGCCGAGAGCTTGCCGATGGTCGTGGTCTTGCCGGAGCCGTTGACGCCGACGACGAGAATGACGAAGGGATTTTTGCCCGCATCGATCTCGAGCGCCTTCGCCACCGGCGACAACACCTTCTCGACTTCGGTGGCAACGACGTCCTTCACCTCGTCTGCCGAGATCGCCTTGTCATAGCGCCCGGTGCCCACGGCGTCCGCGATCCGGACCGCGACCTCGGTGCCGAGGTCGGCACGCAGCAGCACGTCCTCGATGTCGTCGAGCATGGCGCGGTCGAGCTTGCGCTTGGTGACGAGATCGGCGACCGCGGTTCCGAGCGAGGACGAGGTGCGCTTCAGCCCGTTGGAAAGGCGGCGCCACCAGCTCAGCTTGGGGGTATCGGTGGTATCGTTCATGGTGGCGTGTTAGCCGTTCCGGCTCCCAAACGAAAGTCTTGACCGAAAGTCCTTATCCTTGCTCGATGTTCCCGAATTGACTGCCGACGAAATCCTGGCGCGCGTGCTGCACCGTGACGGGTTGATGCTGGTCATCGACAAGCCGGCGGGCCTGCCGGTGCATCGCGGCCCCAAGGGCGGGGCGAACCTGGAAGCCTCGTTCGATGCGCTTCGTTTCGGCCTGCCGCGGCCGCCGGTGCTGGCCCACCGGCTGGACAAGGACACTTCCGGTTGTCTCGTGCTCGGGCGCCATCGCAAGGCGACGGCCTCGCTGGGATTGCTGTTCAAGCACGGCAAGATCGGCAAGACCTACTGGACCGTGGTCGAGGGCGGCCCCGCCGAGGACGAAGGCATCATCGACATGCCGCTCGGCCGCCTCAATGCCGAGCGTGGCTGGTGGCAGAAGCCGGATCCCGAGGGACAGAAAGCGGTCACGACCTGGAAGGTGATCGGCCGGGGCGCAGGCCTAACCTGGCTCGCCATGGAACCCGTCACCGGCCGCACCCATCAATTGCGCGTGCATTCGGCCGCGAGCGGCTGGCCGATCGTCGGCGATAACATTTACGGCAACGGTCCGCGCTTCGGCGAGCCGCGCCTGCATCTGCATTCCCGCGAGATCGTGGTGCCGATCTCGCGGAACAAGGAGCCGGTCCGCGTGGAGGCGCCGGCGCCCGCCCATATGCACGAGCGGCTCCGCGTCTGCGGATGGAATGGCGAATAGCTGCGCCCAGGCGCATGGTTTACGAAACGTTCAGCGCTCGCCGCTAATGATAGCGGTTGCTCAGAACAAGCTTCCGTAATTCCGCTCAGGACGAGCAGCGCGTGATGCCCAAGGCCCAGCTATCGATCATCAACGAGGTCGAATCCGCAATTCGGTTTGGCTCGGCGGAAAAGGGCCTGGAAACTGCCCGGCGCGTCACCGACCTGTTCCTGTCCTGCGCCGGCAGTTTCAGCGACGAACAGATCGCGCTGTTCGACGACGTGCTCGAGCGCCTGATCGGCACCATCGAGCTGCGCGCGATCGCCGATGTGGCAGCGCGCATCGCGCTCGCCGAAATCAGCACGCAGCTTGCGCCGATCGCGCAGGCACCGCCATCCGTCATCCGCCGCCTCGCCAGCAATGACGAGATCCGCATCGCGGGTCCCGTGCTCCAGGAATCCGCACGTCTCGACGATGCCGAGCTGGTGAAGATCGCGTCGACCAAGGGCGAGCCGCATCTGCTCGCGGTCGCCGGCCGCTGGTGGCTGAAGGAGATCGTCACCGACGCGCTGCTGGCGCGCCGCTATCCGAGCGTGAGTCGCAGGCTCGCCGCCAATCCCGGCGCGCGCGTCTCGGGAGCCGGATTTTCCGTCATCGTCGGACAGGCAGAGGCCGATCCGGAACTGGCCGTGAGCGTCGGCGTCCGCGTCGACCTGCCCTCGGAACTGCGGCGCCAATTGCTGCGCTCGGCGAGCGATGCGGTTCGCACGCGGCTGTTGTCGCGCGCGCCGCCGCATCTGTTCGAGGAGATCCAGAGCGCGATCGCATCCGTGACCTTGGGCGTCGAGCGCGAGATGTCGGGCATCCGCGACTTCGAAGGTGCCAAGCGCGCCATCGCAAACCTCAAGGCGACCGGCCGGCTCAGCGAAGGGACGCTGCTCGGCTTCGCCACGCAGCGGCGCTATGAGGAGACCGTGGCGGCCCTGGCGGCGCTGGCCGAGTCTACCGTCGAGGTCATCCGCCCGCTGATGCAGAGCCTGCGCGACGACGGCCTGCTCGTGCCGTGCCGCGCAGCACAACTCAGTTGGGAAACCACCGCCGCCGTGCTCGAAAGCCGCTACGCCACCGGCGCGATGAAGCCGGCGGATCTCACAAGAGCGCAGGGCCATTTCGCCCGCATGACGCCGGAGAACGCGCGCCGGACGCTGCGGTTCTGGCAGGTAAGGGCGTTTTAGGGGTGTGCAAGGCGCGCACGCTATCGCCGAATTCACGGCGTCGTCCTGGCGAAAGCCAGGACCTATTACCCCAGGGAGTAGTTTGGCGAAGACTCGTCGTTCGGGACTCCCGCCATACGTGACGGATAGATTCCGCGGTATCGGTCCTGGCTTTCGCCAGGACGACGTTGGGGGGCAGGCGGTCACCAAATTGACGGTGTCATCACCCGCGAAAGCGGGTGATCCAGTATTCCAGAGACAGTGACGAGATGCGGAGAAGCCGCGGCGTACTGGATCGCCCGGTCAAGCCGGGCGACGACAGCGGATTATATAGTCAGCCGCTCGCCATCGCTGCCGGCGATCCTGAGCGGCACGACGCTGCCCACCCGCTGACCCGCAACCGCCACCGGCAGATAGTGCTCCGTGCGGCCCTGCCCCTCGCTCTCGATCAGCACGTCGCGCGTCGCGCCGAGCTCGGCTTGCAGCCGCTGCCGCAGCGCCGCTTCGCCGGCGGCACGCAGCCGCCGCGCGCGATCCTTGATCTCGGCGCCTGCGACCTGCGGCATGCGCGCGGCGGGCGTGCCGGGGCGCGGCGAATAGGGGAAGACGTGCAGGAAGGTGAGACCGCATTCTTCGACGAGGTCGAGCGAGCGCGAGAACATCTCTTCCGTCTCGGTCGGAAAGCCTGCGATGATGTCGGCGCCGAACGCGATGTCCGGCCGCAGTCGGCGCACCTGCTCGCAGAACCTGATCGCCTGTTCGCGCGAATGCCGCCGCTTCATGCGCTTCAAAATCATGTCGTCGCCGGATTGCAGCGACAGATGCAGATGCGGCATGAGGCGCGTGTCATCGGCGATGGCATCGAGCAGATCGGCATCGGCCTCGATCGAGTCGATCGAGGAGATCCGCAGCCGTTTCAGCTCCGGCACGTGCCGCAAAATCTGCTTGGTCAGCATGCCGAGCTTCGGCGCGCCCGGCAGGTCGGCGCCATAGCTGGTCAGATCGACGCCGGTCAGCACGATCTCGGCGCGGCCGCGCGTGACCAGCGCCCGCACCTGCTCGACCACGGCGCCCATCGGCACCGAACGCGAATTGCCGCGGCCATAGGGAATGATGCAGAAGGTGCAGCGATGATCGCAGCCGTTCTGCACCTGCACGAATACGCGCGGCAGGCCGGCGGCAAAGCCGTCGATGAGATGCGGCGCCATCTCCTTGACCGTCATGATGTCGCTGACGGCGATCTTTTCACTGGCGCCGATGTCGAAAGCATCGCGCGTCTCGCGCCAGGCCGACGCGCGCATCTTGTCGTCATTGCCGACGACGCGATCGACCTCCGCCATGTCGGCGAACATCGCAACCTGCGTCTGCGCTGCGCAGCCGGTGACGACAATCCGCGCTTGTGGCCGCTCGCGCTTCAATTTGCGGATCGACTGGCGCGCCTGCGCCACCGCCTCGTTGGTCACGGCGCAGCTATTGATGACGATGGTATCGGAAAGACCCGCGCCTTCCGCCTCGCGGCGGATCACCTCGGCCTCAAATGCATTGAGGCGGCAGCCGAAGGTGACGACGTCGACGGCCATCACGTCACCGGCGCGAACAGCGCCGGATCGAAAGTGCCCTCATATTCGAAGGTCGCGGTGCCCGTCATCAGCACGTGGTCGTCGCGCTCGCGCCATTCGATGCCGAGCTTGCCGCCCGGCAGCGTGATCTCGACGCTGCGGTCGGTGCGCTTCAGCCGTGCCGCGGCGACCGCCGTCGCACAGGCCGCCGATCCGCAGGCCTTGGTCAGGCCGGCGCCGCGCTCCCAGGTGCGGATCGTGATGTGGTCGCGATCGACGATATGGGCGAGCGTGATGTTGGCGCGCTCGGGGAAGATCGGGTGATTTTCCAGCAGCGGACCAAAACGCCCGAGATCATAGGCATCGACGTCGTCGACCCAGAAGATCGCGTGCGGATTGCCCATGCTCACCACTGACGGCGAATGCAGGATTGGGTTATCGATCGGCCCGATCTGCAATTCGATGTAGCGGGTATCGCGAAACTCTTCCGCGAGCGGAATGTCCTGCCAGCCGAACTTGGGCGCGCCCATGTCGACGGTATAGAGATCGGGCGCCGGGCCCTGCCAGCAATTGAGCAGCCCGGCGCGGGTCTCGAACGTCGCCGTAGTCTGCCCGGTCTTCTCGAAAATCCGGCGCACCACGCAGCGCATGCCGTTGCCGCAGGCGCCGGCTTCCGAGCCGTCGTTGTTGTAGATACGGATAAAGGCTTCGGTGCCATCGAGCCGCGGCTTCTGGAGCACCATGAGCTGGTCGTACGGCACGCCGCCGTTGCCCGAGGCCACCGCGCGGGCATCATCCGGCGTGACCGCCGACGCAGCATCGCGCATGTCGACAACGACGATCTCATTGCCGATGCCATTCATCTTGGCAAATGCGTGGTTGGCCAGCGCGCTCATGAAAATTCCCGAATTTCGCCCGCCTTATATGGCGATCCTTGGCGGCTTGGCCAGTGATTTGCTGCGGATGGCCAAGGCGCATCTGCCATGACGCATCTGTCATGGGACGAATTCGGCGCTCGCGTGTTAGAACGGCGGCCTTCGCGCGAACCGGGGCGCGCGGCATGGCGCACAGCCGGGTTAAGGCCTTGGTGGGCAAGGTCTTGGCGGGTCAGGCCTTGGCTGGCCGGATCTTGGGGAGAATGAAATGAATCGCTTTTGTCGTCTCGCTCTAGCCGCGCTGATCCCGGCAGCGGCCATGTCGTTTGGCCTGTCCGCCGCCTCGACCGATTCCTTGGCACAAACCCCGAGCCCGGCACCGGCCGCATCGGCGAGCCCGTCACCGGCGCCATCGGCTTCGCCCTCCCCGGCCGTAAGCGCCTCGCCCGCACCCATGGCAACACCGTCGTCGCCAGCCGCCGGCGCTTCACCCGCGCCCAGCCCGACGGCGCCGCCCGCCGCGGCCGCCCCGGCCCCGGTGCAGACCGCCGACCCCTTCGGCCAAGAGACCACGCTCGAGGCGAAGAAGGTCGTGATGGTCAAGGGCACTGCCAATTGGGATTCGGCCTTCGACACCCTGATCGATGCCTTCAAGGCGCTGACCGCGCTGCTCGACAAGCAGGGCATCAAGCCGGCGGGCAATTCGATGATCGTCTATACCTCCACCGACGACACCGGCTTCACCTTCCTCGCCGAGATCCCGGTCGATCAGGATCCGAAGAACCTGCCTAAGGACATGAGCGTCGGCAAATCGCCGGAGGGCAAGGCGCTGAAATTCGTCCATCGCGGTTCCTACGACAACATGGACAACACCTATGAGGCGATCACCAATCACCTCGACGACAAGAAGCTGGAAGCCAAGGACACCTTCATCGAGGAGTACCTCACCGATCCCCTCAAGACGGCGGAGGACAAGCTCGTGATCAATGTCTACGTACCACTGAAGTGAGACCGATGAAAAAGCCCGCCGCGCTGACATCCGTTCTAGCCGCCGTCCTCGCCACCACGCTACTGAGCGTGCCGGCCTGCGCCGACGATTTCCCGTCCGTGATCTCGGTCAGCGGCGAAGCCTCGGTGTCCGCGGCCCCTGACCTCGCGCAGCTCGACGCGGGCGTCGCCAATGACGCCAAGACGGCGAAGGAGGCCGCCGACGCCAACAACGCCGCGATGGGCAAGGTGCTGCTGGCGCTGAAGGGCGCCGGCATTGACGAGAAGGACTATCGGACCTCGCGGCTGTCGCTGCAGCCGCAATATGCGCCGAACCGATCCAGCGGCGCCTCGCCCGTGGTCGGCTTCCGCGCCAGCAATCGCGTCACCGTCAAGATTCGCGACGTGACGAAAGTCGCTGGCATCATCGACACGCTGGTCAGCGCCGGCGCCAATGACATCGGCAACATCTCCTTCGAGGTGACCCAGGCCTCGAAGCTGCTCGACGGTGCCCGCGAACAGGCTGTGGCCGATGCCCGCCGCAAGGCCGAGATCTACGCCAAGGCCGCCGGCGTCACGTTAGGCGCGCCGCTCAGCGTCTCCGAAGGCGGCGGCCCGGTGCCGCTGTTCAAGGGCCGGATGGCCACTGCGCCGATGGCCGCCGCGCCGGCCGCCGTTGCGCCCGGCGAGGAAACGCTGACGGTGACGGTGAATGTGAGCTGGGCGATCAAGCCGGGGCAGTAAAGCGCTCGCAAGAGGCACACTGCCGCAACAATATCAGTGTCGTCCCGGCCGAGTGCGCAATTGCGCACGGGGGCCGGGACCCATAACCACAGGAAGTGGTTGTGGCGCGAAGCAGATAACCCCGAGACTTCGCCAAACAGAATCCTGTGGTTATGGGTCCCGGATCTGCGCGCGCTTGAGGCGCGCTTGTCCGGGACGACGAGTCTTTACGTGGAGAGTTAAATCTCCACCACCTGCCCCGGCTTCATCGCCACGAACCGCTCCTGCGGAATCTTCGCTGCATCGAGCGCCTCGACCAAAGCCTTGGCCGGCGCGTCGATCGCTTCGTCGGTGAGCTGGAACGTCCCGTGATGATGGCCGAGCGCGGCTTGCGCGCCGCAGTCCAGCAGTGCTTTCACCGCGTCTTCCGGATTCATGTGCTGGTCGCGCATGAACCAGCGCGGCTCATAGGCGCCGATGGGAAGGATCGCCAGACGTAACGGCCCGTGCGCCTCGGCGACGCGACGAAAGTGCTGGCCCTCGCCGTAACCGGAATCACAGACAACGTAGATCTTGCCGGCTGGCGTCTCCAGCACAAAACTCGCCCACAGCGCCTTGTTGCGGTCGAACATGCCGCGCGCCGACCAGTGCCGGGTCGGCACCAGCGTCGCGGTCAGGCCGCCGCCGAGCTCGACGCGATCGTGCCAGTCGAAGCCTTCCACCTTGATCGTGGGATCGGCGCCGCGCATCGTCACGTCATTGCCGAGCGGCGTGACCACGCGCGGGGCAAAGTTCTTGGCGAGCCGCGACAGCGTCGCGATGTCGAGATGATCGTAGTGCCCGTGCGAGACCAGCACGACATCGATCTTCGGCAACTTGTCAAAGGCGATGCCGGGATCGTTGTGCCGCTTCGGTCCGGCGAAGCCGACCGGCGAGACCCGCATCGACCAGACGGGATCGATGAGGATGTTGAGGCCGCCGGTCTGGATCAGCCAGCTCGCATGGCCGACGAAGGAGAGCCGCACCCTGTCGCCGTCGACGCGCGCGGGCGGCGTGTCGGCGTAGGGGCTCGGCGCCCAGTCCGGCCACGTCGCGCGCTGGCGCCCGCCGCCGAACTGCCAGCGGAAAACCTCCGCAAGCGACTTTGGCGGCACGCCGTCGGGATCAAAGAAATGCAGACCATTGAAATGGTCGGAGACGGGTCCGTCATAGGTTTTCATGCGAGACATCCAAAGGGATGGAATGCCGACCAGTGCGCCGGCCCCGGCGAGCAGTCCAAACAGGCGGCGGCGGGTGATCGGCACGGGCGGGCTTTAGCGATGATAACGGAGATAGGTCATCACCGGCTATATGGGCGGAGCTCCGGGAATTGGAACCCGCCACCAAAAGAACTATATTTTCAGAGCGTTACCCTACCAAATGCGCTTTGGCGCCCTAACTTTCCTTGACTTTTGGGCGTGAGCGGCGTTTAACCCCGCGCACTTTCTCGGAAAGGCTTTCTTTTCGACCCGCCGACTGGTCCTGGAGGCCAGAGGTCAACGCCCGACAGCGCTGTGCGCCCTCGGGCGCAAAGGTGTTTGGAATAACGTCTTGGGGCAATGCGCCAAGGCACATTGAGGGTCATCACCCGCGAATGCGGGTGATCCAGTATTCCGGAGGCAGCTCGGCTTGAACCGAGAAGCCGCGGCGTACTGGATGCCCCGGTCAAGCCGGGGCATGACAGCGGTGAACGAGGCAACCCTGCGCGAGCAGGACAAGGGACAACGGCATTGTTCGACAATCTGTCGGAAAGGCTTGGCGGCATCCTCGATCGTCTGACGGGGCGCGGTGCGCTGACCGAAAAGGACGTCGACGCCGCGATGCGCGAGGTGCGCCGCGCGCTGCTGGAAGCCGACGTCGCGCTCGAAGTGGTGCGCAGCTTCACCGAACGCGTGCGCGAGCAGGCAATCGGCGCCACCGTCGTGAAGTCGGTGACGCCCGGCCAGATGGTGGTCAAGATCGTCCATGACGAGCTTATCAACACGCTCGGCGCGGAAGGCCAGACCATCGACGTGAATTCGGTGCCGCCGGTGCCGATCATGATGGTTGGCCTCCAGGGCTCCGGCAAAACCACCACCACCGCAAAGCTCGCCCGCCGCCTCGTCCAGCGCGACAAGCGCAAGGTGCTGATGGCCTCGCTCGACGTCTACCGCCCGGCGGCGATGGAGCAGCTCGCCGTGCTCGGCCGCGATCTCGACATTCCGACGCTGCCGATCGTCGCGGGACAGCAGCCGCCGCAGATCGCCAAGCGCGCGCTCGAGGCGGGCAAGCTCGGCGGCTACGACATCGTGCTGCTCGACACCGCCGGCCGCACCACGCTCGACGAAGAGATGATGGCGGAGGCCGCGGCAATCAAAGCCGCCGCCGATCCGCATGAAGTGCTGCTGGTGGCGGACTCCCTTACCGGCCAGGACGCCGTGAATCTCGCCCGCTCGTTCGATCAGCGCGTCGGGCTGACCGGCATCGTGCTGACTCGCGTCGACGGCGACGGCCGCGGCGGCGCCGCGCTGTCGATGCGCGCGGTCACCGGCAAGCCGATCAAGCTGATCGGCACCGGTGAAAAGACCGATGCGCTGGAAGATTTCCATCCCGACCGTATTGCGGGGCGCATCCTCGGCATGGGCGACGTGGTATCGCTGGTCGAGCGGGCTGCCGCCAATATCGACGCCGAGAAGGCCGCGCGCACCGCCGAGCGGATGCGCAAGGGCCAGTTCGACCTCAACGACATGCGCGAGCAGCTTTTGCAGATGGCCAATATGGGCGGCATCAGCGGGCTGATGGGCATGATGCCCGGCATCTCCAAGATGAAGAACCAGATCGCGGCCGCCGGCATCGACGACAGGATTTTGAAGCGCCAGGTCGCAATCATCGACTCCATGACGCGCGAGGAGCGCCGGCACCCCGACCTTCTCAAGGCGAGCCGCAAGAAGCGCATCGCCGCCGGAAGCGGCCAGAGCGTCGAGCACGTCAATAAGCTGCTCAAGATGCACCGGAACATGGCCGACGTGATGAAGGCCATGGGATCGGGCAAGCGCGGCCCGCTCGCCGGCATCGCGCAGGCGATGGGGTTTGGCGGCGGCATGAAGATGCCCTCGCCTGAAGAGATGAAGGCGCTGCAGGAGAAGATGCAAGGCGCGGGCGGTGGACAGGGCTTGCCCAACCTGCCGAAGGATTTGCCCGCGGGCCTGCGCCAGGGCCTACCGAATGTGCCGGGGCTCACGGGCCTCAGCAACAAGCCGACCCTTCCCGGACTCGGCGGCTTCCCCGGACTGGGGAAGAAGAAGTGACGTCACTCTCTCGCCTCGTCATTGCGAGCGAAGCGCAGCAATCCAGAAACGCTTCCGCGGAAACGCTCTGGATTGCTTCGTCGCTTCGCTCCTCGCAATGACGTACCGAACTTTGAATTAACAGCTACTCAGGAGACCAACATGTCCGTCGTTATCCGCCTCGCGCGCGCAGGCACCAAGAAGCGCCCGGTCTATCACGTCGTCGTCGCCGACTCGCGCTTCCCGCGCGATGGCCGTTTCATCGAGCGTCTCGGCTATTTCAACCCGCTGCTGCCGAAGGACAACGAGACCCGCCTCAAGCTCGACATGGACAAGGTGAAGTCCTGGCTCGCCAAGGGCGCGCAGCCGTCGGACCGCGTGATGCGTTTCCTCGACGCCGCCGGCGTCAAGAAGCGCGAGGCGCGTAACAACCCGCAGAAGGCCGTGCCGCGCAAGGAGCGCAAGGCGCAGGCCGAAGCCGCCGCGAAGGCGTAAGGCTAGCCCATGCCGGCGCTGGTCTGCGTCGCGCGGATCGGCGCCGCGCATGGTGTGCGCGGCGCGGTCAAATTGTGGACCTTCACCGAGGATCCCTTTGCCGTGCGGCGCTATGGTCCGCTTGTCACCAAGGACGGCAAGCGCCAGTTCGAGGTGGCGCAGGCCCGCGAGGCCAAGGATCATCTGGTCGCGACGTTCAAGGGCGTCACGACCCGCGATGAGGCCGAGCGGCTCAACGGCATCGAGCTCTACGTCGCGCGCGAAAAACTGCCCGCGACCGATGAAGACGAATATTACCACACCGACCTGATCGGGCTCGCCGCCGTCACCACGACGGGCGACGCGCTCGGCCGCGTCGTCGCGATCCATAATTTCGGTGCCGGCGACATCATCGAGATTGCGCCGCCCAAAGGCGCGACGCTGCTGCTGCCGTTTTCCAATGCGGTGGTGCCCGAGGTCGACCTTGCAGGCGGCCGCGTCGTGATCGCGCTGCCGCAGGAGATCGAGGGCGAGGAGCGCTAACGGCCCTCAGCCCGTGCGGCGCCCCTGCTGCTCGAGCCAGTCGCAGAACACGGCGCGATGCGGATCGTCGTCGCGCCCTTCGGGGAAATACGCAAAGTAGCTGCGCGCCGGCAGGCTGATCCTGGGAAACGGCGTCACCAGACGCCCGGCCGCGAGATCGTCGGCAATCAGCGCCGTCGGTCCCATGGCAACCCCGAGGCCGTCGAGCGCAGCCTGGATCGTCAGATAGAAATGATCAAACGTCAGCGACGCCGCGGGCTCGAGCGACGGCTGGCCTGCATCGGTCAACCAGTCGCGCCATAATCGCGGCATCGACGAGACGTGCAGCAGGGTGTGGCGCGCGAGATCAGGGACATCCGCCAGCGGAAGCTGCTCGAGCAGTGACGGACTGCACACCGGCAACCTGCGTTCGGACAGCAGGAAGCGCGATGCAAAGCCGTGAAAACTGTCCGGACCACCGCGGATCACCACATCGAACGACTCGGGCAACGCATCCAGCGGATCGTTTGACGTGGTCAGGCGGACCTCGATATCGGGATGCTCGGCACGAAACCGGCTCATGCGCGGAAGCAGCCAACGCAGGCTGAACGTCGCCAGCGCATTGACGCGCAGCACGGCCGCCGGCGGCTCACCGCGCCGCTTGCGATGCTGCTGCACGGCCGCCGAAATGCGATCGAGCGCGGGACCGAACTCGGACAAGAGCGCCGCGCCGGCCGGCGTGAGCACCACCCGCCGCACCGATCGCCGGAACAGCGCCGGCGCGCCCAGCCATTCCTCCAGGAGACGAACCTGCTGGCTGACCGCACCATGGGTCACACTGAGCTCGACGGCGGCTTCCTTGAAGCTGCCGAGCCGGGCGGCGGCCTCGAAGGCACGGACCGCGTTCATGGGCGGCAGGCTGCGACGTGGGACGAACATGAGCATGCACCAGATTTTCTAACTCATGATCCGATTATTACTGATTTGTGACGAGCGCTGAAAGCGGTCCATATTGAAAGCAAGCCATTTGGATTGCTTCTCTTTCCCTATCCGCGGATCCGCATGTCGAAACTTCGTTTCTCAGATTTTCTGTCTCGATCGTCTTCGCCCGCAGGAAATGCCCATGGCTGACCTGGCAGCAGAAGTGCCTGGACGCAACCGCGCCGCCCGCACGCTCGCGGCGACGGGCATCAACCACGCCATCCACGACGGCTACACCGACCTGATCTACGTGCTGCTGCCGGTCTGGCAGACTGAGTTCGCGTTGAGCTACGGGCTGCTGGCGGTGATGCGCGGGCTCTATTCCGGCGCGATGGCTGGGCTCCAAATCCCCGCCGGCCGCATCGCCGAACGGGTCGACGGGAGGACCATTCTGGCTCTCGGCACGGCGCTGGCGGCGCTCGGCTATGTCTTCGCCGGGCTGTCCGGCGGCGTCATCGGGCTGGGTGCGGCACTCCTGGTGTCCGGAGCCGGTTCGAGCACTCAGCATCCGCTTGCCTCGGCTGCAGTGTCGCGCGCCTACGGCAAGGCGGCGCGAGGTCCGCTCGGCATCTACAATTTTAGCGGCGATGTCGGCAAAGCGGCGATCCCGGCACTCACCGCGCTGTTGCTTGTGGTGATGTCGTGGCGGCACGCACTGTTGTTGCTGGCTATGGCAGGCCTGCTCGTCGCCGCTGGCATCGCGTTGCTGATGCCGTCGGTCGGGACCGGGACCACACGCAAGACGGCCGGCCCATCGCGGGCGGCTCACGCCGGCCGCGGCGGCTTCCATTGGCTGCTCGCGATCGGAATATTGGACAGCGCGGTCAGGATGGGCTTTCTCACGTTCCTTCCCTTCCTGCTGCGCGATAAGGGCGCATCCCTGCCGACGAACGGTCTCGCTCTCGCGCTTGTCTTCATCGGCGGCGCGGCCGGCAAATTCACGTGCGGCTGGCTCGGCGAACGCGTCGGCACGTTGCGTACCGTGCTTCTCACCGAAGGCGGAACGGCGGCGCTGATCGTGGCCGTGCTTGTGTTGCCCCTCGTGCCCGCCATCATCCTGCTGCCGCTGCTCGGCGTGATGCTCAACGGCACATCCTCCGTGCTCTACGGGACGGTCCCCGAGCTCACACCGCCGCATCGCACCGAGCGCGCCTTCGCGCTGTTCTACACGGGCACGATCGGATCGGGTGCCATCGCGCCGGTGCTCTACGGCCTGCTGGGCGACGCCGTCGGCCCGGCGCCGGCGACCGCGGCGACCGCCGCAACGGCACTTGCGATATGTCCGCTGGCACTTGCGCTGGCATCGCATCTGTCCGACGAGCCCAAGGGGCATCGTTCGGGCGCCTGAGGCGAGCGGCGCAGGCGGCTTTGACGGGCCTGCGGTTGTACGGGGTCTCGACCTCTCGGCCGCAATGCCCTAACGAGCGGCCATGGCGACCTCCTCACCCTGGCGCACGACCGTGCTGACGCTGTTTCCGGACATGTTTCCGGGGCCACTTGGCGTGAGCCTGGCCGGGCGAGCGCTGGCATCAGGTCTCTGGGAGCTCGAGGCGCGCGACATCCGGGCCTCCGCCACCGACCGTCACCGCAGTGTCGACGACACCCCGGCCGGCGGCGGGCCGGGCATGGTGCTGCGCGCCGACATTCTGGCGGCCGCCATCGATGCCGCGGAGATAGGCCCGGAGCGGCCCCGGTTGCTCATGAGCCCAAGGGGTCGGCCGTTGACCCAGGCCCGCGTCATTGAGCTGGCCCAAGGCCCCGGCCTGCTGATCGTCTGCGGGCGGTTCGAGGGCGTCGACCAACGGGTGATCGACAGAAGGGGCCTCGAGGAGGTCTCGATCGGCGATTACGTGCTCTCGGGCGGCGAAATCGCAGCTTTGGCGCTCATTGACGCCTGCGTCAGGCTCCTGCCGGGGGTCATGGGCAAGGAGGCCTCCGGAACCGATGAGAGCTTTTCCGATGGACTGCTGGAGTACCCCCAATATACCCGTCCGCAGCTCTTCGAGGGGGTTCCGATCCCTCAAATCCTGACCTCCGGCGACCATGCCAAGGTCGCGGCCTGGCGGCGCGCGGAATCCGAGGCGCTGACGGCGGCCCGGCGGCCGGATTTGTGGGCCAAGGCGCCGAATCGGCCCGGACGCCAAAAAACGCCAAAAAACAAGACAGACGGGTGACAAACGCTTTGGCTTGCCTTATAGGAGCGGCCAAATCCGCAATGGCTGGATAGACGAATTTCGCGCAGCCCCCGTTTCTCAAGGCTGGGCGCGCCGATGGAGATTTACCCATGAACCTGATCAAGCAGCTCGAAAAAGAGCAATTCGACAAGCTCTCCGCCGGCAAGGACATTCCGGAATTCGCCCCCGGCGACACCGTGATCGTCAATGTGAAGGTCGTCGAAGGCGACCGCACCCGCGTGCAGGCCTACGAGGGCGTCTGCATCGGCCGTTCCGGCGGTGGCCTCAACGAGAGCTTCACCGTACGCAAGATCTCCTATGGCGAGGGCGTTGAGCGCGTGTTCCCGCTGCTCTCCCCGATGATCGACTCAATCAAGGTCGTGCGTCGCGGCAAAGTGCGTCGCGCCAAGCTCTATTATCTCCGCAATCTCCGCGGCAAGTCGGCGCGTATCGTCGAGAAGCAGGACCGCGCGGCTGCCGTCGGCGAGTAAAACTCGGAGACAGGCATGTTTACGAAGAGCGCGGGGCAAGAACCCCGCGCTTTTTTGTTGCGCTCAGTCGTCATTGCGAGCGCAGCGAAGCAATCCAGGCTGTCTCCGCGGGTGCATTTCTGGATTGCTTCGCTGCGCTCGCAATGACGAACTTGAAACTCTCGCGCTTTTACCTCTGCATGCTATATAGCTTCTAGAATGTTTCCAGATCCGACCTGCCTCGCACCCATCCGGCGCATCGTCATCGATGATCGCTCGCGGCTGCCCGGCCGGTTCTTCGGACGCTTCGCGACCTCGGCAACGTCAGAGCTTAAGCGCGCAGCGTAAAGGCTGCGCTGACGATTTGCTGCCCCGCGCGACCGCGCATATCCGCTACACAATATTCCCGGAGCTGACGCTCATGTCCAAGCCGACCACACTGTACGACAAGATCTGGAACGACCATCTGGTGCACGAAGCCGACGACGGCACCTGCCTGCTCTACATCGACCGTCACCTGGTGCACGAGGTGACCTCGCCGCAGGCGTTCGAAGGCCTGCGCGCCACGGGCCGCAAGGTGCACGCACCCGAGAAGACGCTCGCCGTCGTCGATCACAACGTTCCGACCACCGACCGCACCAAGCCGAACCCCGACCCCGAGAGCATCGAGCAGATCAAGGCGCTGGCGGAGAACGCCAAGGAATTCGGCATCGAATATTACAACGAGTTCGACAAGCGTCAGGGCATCGTCCACGTCATCGGCCCGGAGCAGGGCTTTACGCTGCCCGGCACCACCATCGTCTGTGGTGACAGCCACACCTCGACGCATGGTGCGTTCGGCGCGCTCGCGCACGGCATCGGCACCTCCGAGGTCGAGCACGTGCTGGCGACGCAGACGCTGATCCAGAAGAAGGCGAAGAACATGCGCGTCACCGTCGACGGCAAATTGCCGGAGGGCGTGACGGGCAAGGATATCATCCTGGCCATCATCGGCGAGATCGGCACCGCGGGCGGCACCGGCTACGTGCTGGAGTATGCCGGCGATGCGATCCGCGCGCTGTCGATGGAAGGCCGTATGACGGTCTGCAACATGTCGATCGAAGGCGGCGCCCGCGCCGGCCTCGTCGCGCCTGACCAGAAGGCCTACGACTTCCTGCGCGACCGTCCCAAGGCGCCGAAGGGCGCGGCCTGGGACGAAGCGATGCGCTACTGGGAGAAGCTGCGCTCCGACGCGGGCGCGCATTTCGACCATGAGATCCGGCTCGACGCAGCAAAACTGCCGCCGATCGTGACCTGGGGCACAAGCCCTGAGGACGTCATCTCGGTGACCGGCTTCGTGCCCGATCCCGACAAGATCGAGGATGAAGCCAAGCGCATCTCCAAGCACCGCGCGCTGAAATATATGGGCCTCACCGCAGGCACCAAGATCACCGACATCAAGCTCGATCGCGTCTTCATCGGCTCCTGCACCAACGGCCGCATCGAAGACTTGCGCGCCGCCGCCAAGATCGCGGAAGGCAAGCAGGTCTCGGCCCATGTCAACGCCATGGTCGTGCCGGGCTCCGGCATCGTGAAGGAGCAGGCGGAAGCCGAGGGTCTGGACAAGGTCTTCATCAAGGCTGGCTTCGAATGGCGCGAGCCGGGCTGCTCGATGTGCCTTGCGATGAACCCCGACAAGCTGAAGCCTGAAGAGCGCTGCGCCTCGACCTCGAACCGCAACTTCGAGGGGCGCCAAGGCTTCAAGGGCCGCACGCACCTGGTGTCGCCGGCGATGGCGGCAGCCGCGGCGATCGCGGGTCACTTCGTCGACGTCAGGGACTGGCGGTGAGCCGCTCCCTGCAATTTGAGTGATCGTGGCAAGCCGCCGTTAATCGGCATGCCGACATTCTCGTCCTCGCGACGGTTTCGCGAGGACGCGCGCTATGGCCAACAAGCCTGAATATGTCGATCTGATCAGCGAGGCGACCCGCCAGCATCGGCGGCGCGCCGCGCCGCTGCGCATCGTCGCCAAGCCCGAGGTCGAGGAGACCTCGCGCCTCAGCCGCTGGCCGCCGGCGATGTTCCGGCAATGGAAGCTCGAGACCCTGACGCGCTGGAAGCCGGCGTCGTGGAAGCTGAAGGATTGGCTGTAGCCGACCGGTCCTGACGTTGCTCGTGTCATTCCGGGACGCACGAAGGTTTGCGCCCGCCGGCTAGCGCGGCGACATCACCACCACGGCCCGAAGCCGAACACGAAAGGATAGGGCACGGTGTAAGGATAAGGCCGATAATAAACGGGTCGCGCGTAGTAGTGGGGTTCGTAGGGCACGTAGCGCCGCGCAACGTCATGGTGTCGCGCGTGCGACCGTGGACCGAAGAACGCGACCCCCGCTGAGGCGTCCGGCTTCGCCACGGCCTGAGCAGCGGCGAGGCTTGGCAAGCCTGCGGCCAGCCCAAGAGCGACGGCCAGTGCAATCCATTTCGCCATGACGACCTCCGCCCTCAGCATGCGGGCTTCATCAGGCTGCCTGCAAGGAAAAACAGGTCCGGCTTTGCCGGACTGATCGGCGGCGCTACGCGGGCGTTAAACGCGTCAGCCGCGGCGCCAGTAGCAGCTCATACGCGGCACAATCACGGTGCCGCTCGGCCGATACTCCTGGACATAGGTCGCGTTGCACTCGCGGACCGCGTCGGGACCGGGATTGTAGCGCGGATAGACCCGATTCTCATCGCCATAGTAGTAGTAAGGCTGCACGCGCAGCCGGGTCGGCGGCCGCCTGCGCGGCGGCGGAGCGTCTGGCGGCGCCGCCTGGGCCAACCGGAGTTCGGGACCGGCGGTCTGGGCTTCCGCGCCGGTGCAAAATTGCGAAAACAACCCCATGCAAAGTAGAACCAGTACCGCTGTTCCCGCCCGCATCGTACCACCCGCCTGAAACAACCCCTTGATGCGCCGTACGCTCTCCGTTTTCGCGAACGGCGTCAACTCTTCGTCCAGTCCTATAAAGCCGGATGCATCACGAAGGAACCCGCGCTAAGAGAAGCGCATGTGGACGGATCTGAAAGCGCCCTCGCTGGCCGAGATGGAGGTGGTGGCGCACGACATTTTCAAGCACCTGCCGGCGCACTTTCGCAAGCTCTGCGAAGGCGTGATCATCCGGGTCGACGACTTCCCGACCGACGAGGTCCTCGATGAGATGGACTGCGAGAGCGAGTTCGACCTGCTCGGCCTGTTTCAGGGCGTCGGCCTGCCGCAGCAGAGTTTTGGCGACGTGGCGCGGCTGCCCAACATGGTCTGGCTCTACCGCCGCCCCATCCTGGATTACTGGGCCGAGCACGACGAGACGATCGGCCATATCGTCCGCCACGTGCTGATCCACGAAATCGGCCACCATTTCGGCCTCTCGGATGACGATATGGCGGCGATTGAGGCCCAAGCAGACTAGATCTGCCGAATTCGGCCTAGGATTTCCGCCCCGATCGCGATAAATAGCTTTTCCCCTGACCCACCCCGGGAAGCGCAACCATGGACAAGTTCACCACGCTGGAAGGCGTCGCGGCGCCGCTGAAGATCATCAATGTCGACACCGACATGATCATTCCGAAGCAGTATCTGAAGACCATCAAGCGCACCGGCCTTGGCAAGGGGCTTTTCTCCGAGCAGCGCTACAAGGACGATGGCAGCGAGAATCCGGATTTCGTGCTCAACCAGCCGGCCTATCGCAATGCCAAGGTGCTGGTCGCCGGCGACAATTTCGGCTGCGGCTCGAGCCGCGAACATGCGCCCTGGGCACTGCTCGACTTCGGCATCCGCTGCGTGATCTCGACCTCGTTCGGCGACATCTTCTACAACAACTGCTTCAAGAACGGCATTCTGCCGATCCGCGTCAGCCAAGAAGACCTCGACAAGCTGTTCGACGACGCTGAGCGCGGCGCCAATGCGACGCTGACGATCGACCTGCCGAACCAGGAGATCCGCGGTCCCGACGGCGGCAAGGTCAAGTTCGAGATCGACCCGTTCCGCAAGCACTGCCTGATCAACGGCCTCGACGACATCGGCCTGACGATGGAGAAGAAGGCCTCGATCGACACCTACGAGGACAAGCTCAAGCGCGAGCGCGCCTGGGCCTGAGATCGGCATTTCGGTTCGAGCCCCGGTGCTGTCAGCGCCGGGGCTTTTTCTTTGCCCTCGTTATCCCGTATAGCTTCGCCTCATGCTGCCCGAAATCGTCACCTTCTGGCATGGTCCGATGGATGCGCTACGCCAGACCTGTCTGCGCTCGCAGCTCGCGGCCGGTCACAAGGTCACGGTCTACAGTTTCGACACCATTCCCGGCCTGCCCGCGGGCGTCGGCAACGCCGATGCCGAGGCGATCCTGCCGCATGCCTTCTCCGAGAGGCTGCGGCCGCCGCAGCCGGATGGAAGCTGGCGCGACTGGACCACGCTGCAGTTCAGCGACTTCTTTCGGATGAAGCTGATGGCCAAGGGCCTCGGCCTCTGGCTCGACGCCGACGTGCTGCTCTTGAAACCGGTCGAGATCAATCCGGCAAAGCCTTACTTCGCTTGGGAGCGGCCGCGCCAGCTCGGCAACTCCGTGATCTACCTGCCGGCAGAGCATGGCATCGTCCGCGCCTTCGAAGAGCTGATGGAGCAGGAGGAGCTGACGCCGGACTGGCTGTCGCTGCGCCATCGCATCACGTTTGCGATGCGTCGCCTGCGCGGCGGCTCGAACCGCCTCTCCGACATCCGCGTCGCGATCTTTGGGCCGGCGGCGCTGACCGCACTCGCCCGCCGCACCGGCGAGTTGAACTGCGCGCTGCCGAAGCAGTCGTTCTACGCCGTGCATGCCGAGCCAAAGCTGTTCTTCGAACCAATGAGCTATCTCGGCCTCGTCACCAACCCCGAGATCATCGGCCTGCACGTCTCGCCAAAAGGCCGCGGCGGCCAGCCACCGATTCCGGGCAGCCTGTATGCGTGGGCGGCGGAGCGGTTTCGCTAGCTCCCATCTCGTGCCCCGACGCAGCGCAGCACGTGAGTGATGCGCTGCTGAGCCGGCGCCCAATAATTGCGGGACGATGGGTCCCCGCTCTGCGGAGCGGCACTTTGGACGATGCTCCGCATCGCCAAGCGCGCCGCACCCGCGTCCGGGATACGAGAGTCCTATTTGATCCAGCGCAACGCACTTTCCTGCAGCTCTGCTCTATTCGGCGCGAATTCCACGACTCGAATGGAGCGTTGCATGAGCACCGCAAGCAGGCCTTATCCCATCGTCCAGGATCTCATCGAGTCCTTTGCCGGCTGGCTGAAGCATCACCGCGAGCTGAACGAGATGCGGCAGCTCGACCGCTCCGACTTCAACCGGATCGCGGGTGATCTCAGGATTTCGCCCGACGATCTGGAGGAGCTGGTCCGTCATGGCCGGCACGCCGCCGACGAGCTGCCGAAGATGCTGGAGCAGCTCGGCATCAGCGCGGAGCGTCTCGGGCGCGCCCAGCCGTTGCTGCTGCGTGACATGGAACGCGTGTGCGCGCTCTGCGGCCACAAGGCGCAGTGCGACCGCGATCTTGATAGCGGCACCGCCGCCGAGAACTATCACGGCTATTGCGGCAACGCCTCGACGCTGGAATCGCTCGATCGCGCAGACCTCGCACCGCATTGATGCGGCGCGGTCACAACATCGCCGTTCGCCCTTCCTGCGCGGGCGGCCTACGCGTTGCGAGCATCTGCAGAATGCGCTGCAGCAGCAGTTGCGGAGCGAGCCGGGTTGGCAAAGCATCATCGCTGCACAGCTCGGCTGCCGCGTCTACAGCTCGCTTGGGGGTGCCGGTCAGCAGCATCGTCGTGTGCGGGCTGTGCTGCTTCACCCACGTCGCAATGCCGAACCCATCGCCGGCAAGTTGGATACTGCTGATGACGGCGCCGACGTCGAAGCGACGATCCTCAAGAGCTTCGATAGCTTCCTCGGTGGTTACGGCTTCCAGAACTTTGTATCCGCAGTCGCGCAGATACTGCGCGATGGGCATGCGCACCAGAACGTCATGCTCGGCCAGAAGAACCGTCCCCCGCTGCCCATGTCGCGGTGCTTGTTCCATCAGCCTCAACGGTGGGGGAGTCTCGACGTTCCTAACAGCCCGTCAATTAGCTGGATAACCCGCACGGGATCGTAGGGCTTCGGAACAAACTGATTGGCAACGAAACCGTTGGGCGGCTCACTCGAGGTGAGAACGACAGTCAGAGCAGGAAACCGCTCGCTCAGGACCAACGCAAGCGTCGCCCCATCCATAGATCCCGGCATGCGAATGTCGCTAAAGACGATGGAGACATCGGCGCCGGCATTCAGGACGTCCATGGCCTCATCGGCGGTGCTACATTCAACAACCTGGAAGCCAGAGCTGCGCAGCTCGTCGGCAATCATTGCCCGGATGAAATAATCGTCCTCGACCACCATCACCGCCGCACGCGAACAGGTGAAGCGGTCCAGCGACCTGTCAGGGCTTCTGATCATAGACGACCCGCTAGATGGTTAGGACCCCTCTTCCTTAAGCATTTCTCCTCATTGAGGTTCCTGACACAGCACCGCTATCGATCCTGATACTTCACCTAGGTTAAGCATCGCCGTTGAATGGTACACTCGCGCGTGCATCGGCGTTTGCCGAAACGCCCCCCGCAACCGTTCAATCGGGCTCGTTGCGGCGTATCGCGGAAGGCGAAGATTATGAGGCGAAGATTATTAAGAACGAACGCTGAGCCATCCGGTTACAAAGCAAACTCGCGAGGTGAACTCATGCGTCGTTCAGACCTGGCAGCCATCCTGTTCCTGATGTCTGGGATCATTCCCGTCACCGCGTCTGCTCAGCAGACAACGTCAGACACGAACCAATCCACGAGCCAAGCCGGCCCCGAGCGCCCCGCGCAACAGTCGGGCCAGTCGCAGGCCCAAGACACTCCAACTCAGCCGGAACGTACACCGCAACAGTCAGACCAATCTCGCGACCGGGACCGCCGCAACGCCGAAGACACACGGATCAATCGAGATTGGACGGCGCGGCAGCGTGGTGAGGACCGTATGGACATGGACCGCATGCGTCAGCGCCAGGGGCGCATGATGGACCAGGATGAAGATCATCGGACCACCGGCCGAAACTGGCGGCAAGACGATGATGACATGGATCGCGGCCGCAGATATGGCTCTGTGGACCGGAGCGAGGGCCGTTACTATGAAGTCCGGCCTCGTCCTCGCGTGAAGACCTGTATCGAATACGAAAACGGGGACGAGTTCTGCCGGTATCGCGACTAGCCGATGCAGTACGCGCCTTAACCCTTACCCATCGCAGCGATCGCGTCAGCGATCTCGATCGTGCGCCGCGCCATGTCGGCGTGCAGGCGTTCCACCATCTGGCCATCGAGCCGGATCGCGCCGCGTGACACATTCTCCGGCAATTCGAACGCCGCAATGATCTTGCGGGCACGCGCAACTTCTTCTTCAGGCGGCGTGAAGATCGCGTTGCAGGCATCGATCTGCGACGGATGGATCAGCGTCTTGCCGTCGAAGCCGAGATCGCGGCCTTGCGCGCATTCCGTCGCGAAACCATCGGAATTGTTGATGTCGCTATAGGGGCCGTCGAGGATTTCGAGGCCATGGGCGCGCGTCGCGAGGATGCAGTGGGTGATCATCGGGATCATCGCGGCGCGGCCCGGCAGCATCCGGATCCGCGTCTCCCGCGAGATGTCGTTGGGCCCGAACACGAAGCCCGACAGCCGCGTCTTCGGATCGCGCCCGGCTGCAGACAGCTCCTCGGCGTGCAGCACCGCGCGCGCGGTCTCGATCATGGCCCAGACCCTGACCGTCGGCGCGGCGCCGAACTCGGCCAGCCGGCGGCCGATCGTGTCGAGGTCCTCGACGCTGGAGACCTTTGGAACCAGGATGCCGTCCGGCGACGCCTTGGCCGCCATCGCGATGTCATCGGCCCACCAGGGTGTGTCGAGGCCGTTGGTCCGGATCAAAATCTCGCGCCTGCCGAACCCCTTGGCCGCGATCGCGGCGGCGATCTGGTCGCGCGCCACCGCCTTGGCGTCGGGGGCGACGGAATCCTCGAGGTCGAGGATCAGCCCGTCGGCGGACAGGTTGCGCGCCTTTTCAAGGGCGCGGGGGTTGGAACCGGGCATGAACAGATGGCTGCGGCGCGGGCGGGTCATGCAAGCGTTCCTTCCGGTTTCCTCGAGCGGGCTGTTACCGAAGCCGATAGCATCTGGCCTGCCTATTCGAAAGGCTTGTTCGCCCCTTCGGCATATGATTAGGCATGGGTCATGAGCACGTTCCCTCAGCACTTGCTGGACGGCTACAGGGCGTTCGCCACCCAACGGCTGCCGGCCGAGCAGAACCGCTACCGCGAGCTGTCAGTGAAAGGGCAGTCGCCGGAAGTGATGGTGATCGGCTGCTGCGATTCCCGCGTCTCACCTGAGGTGATCTTCGACGTCGGCCCGGGCGAGCTGTTCGTCGTCCGCAACATCGCCAATCTGGTGCCGGTGTATCAGCCCGATGAAGGCGCGCACGGCGTCTCGGCTGCGCTGGAATATGCGGTCACCGTACTGCGCGTCAAACACATCGTGGTGCTCGGGCATGCGCAATGCGGCGGCATCCGCGCCTTCGTCGACAAGATCGAGCCGCTCACCCCCGGCGATTTCATCGGGCGCTGGATGCAGATGTTCATCAAGCCCGGCGAGGTCGTCGAGCAGCGCGAGCACGAGACGATGGCACAATTCGTCGAGCGCATCGAGAAGGCCGCAGTATTCCGCAGCCTCGAAAACCTCATGACCTTCCCGTTCGTGCGCAAGGCCGTGGAGAGCGGCCACACTCAGCTCCATGGCGCCTATTTCGGCGTCGCCGAGGGATCGCTGTTCGTGCTGGACAAGGTGGCGAAGGAATTTCGCAGCGTGCGAGAAAGCGAATAGCGAATGGCGAGTAGCGAATAGAGGATATCCATTCGCTATTCGCCACTCCCTATTCGCTAACTACGCCGCTTTCTTCTTGGCGCTGATCAGCTTGCGGTTGATCAGGACCTCGGCGATCTGGATGGCGTTCAGCGCGGCGCCCTTGCGCAAATTGTCCGACACGCACCACAGCACGAGGCCGTTCTCCACGGTCGCGTCCTCGCGGATGCGGCTGATATAGGTCGCGTCTTCGCCAGCCGCCTCATAGGGCGTGGCGTAGCCGCCGGGCTCCTGCTTGTCGATGACGAGACAGCCGGGCGCCTTGCGCAGGATCTCGCGCGCTTCATCCGCGGTGATCGGGTTCTCGAACTCGATGTTGACGGCCTCGGAGTGGCCGACGAACACCGGCACGCGCACGCAGGTCGCGGAGAGCTTGATCTTGGGATCAAGAATCTTCTTGGTCTCCGCCATCATCTTCCACTCTTCCTTGGTGTAGCCGTCCTCCATGAAGACGTCGATGTGGGGGATGACATTGAAGGCGATGCGTTTGGGGAATTTCTTCGCGATCAGCTCGTCATTGGTGTAGACGGCCTTGGTCTGCGAGAACAACTCGTCCATCGCATCCTTGCCGGCGCCCGACACCGACTGATAGGTCGAGACGACGACGCGCTTGATCGTCGCCTTGTCGTGCAGCGGCTTCAGCGCGACGACGAGCTGCGCCGTCGAGCAGTTCGGGTTGGCGATGATGTTCTTCTTCGAGAAGTCCTTGGTCGCGTCCGCATTCACTTCCGGCACGATCAGCGGCACGTCCGGATCCATGCGCCAGGCCGAGGAATTGTCGATCACGACCGCACCGGCGGCACCGATCTTCGGCGACCATTCCTTCGACACCGAACCGCCCGCCGACATCAGGCAGATGTCGATGTCGGAGAAGTCGTAATGCTCGAGCGCTTTGACCTTCAAGGTGCGGTCGCCATAGGAGACTTCGACGCCGACGCTGCGGCGCGACGCCAGCGCCACGACCTCGTCCGCGGGGAATTTACGCTCATCCAAAATGTTGAGCATTTCCCGTCCGACGTTGCCGGTCGCTCCGACGACTGCGACTTTGTAACCCATCGTTCACTCTCCGATGAAAAAGGCCCTCCTGCGAGATCACGCGCAAGCAGGAAGAGCAGCGCTTCTATGCGAGAACCGGCCTCAAGACAACGTTCGACCGTATCTGAAGGCAGTGAATGCAGGCGTTCCCGGTCGGCCCGGCCGCTACTCCCACCAGGACCAGCATCCTTCTGGCGCTCGCCGGCTTTGCCGACGAGGTCGTCGGCACGCTGGCGCACCTGTTCGCCTATGTGGGGGCGCTGGCGCTCCTTGCCATCCTCGGCGTTGCGGCTCTCGGCCAGCTCCCGGACCTGAGCAACGATGAGCCCGCGCTGAAGCCGGGCTGGAGCGTCGCCGACCGCTCGCATCCGGCATTCGCTCTCAGCCGACTTGATTCATCTGAAAAATCAGCCTCTTACATCATTCTCCGACACCCCGGCGGCGGCCGCAGGGACGTCATGCGCTGGACCGGCGAGGCCGATGGGATCGTCGCCGAGCTCGACATCTACCGGCCCGGCGGCGAATTCGACGCAGGCCAGCCGGCCTCCGCCATCCTGGCCAGCGTGATGGGCGCAACAGTGCCGCTCGAGCAAGCCGGACTGATCGACACGAAATTCGGACCGGTCGCGCTGTTCCGCTCCGGCGGGACGGCGGGGGAGACCCGGTCGTGCCTGGGCTTTCTCAAGCGCAGCGTCGACCCGGCGCTCCATATCTCCGGGTTCTCTTGCCAGGGCGACACCCCGCCCGCGCAGCGCGCGGCGATCGCCTGCACGCTGAACCGGCTGACGCTTTTGACCGCGGGCAATGAGCCGAAGCTGGCGGAATTGTTCGCCCATGCCGAGCTCAGGCGCCGTCCGTGCGGCCCAACCGGATCGCCGGATTGGCTGCTGGGAGCCGAGCAGGCGCAGTTGCGCGGGACGCTTTGACCGGCATCAAGGTCAAGTCGCTGGCTTTCATGCAACTTTTGACTGCGCGTACGATTATTCCGTTCTGGTGTGACCCAATAGACCTAGTTGTGGCCGCCCCTGTCGGGCTAGTATGGGGTGAAATTGATTGGCGGCTTGCCGCCTGAAGGGGACGTGATGAGCTCGAAATTCTCTGCCGCGAACAAATTGGCGATCTGGCTTGCGGCGGGCGCCGTGATTGCCGCAGGGCTCACGACGCCGGCCTCGGCCGAGACCAGGAAGCAGCGCTATGACGGCGCGAGCGGTCCCAACGCGGTCTATCAGCAGGGCCCGCGCACCCGCCTCTATGTGAGCAAGCGCTCCTGGCTCGATGGCGGCACCGAGGTCAATCCGGGCGACCGCAAGTTCATGGACTATGCGTTCCCGTCGCCGTACGGGTACCCGACTTTCGCGCGCGAGAACAACAACCGTCCGATCGATCGCCAGCCGCTGTCTACACCGTCCGACGTCGGCGGCTATCCGCGGAATTTCCCGCTTTACTGAAGCGCATATAGCGGACCGAATCGAAAAGGCCGGGCGAGAGCCCGGCCATTTATTTTGGAGATCCCGTAGGGTGGGCTAGCGCAGCGTAACCCACCTCTTTGGCTTCCGCGGAGATAGAAGTGGTGGGTTACGCCGAACGGATTGCGCTTCGCGCAGCCGCAGGGCTAATCCACCCTCAGATGCGCCGCTTGCCGCTTACGCGTGCAGCTTCTGCAATTCCTTCAGGATCGCTTCGCCCATCTGCGTGGTCGAGGCGGCGGTGGTGCCTTCCGACTTGATGTCGGCGGTGCGCAGGCCGCTCGCGAGCACGGCGGCGATCGCCTGGTCGACCTTGTCGGCGAGCGCGCCCATGTCGAAGGAATAGCGCAGCGCCATGCCGAAGGACGAGATCATCGCGATCGGATTGGCGAGGCCCCTGCCGGCGATGTCGGGCGCCGAGCCGTGCACCGGCTCGTACAGCGCCTTGCGCTTCTTGCTCTTCACGTCGACCTCGCCGAGCGAGGCCGACGGCAACATGCCGAGCGAGCCCGTCAGCATCGCCGCGATGTCGGAGAGCATGTCGCCGAACAGGTTGTCGGTGACGATGACGTCGAACTGCTTCGGCCACTTCACCAGCATCATGCCGCCGGAATCGGCGAGCTGATGCTCGAGCGTGACGTCTGCATATTCGCGCTTGTGGACCTGCGTCACCACCTCGTTCCAGAGCACGCCCGACTTCATGACGTTGCGCTTTTCCATCGACGTCACC
The DNA here is from genome assembly GCF_038085055.1 of Bradyrhizobium sp. ISRA442. Classification (NCBI taxonomy): domain Bacteria; kingdom Pseudomonadati; phylum Pseudomonadota; class Alphaproteobacteria; order Hyphomicrobiales; family Nitrobacteraceae; genus Bradyrhizobium; species Bradyrhizobium sp. ISRA442. Next base: position 85,387 of record NZ_JALGCN010000005.1, read on the forward strand.
TTGTTGCGGCGCTTCTTGGCAAGGTCGAAGGCGACGCGGGCGATGCGCTCGATCTCATAGGTGTCGTAGACCTGGGTATCGATGGCGCGCTTCTGGCCGTTGCCGAGATCGGTGATGGTCTTGGGCTCGCCGAAATAGACGCCGCCGGTGAGCTCGCGCACGATGACGATATCGAGGCCTTCGACCGCCTCGCGCTTCAGGCTCGAGGCATCGGCCAGCGCCGGGTAGCACACGGCGGGACGGAGGTTGGCGAACAGGCCGAGATCCTTGCGGAGGCGCAACAGGCCGGCTTCCGGGCGCACCTCGTAAGGCACGGCATCCCACTTGGGGCCGCCGACCGCGCCGAAAATTACGGCATCGGCATCCCTGGCCTTGGCCATGTCGCCTTCCGAGATCGATACCTTGTGGGCGTCATAGGCGGCGCCGCCGACGAGCCCGCTCTCGGTCTCGAATTTGGCAATGCCTGCCGAATTGAGCCAGTCGATCAGCCGCTTCACCTCGCCCATCACTTCCGGGCCGATGCCGTCGCCGGGGAGCAGCAGCAATTTGTGGGTCGCCATGACGTTTTTTCCTCCATTTCGTCATGGCCGGGCTTGTCCCGGCCATCCACGTCTCGCCTGGGTGGCGCAGAAGGCGTGGATGCCCGGCACAAGGCCGGGCATGACGGCGCCTCGTGAATTTCGGCCGGAGTGCTAGAGCGGCATTGCGCGCTTGGCAAGACACCATTGCCGGGGCGCACCTGTGCAAGCCACCCCTCGCCTGCCACACTCCCCGCGCCCGGAGTACCCCTTGCACGCCCCAGACCGCCCCCAATCCGACGCGCATCCCGCGCGGCTGATCCTGACACTGTCGCTGGCGGCGACGGTCGGGCTCGGCATCGGCCGTTTTGCCTATGCCCTGGTGCTGCCGGACATGCGGGACAGCCTGAACTGGTCCTACTCGGCGGCCGGCTTCATGAACACCATCAACGCCGTCGGCTACCTTGCGGGCGCGCTGATGGCCTCCCGGCTGATCGGGCGGGTCGGCTGGTCGGTCGCGATCCGCGGCGGAACGGTGGCCTGCGTCGCCGCCCTCGCGGTGTGCGCGCTGACCGGCAATTTCGTCGCGCTGAGCCTTGCGCGACTCGTGCTGGGCCTGGGCGCCGCGGCCGGCTTCGTCGCCGGCGGCGCGCTGGCCGCCATCATCGCGCAGGCCCATCCGCAGCGGGCGAATTTCCTGCTCAGCCTGTTCTATGCCGGCCCTGGCGTGGGCATCCTCGCCTCCGGGCTGATTGCGCCGTTTGCCTTGCAGTATTTCGGGCCGGGCTCGTGGTGGATCGTGTGGTGGACGCTGGCGCTGCTCTCCGCCGCGATGACGATCCCGCTGTTCCTGATCCGCATCGAGAGCCGCGCGCGTTTCACGGAAGGCACCCACGCCTCCTTCGCGATCCCTCCCGTGCTGATCTATCTCGCCGGCTATTTCCTGTTCGGCGCGGGCTACATCGCCTACATGACCTTCATGATCGCCTATGTGCGCGATGCCGGCGGCGGCGCCGCTGCACAGGCCGCGTTCTGGGGCCTGATTGGCGTCAGCGCGTTTGCGACACCGTGGATCTGGCGCGGCGTGCTTGCGCTCGATCGCGGCGGACTTGCCACCGCCATCATCCTCGGCACCAACGCGCTCGGCGCCGCCCTGCCGATTCTCGGACATTCGACGATGTGGCTGACGATCTCCGCGGTCGTGTTCGGCGTCGCCTTCTTCGCGGTCGTCGGCTCGACCACCGCCTTCGTGCGCTTCAACTATCCGCATGAGGCCTGGCCGACCGCGATCGCGGCAATGACGATCTCGTTCGGCGTCGGCCAGACGCTGGGGCCAATCGTGGTCGGCGCGATCACGGATGCGCTGGGCAGCCTCTCCTATGCGCTGAACGTGTCTGCGGCGCTGCTCGCGCTCGGCGCTCTGGCGGCGCTGTGTCAGCGGAAGGTGGGGCCGAAGCACCCGGCGCCGTAGGGCGGGTTAGCGCCAGCGTAACCCACCAGTCTCTTGACGCGCGGGAGGGCGAAGCGGTGGGTTACGCTTCCGCTCTCGCTCTTCGAGCTACGGCGGACAAGTCGCTTTACCCACCATACAAATGTGGAGGCTAACTCCCGCTGAACGAATTGTACCCCTGGTCTTCCCAATAGCCGCCCTTGTAGTCGTTGGTGACTTCCATCGAGACGACGTATTTCGGGTTCTTGAAGCCGAGTTTTGTCGGCACGCGGATTTTCATCGGGAAGCCGTAGGCGCGCGGCAAAATGTCGTTCGCGAACTTGAACGTCATCTGCGTCTGCGGATGCAGCGCGCTGCGCATGTCGAGCGGCGAGTTGTAGCCGTCCTTGTCGGCGCACTGGAACCAGACATATTTGGCGCGGGTGTCGGCGCCGACCAGCTTGAGGAAGTCACGCAAGGGCGTACCGGTCCAGCTTCCGATCGCGCTCCAGCCCTCCACGCAGATGTGACGCGTGATCTGCGTGACCTGCGGCAGCTTGTAGAGATCAGGAAGCGTCCACGACTTCTTGTTGTCGACGAGGCCGCGCACCTCGAGCTTCCAGTCGTCGGCGTCGATCTCGGGCGCATCGTCGAGATCATAATAGCCGTTGAAGGGGAAAGGTTTGGTGATCGCGCTCTCGGGGAAGGTCGGCGCCAGCGCGTCGGGATTGAACATCCAGGCCTGCACGGCGTCGTTGAATTTCGACACCTTCGCCAGCATGGTCTCGGCCGAGGAGGAGTCGATGACGTCGCAGCCGGTGAGCAGCGTCAGCGCGCCGAGGCTGGCGCCGCCCGCGATGAAGCGGCGGCGGGTGAAGTCCGGCATCGCCTTGATGGAGTCCTTGATCAGCAGCCGCTTGTCGACGCCGGGGATCAGGAATGAACGCTTGGCCATGATTGTGCTCCCTCTCATCGACCGATGATCATGGCGCGCAGGCTCTTCGGCACGAGCAGCGCCAGCGCAACGTGGATCACGAGAAAGGCGCAGATCGCGGCCATGCAGAAGAAATGGACGTAGCGCGCGGTCGGATAGTCGCCGAACAGCATCACCAGATAGTAGAGCTGCACCGGCTTCCAGATCGACAGGCCCGACAGCACGATGAGGATGCCGACCACGATGATGCCGGCATAGAGCAGGCGCTGCACGTAATTGTAAACGGTGAGATCGTCATGGCTGAGCTTGAAGGTCAGCGCCGCCTTGACGTCATGGATCACACCCGCCGGCGTGATCGGCAGCAATTTTTTCCGGAAGCGGCCGGTGGCAAGACCGGTGACGAGATAGGCGAGCCCGTTGACTATCAGCAGCCACATCGCCGCGAAATGCCAGAGCAGCGCGCCACCGAGCCAGCCGCCGAGCGTGATGTCGCGGGAGAAGCTGAAGTTGAACAGCGGCGAGGCGTTGTAGATCTGCCAGCCCGACATGATCATCAGGATCACGGCAAGAGCATTGATCCAGTGCATGACCCGGACCCAGGCCGGCTGGATCACTTTGGCCGGGGTGGCCCTGGCCTGCGCTTCGGTTACGGTGAGGCTCGACATGATGGTTCCGTCCTGGGCGTCGTGTGTGGGTAAATATACGCCGGTCTTGCGCTTTCGTTACGCCCCGCTTGCTATCGAATCGATGCAAGCGAGGTATCGTCGTCACAATAAAGCGAGCCGGTGCCCCGGCTCGCCGATTCGTCACACCCTGTCTTTTCGGGGATGAAACAGGCTTGCGCGGTGTTACGTCGCGGGCATCAGCACGGTGTCGACCACATGGATGACGCCGTTCGACTGGTTGACGTTGGAGATCGTCACCATAGAGGTACCGCCCTTGGCATCGACGATCCAGGTCTTGCCGTCCATCTTCTTGACGGTGAGCTCCTCGCCTTCGGCGGTCTTCAGCTTCTTGCCGTCGGTGAGAGCGGAGGCCTCGAGCTTGCCGGGCACGACATGGTAGGTGAGGATCTTGGTCAGAGTCGCCTTGTTCTCAGGCTTGACCAGGCTATCGACGGTGCCGGCCGGCAGCTTGCCGAAGGCGGTGTTGGTCGGTGCGAACACCGTGAACGGGCCCTTGCCTTCCAGCGTCTGCACGAGACCAGCCGCCTTCACCGCCGCCACCAGCGTGGTGTGGTCCTTCGAGTTGACCGCATTCTGGATGATGTTCTTGGAGGGGAACATCGCCGCGCCGCCGACCATGACGGTCTTCTCCTCGGCGCGGACGGGTGCGACGACGGTCGCCGTGATGGCCAGTGCGCTGAAGGCGGCGGCGGCGAGATAGGCAATGCGCTTCGACATGGAGAGTCTCCCGATTGGATTGTGACCGGCAGTCGCCGGCGGATGAGTTGGGCAACGACGGACTGCGACGTTTGAGGTGAGGCAGCCCGTCGTTGGTCCGAACTACGGGAGGGTTTGCGCAGCGGTTTCGGGGAATAATTTATTGTGATGCGTGAAACTTTGCAGGAGGGATTTCGTGTGGTGGCGCGGTCGCGCTACGCGCTCATTTGTCGTCCTGGCGAAAGCCAGGACGACGAGGGAGGATGTAGCGCGCTGCACGCCTCGATGTCGTAGGGTGGGCAAAGGCGCGACAGCGCCGTGCCCACCATGTATTCGCGATTGAGGCGCGCGTTGTGGGCACGCTTCGCTTTGCCCACCCTACAGGACAACGTGTTCTGCTAATCCCTGCTCATCGGCGTCTGGATGAACCCGCGATTATGCGTCGGGCTGATCAGCACCTCGTTGATGCAGACGCGCGGCGGCATCGATGCGATGAAGGCGATGGTGCGCCCGAGATCTTCGGATTGCAGCATCCTCCCCTGCTCCTCCTCGCTCGGCACCACGGGCCGCAGCTTCAGGATTGGGGTAGCGACCTCGCCCGGCATAAGGCAGCAGGCGCGCAGGCCGTTGACGCATTCGTCCATGTTGAAGGAATGGGTCAGCGCCAGCACTGCATGCTTGGTGGTGGTGTAGGCCGGGCCCGGCATCTTCGAGACGTGGCGGCCGGCCCAGGACGAGACGTTGATGATCGAGCCGTCCTGCTGCTTGCGCATCGTCGGCAGCACCGCGCGCATGCAATACAGCACGCCGTTGAGATTGACCTGGACGAGCTTGTCCCAGCCCTCCAGTTCCATGTCCTTCCAGCTCCGCTTGGGAACGTTGATGCCGGCATTGTTCACGAGAAGGTCGATGCGGCCGTGCTTTGCGACGATTTGATCGGCCGCCTTCTGGGCATCGGCTGCGACCGACACGTCCAGCGCCAAAGCCTCGGCCGTGCCGCCAGCCTTGCTGATCTTCGCAACCACGGCATCCAGGGCATCTTTGCGCCGGCCCGAGACCACCACCGTCCAGCCGTCGGCCGCGAGCGCCTTCGCGCCGGCCTCCCCGATCCCGCTGCCGCCACCGGTGACCCAGGCCACGCGTTTCCCGTTTTTGGTCATGCAAACTGTCTCCGTTGCTTCATTGGGGCGGTTTTTGCTAATCCAGCCCTCGGTTTTGACCGGCCTTGTTTTACAAGCCTTGCGGTCGAGGAAATCTTGCATGAACGAAGCAGCCAACGCCAACCTGTTTTCCCGCCTGTTCGACGGCCTCGATGATCCCAAGCGCCTCGCGATCGAGACGCGTGATGGGACCCGTATCAGCTATGGCGATCTGATCGCACGCGCTGGACAAATGGCAAACGTGCTGGTCGCGCGCGGCGTGAAACCCGGTGACCGCGTCGCGGTCCAGGTCGAGAAATCCGTCACCAACATCGTGCTGTATCTCGCAACCGTGCGAGCCGGCGCGGTCTACCTGCCGCTCAATACCGCCTACACGCTGAACGAGCTCGACTATTTCATCGGCGATGCCGAGCCCGCGCTGGTGGTTTGCGATCCCTCCAAGGCCGAGGGCCTCGCCCCGGTTGCCGCCAAGGTGAAGGCCAAGGTCGACACGCTGGGGCCGGACGGCAATGGCTCGCTGACCGAGGCCGCCGACAAGGCCAGTAGCGAGTTCACCACAGTGCCGCGCGCAAGCGACGACCTCGCCGCCATCCTCTACACGTCCGGCACCACCGGCCGCTCCAAGGGCGCGATGCTCACGCACGACAATCTCGCATCGAACTCGTTGAGCCTCGTCGACTACTGGCGCTTCACCGACAAGGACGCGCTGATCCACGCGCTGCCGATCTATCACACCCACGGTCTGTTCGTGGCGACCAACGTGACGCTGTTCGCGCGGGCGTCGATGATCTTCCTGCCGAAGCTCGACCCCGACCTCATCATCAAGCTGATGGCGCGCGCCACGGTGCTGATGGGCGTGCCGACCTTCTATACGCGCCTGCTGCAAAATCCCGCGCTGTCGCGGGAGACGACCAGGCACATGCGGCTGTTCATCTCCGGCTCGGCGCCGCTGCTCGCCGAGACCCATCGCGAATGGTCGGCACGCACGGGCCATGCGGTGCTCGAGCGCTACGGCATGACCGAGACCAACATGAACACGTCGAATCCCTATGACGGCGAGCGTGTGCCCGGCGCGGTCGGCTTTCCCCTCCCCGGCGTCGCCGTGCGCGTGACCGAGCCCGAGACCGGCAAGGAGCTGCCGCGCGACGAGATCGGCATGATCGAGGTGAAGGGCCCGAACGTGTTCAAGGGCTATTGGCGCATGCCGGAGAAGACTAAATCCGAATTCCGGCCCGACGGCTTCTTCATCACCGGCGATCTCGGCAAGATCGACGATAAGGGTTACGTCCACATTCTCGGCCGCGGTAAGGATCTCGTGATCTCCGGCGGCTTCAATGTCTACCCGAAGGAGATCGAGACCGAGATCGACGCCATGCCCGGCGTGATCGAGTCCGCCGTGATCGGCGTGCCGCATGCGGATTTCGGCGAGGGCGTGACCGCCGTCTTGGTCTGCAACAAGGGCGCAGACGTGAGCGAGGCCTCGGTTCTGAAGGCGCTCGACGGCCGTCTGGCAAAGTTCAAGATGCCCAAGCGCGTCTTCGTCGTCGACGAGCTGCCGCGCAACACCATGGGCAAGGTGCAGAAGAATATTTTGCGGGATACGTACAAGGATATCTACGCCAAGAAGTGAGGGGCTTAGTAGCTCCGGGGCTGGGGACGCATGAAACTCGAGCAGGCTGTCCGGATCAACCATTATCTCCTTGATGCCTGCGCGGCATTGGATCGGGCCCGAATGGCCATCGCGGGGCTTGGCAAAACCGAGCGGATCGAGCTGGAAGACCGCCTCTACGGCGTCGTCGGCGCTTTGGAGGACGAATTACTCCGGCCAATTTACGAGCAGTATCCGGATCTGGAGCCCCCAAAGCCTGACTGGGAGCCGGCCACAACTAGCAGCGAGCTCACATGGGATGATGTACGCCTCCCGGCATCCGTCACCGAGGAACGGTTCGACGAGATCATTTTCTCGGCCATGAAGCCGACTTGGCGAAAGACCGCCATGATGGTGGGTCTTGTGATGGACCGCTGTAAAGAACTGGAATTGTCGATCAGTTACGAAATGATCGCGGCACGATTGAAGGTACTTGCCGACACCGATCGGATCGAAGGGATTGGCGACCTTCGTATGTGGCGACACAGCGAAGTGCGATTGAAAGATTAATTCGCCGATTATTGCCCGCCGACGAGACTCATCACAAACCTGCTTCCGACAATGAAGAGATAACAGCCGAACGCGACTTCGAGCGCGCGCTTCGACATCGCATGCGCGGCCCTCACGCCGAGCGGTGCGGTCACAAGGCTCATCGGCATCACCACCACGGCACCGATCAGCGAGACGTAGCCGAGCGCGACCGGGAATTGCAGCGCGGCGACCGCCGGATAGCGCGCAGCCGCCGGCCAGCCGGCATAGATGTAGCCGAGCGCGCCGGGGATCGAGATCAGCACCGCGAGCGCCGATGACGTCGCCACTGCCTGATGGATCGGGCGGCCATAGAAGGTCATCAGCAGATTCGAGAACAGGCCGCCGCCGATGCCCATCAGCGTCGAGAGAATGCCGACACAGAAGCCGTAGGCGCGCATCAAGGGCCCCTTCGGCAGGTCATCGCCGAGCTTCCAGCTCTCGCGCGCGAGGATGAGGCGGGCGGCCGCGGAATAGGCGACGGCAACGAACACGATCTTGAACAAGCGTTCCGGCGCGTAGCGCGCAACCACGCTGCCGGCGACGACGCCGATCACGATCGGCAGCCACCACACGCGCAGGATGCTCATGTCGACCGCACCGCGTTTGTAGTGCGCCTGGAACGATCGGATCGAGGTCGGGATGATCACCGCAAGCGAGGTGCCGACGCAGAGCGGCATCCGCACCTCCAGCGGCACGCCGGCGATGCGGAAGCATTCGTAGAACACCGGCACCAGGATGGCGCCGCCGCCGATGCCGAACACGCCGGCAAGAAAGCCACAGAGCGCGCCAACCGCGATGAGCAGGAGCGCCAGCTCGCCGATCTCCGCAATATCAAGTCCCGCCATCAGAGCTTCCAAACTTGGTTCCGGTCGTGGCCCTGCATAGACCCTTTCACATGGCGCGACTATGCGCGAAGCTGGGTGGGCTAGCTTGCGAAATGCGGAAGGATAAAGGTGGACCAGCTCGAGGCCATGGCGACCTTCGTTCAGGTGGTGGACGCCGGCAGCTTGTCCGCCGCCGCGAGGTCGCTGCCGAGTTCGCTGACATCGGTGAGCCGGCAGATCACCGCGCTGGAACAGCATTTCGGCACGCGCCTATTGGTACGAACGACGCGGCAGATGGTGCTCACGGAAGAGGGACGCATCCTCTACGAACGCGCCCGATCGATTCTCGGCGACGTCAGGGAGATCGAGGAAGCGCTGGCGGGCACGCGACGGGAGCCCTCGGGACGCCTGCGCGTCAGCGCCCCGACCTTGATGGGACGCCTGCTGATTTCGCCGCTGCTTGGCGATTTCCTACGCCGCTATCCATCGCTCTCGGTCGAGCTGTTGCTGGTCGATCGGCGCGTCGAGCTCGTGGAAGAAGATGTCCATCTCGCGCTCCGGGTCGGACGCCTGCCGGATTCGCAGCTCGTCACGCGCAAGCTGGCCGAGGTGCAAATGATCCACTGCGCGTCGCCCGACTATTTGGCGCGGCGCGGCACGCCGCAAGCGCCCTCGGACCTCATCCAGCATGACTGCCTCGTGTTTTCCGACACGCCGGGCGTTGCCATCTGGCGTTTTGGTCGCGACGGGAAGAGCGCATCCAGGGTGCGCGTATCCGGCCGGCTGTGGGTCAACAGTCTCGACGCGCTGGTCACGGCCGCGCGGAATGGCGCGGGCATCGTCCGCGTGCCGTCATGGCAGGTGGACGCAGAGCTGGCCGAGGGGCGACTGTGCCGCATCCTCGGGGATCACGAGCCGGCCCCTGCGCCGCTCCACGCGCTCTATGGGCCGTCCCTGCGGGGATCTGCGAAGATTCGGGCTTTCGTGGACTTCCTGGCCGAACGCTGGCGCAAGAACCATCCGTTCAGTTTGGTGGAGCTCTAGTGCTTTCGCCGTGGTCATTCCGGACGTGATCACCGAGCAACCCGAGCGCCGGCTGAGCGTTGCGGCTGGGTGGATTGCGGAATGTGCATATCCGTTGCCAGAAAGAGGACGATCAAAATGACTCGGGCCGGGCAAGTGAACGAGCGGGCGAGCTGAAATCCACACCCGGCGTCTTGAGAAAGCAGTCGCCAACCGCAGTCGATTAGAGGCGTTCCAATAGTGTTTTCAATGCCAATTGAGGCGTCCAAAGAAAAACTGATTCATGATTCCGTTCTTCGAGTGACTGGACACCGTCTGGTATACCAAGCCTCTGATCGGCCTTGTTTCTCGTCGCTGTAGTGCTGAACCCAGGTTCGGTTTATGGCGATTTGGTGATTGCGTCGATAGATTCGACTCCGTAAATAGGGCCGACCTTTCGCGATCCCCGCGCGCCCTTGCTGGGCCGCCATAAAACATCAAAGCCGCCCATGACCGCACGGATCGAACGACCGCTCTCGCCGCACATGCAAACCTACCGCTGGACGCTGACGATGGCGCTGTCCATCATCCACCGCGCCACCGGCATCGCCCTTTATGTGGGAACCCTGCTGCTGGCCTGGTGGCTGATCGCGGCAGCCTCGGGACCTGCCGCCTATGCCAATGTGCAGGCCTTTACCGGCAGCATCATCGGACGGCTGATCGTGTTCGGCTACACCTGGGCGCTGATGCACCATATGCTTAGCGGTATCCGGCACTTCGTGTGGGACCTCGGCTACGGCTTCAAGGCCAACGAGCGGGAAGCGCTGACCTGGGGCGCGCTGATCGGCGGCATCGCACTGACCGTGCTGATCTGGATCATCGCATACGCGATCGGAGGTGGACGATGAGCGCGACCGATACGCCGAAGCGCAGCATGCGCACCCCGCTCGGCCGCGTCCGCAATCTCGGCGCCGCGCATTCGGGCACGTCGGATTTCTGGCACCAGCGCATCACCGGCGTTGCGATGACACTGCTGATGATACCGGTGCTAGTGGTCGTCATGATGCTGCTCGGCCGCAACCAGGCCGGCGCGGCGCAGATCCTCGGCTCGCTGCCGATCGCGGTGATCATGCTGCTCTTCATCATCGCCAGCGCCTGGCACATGAAGATCGGGATGCAGGTCGTGATCGAGGACTACGTCCATAACGAGAAGCTGAAGCTCGTTTCGATCATGCTCAACAATTTCTTCTCGATCGCGGTGGCGCTCGCCTCGATCTACGCGATCCTGAAACTTTCATCCGGAGTGTAACCCATGGCCGCAGCGACGAATGGCAAGGGCAACGGCGCTCCCGCCACCAACGGAAAAGCCTACCCGATCGAAGACCACACCTATGACGTCGTCGTGGTCGGCGCCGGCGGCGCCGGCCTGCGTGCCGTGGTCGGCTGCAGCGAGGCGGGCCTGCGCACGGCTTGCATCACCAAGGTGTTCCCGACGCGCTCGCACACGGTCGCGGCGCAGGGCGGCATCTCGGCCTCGCTCGGCAACATGCACAAGGACGACTGGCGCTGGCACATGTACGACACCGTGAAGGGGTCGGACTGGTTAGGGGACCAGGACGCGATCGAATACATGGTGCGCAACGCGCCCGAGGCGGTTTACGAGCTCGAGCATTGGGGCGTGCCGTTCTCGCGCACCGAGGACGGCAAGATCTATCAGCGTCCGTTCGGCGGCATGACCATGGATTACGGCAAGGGCCAGGCGCAGCGCACCTGCGCGGCCGCCGACCGCACCGGCCACGCCATGCTGCACACGATGTACGGCCAGTCGCTGCGCCATGCGGCCGAGTTCTTCATCGAGTTCTTCGCCATCGACCTGATCATGGACGACCAGGGTGCCTGCCGCGGCGTGATCGCGCTCAAACTCGACGACGGCACGCTGCACCGCTTCCGCGCCCAGACCACGATTCTCGCGACCGGCGGCTACGGCCGCGCCTACGCCTCCTGCACCTCGGCCCATACTTGCACGGGTGATGGCGGCGGCATGGTGCTGCGCGCAGGGCTGCCGCTCCAGGACATGGAGTTCGTGCAGTTCCATCCGACCGGCATCTACGGCTCGGGGTGTCTGGTCACCGAAGGGGCGCGCGGCGAAGGCGGCTATCTCGTCAACTCCGAGGGCGACCGCTTCATGGAGCGCTACGCGCCGTCCGCCAAGGACCTCGCCTCGCGCGACGTCGTCTCGCGCGCAATGACCATCGAGATCCGCGAAGGCCGCGGCGTCGGCAAGAAGAAGGATCACATCTTCCTGCATCTCGACCACCTCGATCCCGCAGTGCTGGCCGAGCGGCTGCCGGGCATCTCCGAATCCGCGAAGATCTTCGCCAATGTCGACGTGACGCGCGAGCCGATCCCGATCGTGCCGACCGTGCACTACAACATGGGCGGCATTCCGACGAACTATCACGGCGAGGTGCTGACCAAGAAGGACGGCGACGATAACGCGGTGATTCCGGGCCTGATGGCCATCGGCGAGGCCGCTTGCGTCTCCGTGCACGGAGCCAATCGCCTCGGCTCCAACTCGCTGATCGACCTCGTCGTGTTCGGCCGCGCCGCCGCGCTGCGCCTGGCCGAGAAGCTCACGGCCAACGCCAAGCAACCTGAGCTGCCGGCGAACTCGGCCGAGATGGCGCTCGGCCGCCTCGACCATTACCGCTATGCCTCCGGCGGCACGCCGACCGCGAAGCTGCGCGAGGGCATGCAGCACGTGATGCAGAACAACTGCGCCGTGTTCCGCACCGGCGAAGTGCTGAGCGAAGGCCAGAACCTGATCCAGAAGGTCCACAGCGGCATCACCGACATTGCTGTCTCCGACCGCTCGCTGGTGTGGAATTCCGACCTCGTCGAGACGCTCGAGTTCGACAATCTGATCTCGCAGGCGGTGGTGACGATGAACTCGGCCGCCAACCGCACCGAGAGCCGCGGCGCGCATGCCCGCGAAGACTTCGCCGAACGCGACGACAAGAACTGGATGAAGCACACGCTGGCCTGGCTGGACGACGCCGGCAAGGTCAAGATCGAGTACCGTCCGGTACACAACTACACCATGACCAACGACGTGCAGTACATCGCGCCGAAGGCGCGCGTGTATTGATCGAACAGCGAAGGCCTTATCGAAAATGGTTGAATTCGCACTTCCGAAGAACTCGAAGATCACCGGCGGCAAGACCTGGCCGAAGCCCGCAGGCGCGACGGAGCTGCGCGAATTCCGCGTCTATCGCTGGAATCCGGACGACGGCAAGAATCCGAGCATCGACACCTATTACGTCGACACCAACGACTGCGGCCCGATGGTGCTGGACGGACTGATCTGGATCAAGAACCACATCGACCCGTCGCTGACCTTCCGCCGCTCCTGCCGCGAAGGCGTCTGCGGCTCCTGCGCCATGAACATCGACGGCCAGAACACGCTCGCCTGCACCCGGTCGATGCACGACGTGAAGGACGGCGCGGTGAAGATCAATCCGCTCCCGCACCAGCCCGTGGTCAAGGACCTCGTCCCCGACCTCACCAATTTCTATGCGCAGTACGCCTCCATCGAGCCGTGGCTGAAGACGACCTCGCCGACGCCACAGAAGGAATGGCGCCAGAGCCACGAGGACCGCGAGAAGCTCGACGGCCTCTACGAGTGCATCCTCTGCGCCTGCTGCTCGACCTCGTGCCCCAGCTACTGGTGGAATAGCGAACGCTATCTCGGTCCCGCCGCGCTGCTCCAGGCTAACCGCTGGGTCTCCGATTCCCGTGACGAGGCGACCGGCGAACGGCTCGATGATCTCGAGGACCCGTTCCGGCTCTACCGCTGCCACACCATCATGAACTGCGCCAAAGCCTGCCCGAAGGGCCTCAACCCGGCGGAAGCCATCGCCGAGCTGAAGCTCAAGATGGTCGAACGGCAGATCTAGCCATCCTTCGATGCCCCGCCGGGACGGCCGGGGCATGCCGCGATCGCCGCCAACTTGAATAGAATTTGCCGCGACCCGCGCCGCGGGCGACTCCTTGGAGTACAACCAAAGGTTCCATTCACAAGTCACTTCCTTCCTCACGGGAAATTCAAGTAAGCTCACCCGTCAGGGACCGGAGCGACCGTGCAGGGCGCGCAACGCAACTCGCTGAGGCTGTTGCAGTGGATGATGGTGGCATCCCTGGCGCTGCCGATTGCGCTGTTCGTGATCGCTTCCGCGATCTCCTACGCCTCGACCAGGGACACCGCCGACCGCGAGATCGAGCGCACGCTCGATGTCGCGCATGAGCACGCGCTCAAGGTGTTCGAGACCATCGACCGCAGCCTCGCCGAGCTCAATGAGGTGGTGCGCGGCATTCCCGACGACGTCATCCGCTCGCGCGAGCCGGCGCTACACCGGCGCCTGAAGCGGCTAACGGATTTGCTGCCGCAGCTCAAATCGGCATGGATTTTCGACGCGGACGGACGATCGCTGGTCAACAGCCTCGCCTCGCCGCCGCCCGAGCTCACATTCGCCGACCGCGATTACTTCTATGCCCATGCCGACCAGAACATCGGCACTTTCATCGGCACGCCCCTAACGCCGCGCGCGCCCTATCAGGGGGCGCGCTTCTTCGGGATGAGCCGCCGCCGCGATTCCGATGACGGCCGCTTCATCGGCGTGATCCAGGCGTCCGTCCTGCCGGAATATTTCGAGAGTTTCTACGCCCGGATCGGCTCCGATCCCGGCAGCTTCTTCGCGATGGGCCGCACCGACGGCGTGGTGCTGGCGCATTTCCCGCGGCTCGATCGCGACGTCCGGCTCGACCCGGCCGGACCGGTCGGCCAGAAGATCGCAGCAAGCCCCGAGCACGGCCTCATCACCATCGCCTGGCCCTCGGACGGAATCGAGCGCCGCATCGGCTACCGGCACGTCGCGGAATATCCGATCTATGTCAGCGCCGGACTCGAGACGTCGGCGATCCGCGCGCGCTGGTTTGCCACCATGGGCCAGCATCTGGTGTTCGGCGTTCCCGCAACCGCACTCCTTTTTCTGCTGCTCGCGCTGGCGTTCCGGCGCACCCAACATCTGCAGGCCGAAGCGGCGCGGCGGCGGGAGGCTGAGGAGGCGCTCAAGCACAGCCAGCGCCTGGAGGCGCTGGGACAGCTCACCGGCGGCGTCGCGCACGACTTCAACAACCTCCTCACCGTGATCCGCGCCTCCGTCGATCTGTTGAACAGGCCGCAACTGACGGAGGAACGGCGCCAACGCTACATCACCGCGATCGCGGAGGCGGTCGCGCGCGCTGCCAAGCTGACCTCGCAGCTACTGGCGTTCGCACGGCGCCAGACCCTGAAGCCCGAGGTGTTCGACATCGGCGCGCGGATGCAGTCGCTGCACGACATGCTCGCCACGCTGCTCGGACCGGCGATCGAGATCACGATGCGGCTGCCGGCGGAGCCTTGCCTCGTCAATGCCGATGCCGGCCAGTTCGAGACGGCGCTGATCAACATGGCGACCAATGCGCGCGATGCCATGCAGGGCAAGGGCCGGATCGCCTTTACCGTGCAGACGGCGACAACCATTCCGAACACGCTGGCGCATCACGCCGGCAGCCAAAGCTTTGTCAGCATCGCGGTCAGCGACACCGGCGTCGGCATTCCCGCAGGCCAGATCGGACGCATCTTCGAGCCGTTCTTCACCACCAAGCAGGTCGGCCACGGCACCGGTCTCGGCCTGTCGCAGGTGTTCGGCTTCGCGAGGCAATCCGGCGGTGAAGTCACGGTGGAGAGCGAAGTCGGCCAGGGCAGCACCTTCTCGCTCTATTTGCCGCGCGTGCCGCCCGAGGTGCTGCCGCAACGACAGGCGCCGAACACCGCGCCGGCGGAGACCGGCAGCGGCATCTCGGTGCTGGTGGTCGAGGACAACATCGAGCTTGGCAATTTTGCCGCCGACGGCCTCACCGAGCTCGGCTACAGCATCACGCTGGTCGACAACGCCGCCGACGCGCTCTCGGAGCTGGTCGTGGATGCCGATCGCTTCGATGTCGTGTTCACGGATGTTGTGATGCCCAGCATGACCGGGCTCGATCTCGCCCAGGCGATCCATGATCGCGGCATCGGCGTGCCGGTCGTGCTGACCACCGGCTACAGCCAGGCGCTGTCCCAGGACGGGGTCGCCGGCTTCGACCTTGTGCAAAAGCCCTATTCGATTGAGGAACTGTCGCGCGCGCTGCATCGGGCCGCGCGACTGCGCCGGGTGCGCGACGGCGCCGCCGAATGAATTGACGCCGCGCATGTAGCCCGACGTTGGAGCCGGCGGCAAAACCGGCTATGCATGCGCCGCTTGCAACGAGGATCGCCTGCGTGACGCCCGACAACGACCCTTCGCCCGCGCCATTCGGCGCGTTTGCGCCGAATGCGGCGCAGGCCGCGATCATTCGCCTCGCCCAGCAGTCAGGGCTGAAGCGCGGCGCATTCCGTCCGTGGTTGTCGCGGCTGGTCAATCTGATGCGCGGCGGTCCTGTCGACGTCAGCTATCAGGGCGCCTCGTTCCGCTTCTATCACCAAGGCAGCGCGACCGAGCGCGGTGCGCTGTTCAATCCCGACTACAATCTCGATGAGCTCGATTTTCTGCGCCAACACACGCCGACTGGCGGCGTGTTCGTCGACGTCGGGGCCAATGTCGGCACCTTCGCGCTGGTGATGGCGCGCCAGGTTGGCCCTGAGGGCAAGGTGGTTGCGATCGAGCCGCACCCAACGACCTTTGCACGGCTCTCGTTCAATTGCGCCGCATCGAGAGCAACACAGGTACGCCTGGTGCAGGCCGCCGCCGGCGACAGCGACGGCGAGCTGATGATCGAGACCGACGGCGGCAATCTCGGCGCCAGCCATGTCGTGACCGGGGCAGCCAGCGCCGATGCGATCAAGGTCCCGTCGTTGCGCCTGACACGAATTCTCGACGAGGCCGGCGTGACAAAGGTCGATGCGCTGAAGATCGACGTCGAGGGTTTTGAGGACCGCGTGCTGATCGGCTTCTTCAGGGATGCCCCGCCCTCATTGTGGCCTCGCGCCGTCGTTATCGAACATCTGTCACAAAACGAATGGCGCGAGGATTGTATTGCAGAGATGGTCGCGCGCGGCTTTGCAATCACGCGCAAGACACGGAGCAACACGTTCCTCTCACGCTGACGCCGACGAACAACGGAGCTTGCGATGATCGATCACATGGGCTTCCCGGTCTCCGACTACGAGCGCGCCAAGGCGTTCTATGTCAAGGCGCTGGCACCGCTCGGCTACACCCTGATCATGGAAGTGACGCAGGAGCAGACCGGCCACGATCCGGCCGCAGGTTTCGGCGCCGACGGTAAGCCGGATTTCTGGATCGGCGGCGAAGGCGCGTTGAACAAGCCGGTGCACGTCGCGATCCTGGCCAAGGACCGCGCCGCGGTCGATGCCTTCTACAAGGCGGCACTGGCGGCAGGCGGCCGCGACAACGGAGCGCCCGGCATTCGCGCACATTATCATCCGAACTACTACGGCGCCTTCGTGCGCGATCCCGACGGCCACAACATTGAGGCTGTCTGCCACGCTCCGGAATAGACGAGTTCCCACACCACGCGAGAAGGAACATCGGCGCGGCATCATCGTTGTCGTTCTCTGGACAACTGAATTCGATGTACCGATGCCAATCGAACCGCCTGAGATTCCGCCAGCGACACCAGGCACTCCGTCGGAGCCGCCGCCGGGGATTCCGCCGGGCAACCCGCAGCCCGACATTGTGCCGCCCGTGCACGAGCCCGACGCACCACCGCGGCCGGATGAATTGCCGCCGCGCATTCCCGAAGAGATTCCACCGCGCGGACCGAACGGACCGCACACGCCGAATCCTGCGACGGATGCAAGTTAGCTGCGGGACCACACATGAGGCGACCACCACATATGAGGCGATTGCAACCTGCGTCTGAATGCGCAATGAACGTCGATCGTGTGACATGATTTGCATGTAGAAATAAATCGGGCCGCCACATCTTCGCCCGCCACAATGCGGCCCAACGCGTAGCTGTTCATCACCTAACTTCGTCAAAGAACCTTCCGGGGAATTTCTCGACATGACCAATCTTCGCTTCGTGCTGCTTGCCACGACGGCTCTGACCGCGATGCAATTCGCAAGCTCCGCATCGCATGCGCAAAGCGCACCGCCGCTCGTGGTTGCACAAGCCCAGACGCAAGAGACGGGCCCTGACGGAAAACCGAAGCAGCCGCCGAAGGAGAAGGAGCAGCCGAAAGGACCGCCGCCCGCTGCGCGCCCCACCGCACCGCCTCAACCGCCAGCAGCTCCTACGCGTCCGAGCGCACCGCCGCCTGCGGCTGCGCCGCCGCACGCTCCCACGCCACCGCCCGCGGCCGCGCCGTCACGCCCGACGCCACCTCCGCCGCCGCCCGCGACGCATCAGGCGCCTCCTCCTCAGCCGCCGGCACCGCCTGCCGCCCCGAAGCAGCCGTCGCCGCCGCCGGCTGCGGCTCCGCAGCAGCACGCACCGACCCCACCTCCGCCAGCGCCGCCCGCGGCTCGCCCGACGCCGACACCGCCACCTCCGGCACCGCCCGCAGCGCGTCCCGCTCCGACGCCGCCCGCAGCGGCTCCTCAGACACGTCCCGCGCCGGCGCCCACAGCCACGCCGTCTCCTGCACCCGCAGCGCCGGGTGCGCGCCCGGCCGCGCCTGCCCCGACAACCACACCTGCACCTGCGCCAACGGCGACGCCGGCTCCGGGCAGCACGCCTGGCGCGCCGCCGGCTGGACGCCCCGGTGCACCGCCGCCCGGACGCCCCGGGGCACCTCCACCGGCCGCGGGAACGCCATCGCCGGCTCCCGGTGCCTCGCCGGCGCCGACGGCGACGCCTGCTCCCGCGGCGCCAACGACTCGGGCCACGCCGAGCCCGACGCCCGTACCAACCGCTACACCCGCTCCTGGCGGCGCGACGACCACGCCGCCGGCCGGACGTACGGGTCCGGCACCAACGCCCGCACCCGGCGCAACCCCAGCCCCGACGGCAACGCCGGCCCCCGGCGGCGCCGTGACGCCGGCGCCGGGACGTCAGGGCGGGACGCCGCCCGCGGGCGCGCCCGCTGCTGGAACTCCGGCTGCACCGCCGCAGGCGGGTGCCCCGGCCCGGCCCACGCCTCCCGCCGGCGCCGCGGCGCCGACTGTCGTCCCTGGCACGCCAGCCGCTGCGCCACCGCCCAACAGGGCGCAATACGCTCCGCCGACGGTTGCGCCGGCCTTCCGGGCCGCGCCTACGGTCGCAGCCCCGCTGCCGCCACCGCCGCGTCCGCCACAGCGTGACCTGACGCCGCTGGCTGTCGGTGCAGGCGTAGTGGCTGGAGCCGTGATCGGCGCGACCATCGCCGACCTCCACAACCAGCGACGCGAGGTCGTCGAAGGCGGCCGCACCGTCTACACCGAGCCGGACCGGATTATCATCCGCGACCCGAGCGGGCAGGAGTACGTCCGCGGCAACGATCTCTATCGCTTCCGTTATGGGGCCCGCGACATCCGCACCGACACCGTCGGCGGTGAAACCCGCACCGTCGTGGTCCGTCCCGATGGCAGCGAGGTGATCACCGTGGTCGGTGCTGACGGTCAGTTGCTGCGGCGAATCCGCAGGGACCCCGGCGGGCGCGAGATCGTCATCATCGACAACAGCTACCGCGACCCGCGGGCAGTCGGCGGCTTCTATGTCGACGTGCCGCCGCCGGTCATCAATATTCCCTACGACCGCTACATTGTCGACTCCGCGGATGCGTCGCCGGACGTGATCTACGAGACCATGGAGGCGCCGCCGGTACAACGGATCGAACGGCGCTACTCGCTCGACGAGATCCGCTACAGCCCCAATGTCCGCATGCAGATGCCGAGCATCGACGTCAACACGATCAATTTCGAGACGGGATCGTGGACCATCCCACCAGACCAGGCTGCGCGGCTGCAAGTGATCGCCGACGGTCTCAACCGGGCGATCCAGCGCAACCCGCGCGAGGTGTTCCTGATCGAGGGCCACACCGACGCGGTCGGCAACGACGTCGACAATCTGTCATTGTCGGACCGCCGTGCGCAGGCCGCGGCCGAATTGCTGACCCAGCAGTTCAATGTGCCGGCGGAAAACCTGACGTCGCAGGGCTACGGCAAGCAGTATCTGAAGGAGCAAACGGACGGACCGAGCCGGATCAACCGGCGCGTCACCATCCGCCGCATCACGCCGCTGCTCAACGGCGGCCAGGCCTCGCTGCCGCCGCCCCCGCCCGGCACCGCGCCGCCGCGCTGAGGCGGACCGCACAAATGCAAATGGCCGGGAGCGATCCCGGCCATTTTTGTTCGTCAAGGTCATCTGCCAGAATGAAACGGGACTTACATCCAGATCGCTTGATAAACTACTTCGCGAATGCGCTTGATTGTCACGTCGCCGATATAGTCGATTTGATCGAGCGTTTGATCATCTGTTGTCGCAAGCTGACCGACCGTCGCAATGCCAGCCGCCGTCAAGCGTTCGATTAGGTTGTCAGTAAATCCGTAAGGATAAGCCGCTGACTTTCCTAGCACGGTAACTGACTTATCTAAAATCGCGAGGCCGTGCTCTACCGGCAACGGCGGAAGCTGCACGCTATGGAATGCTTGGCCCGAAACATGGAATTCGGCCGGCTCTGGCAGCGCTCCGATCCACTGGTCTATCATTTCGAAGGTCAGACGTTTCGAAGGAACGCTATCCAGCAGATTGCAAAGGTTGATTGCAAAGACCGGCCCCCGTCCCCCAGATTTCAGAGCACGGGAAGCCTCGCGCCTGGAGAGAAAGCCCAGATATTCAAGTATCTCAAAGATCTTAGTGTATTGCCCAACAATTTGTCGGTGAATTAGAGCCCGGTCTGGCGCAACGGGACGACCGTCCCGTACCGATCTCGAAGTGTGCTCAACGATAATTTCCATCACCTCGCGTGCTGGCTCCACGAGCGGCTCATAAACCCCAAGCTTCGGAGCTACTTCTTCCATTAGCGGCCAATAGTGCGCTGTTGCCATGTCCAACAGGCATTTGTTCACTTCCGGAATTCCGACTTTGTCTTGGCCATCAAATCGATTGCACGCCAAGATTAAAATGAGACACCAAACCTAGATGGGCAACGAGGAGACAGGTTTCTCGAATAGCGCTTTTTACCGTCGCCTCGTCGAAAAGTAGCGCGCTATTGAAAAACTCCCAATGAACGCCCTTCGATAGGGTCGAATACAATTGCTGGCTCTGTCCTTTTGTCTTCTTGACGTAAGTTTCTGCGCCTAGCGAAAGAATGTCTCGAAGCAGGGGATCCGATCCATGGGCCGACACGAAATCCAGCATGCTTTCAACGGCCGGCTGCCAACAAACATGATCAATGTGTTTTGAAAACAGTGCACGGCCAATCTTCGAAACGTCTTGCTCGAGATTCCACAGCTCCGAATTTCTTTCTTCGGCTGGCATTACGTCGCCAAACCAGGAAAATCCGGATCTGGCTCGCTTACCGTGCTCATATTCCGGCTGGCCTTGAAATTCACTCAAGTACAGTATTCGAAATGGATCTAAGCGGCCAACTAATGCAGCGCATGAATTCTCAAGCAGAACGCGGGCAAAGAACGGTCCCAGTGCTGTAGCCTCGTCCGAGGCCACCTCGCCTAGAATTCTTATTGCCCTACTAGCAAACGACTCTACCGATTGCGACATTGCTGAAGCGCTATCTTGGCGCGCCCCTCGACAATAGGCTCGCCACAAATCAATCGCCCGATATCCGGCATAGAGAACTCTCATCGTCAACCTCAGCGACCACAACATATACGAGAGGTCTCGGACACTACAACCTTAGTCGCATGCCTGTTGAGGACAACAGGGGGTGTGCGCATTGCTGTATGCCTAGAGCGCGCTCTCCTAAGGTAAGCAGCCCATATTGAGAAGTAGCAGGCCTTATATCCAGGTGACGATTGGGTCCCTGCGAATTCCCGCCGATTACCCCTTGTCGCTCTCGAGCCTGAAGATCTCCGAGTCCTCGCTGCCCGACAAGAGGCCGGTGTCCGTGTAGAGCTTCAGCTTGGTCCGCGTGTCCGCGATGTCGAGATTGCGCATCGTGAGCTGGCCGATGCGATCGGCCGGCGTGAACGCCGCGTCTTCCACCTTCTCCATGCTGAGCCGCTCCGGGGCATAGGTGAGGTTCGGACTTTCCGTGTTCAGAAGCGAATAATCGTTGCCGCGGCGCAGCTCGAGCGTAACCTCGCCGGTGACGGCGCGCGCAACCCAGCGCTGCGCGGTCTCGCGCAGCATCAGCGCCTGCGAATCGAACCAGCGGCCCTGATAGAGCAGGCGGCCGAGGCGCAGGCCGCTGATGCGGTACTGCTCGATGGTGTCCTCGTTATGGATGCCGGTGACGAGGCGCTCATAGGCGATGTGCAGGAGCGCCATGCCCGGCGCCTCATAGATGCCGCGGCTCTTGGCCTCGATGATGCGATTCTCGATCTGATCGCTCATGCCGAGGCCATGGCGGCCACCGATGGCGTTGGCTTCGAGGAGCAGCGAGACGGGATCGGTAAAGGTCTGGCCGTTCAGCGCAACCGGCTGGCCCTCTTCGAAGCGCACGACGACCTTCTCGGCCTTGACCGCACAATCATCGCGCCAGAACGGCACGCCCATGATCGGGTTGACGATCTTGATGCCGCTGTCGAGGCTTTCAAGATCCTTCGCCTCATGCGTGGCGCCGAGCAGATTGCTGTCGGTCGAATACGCCTTCTCGGCACTCATCTTGTAGGCGAAGCCCTGGGCGGTCATGAACGCCGACATTTCGGCGCGGCCGCCGAGTTCATCGATGAACTGCTGGTCGAGCCAGGGCTTGTAGATGCGCAAATTCGGGTTGGTCAGCAGACCGTAGCGGTAGAAGCGCTCGATGTCGTTGCCCTTGAAGGTCGAGCCGTCGCCCCAGATGTTGACGCCGTCCTCCTTCATGGCGGCGACCAGCATCGTGCCCGTCACGGCGCGCCCGAGCGGCGTGGTGTTGAAGTAGGTGATGCCGCCGGTCGAGATGTGGAAGGCGCCGGATTGGATCGCGGCAATGCCTTCATGGACGAGTTGGGTGCGGCAATCGACCAGCCGCGCCTTCTCGGCGCCGAAATCCATCGCCTTGCGCGGGATCTCGTTGTAGTCGGCCTCGTCGGGCTGGCCGAGATTGGCGGTATAGGCGAACACGCGCGCGCCCTTCTGCTTCATCCAGAGCAGCGCCGCGCTGGTGTCGAGACCGCCCGAGAAAGCGATGCCGACTTTTTCTCCCTTGGGCAGGCTTTTCAGGATCGTGGTCATGGGGCTTCCAATCGGTCTTAAAGGGGCTGATGTCGCTGAGGGGTTTGACCGCGCGAATATCAAATTTCGCGCGCGGGGGCACGCGTTTAATGGCTCAGAGCGACGGCGCGGGACCGGTTTTGCCGCCGAACAGGCGCTGGCGAAGCCGGTAGGCGGGCCAGGCCAGCCGGGTCAGCGCGGCATCGACGGCCTCGTCCGACAGCCGCGTCCGCGGCCAGCGGTAAATCAGGGCGTAGGCAAACCAGATCACGACGAAGGTGACGAGGCCGGCAATCGCGACGTCGGTGAAGAAGTGGCCGCCGAAGGCCATGCGGAGCCCGCTGGTCACGGCGCCGAAGACCACCGCCCCGGCATAGGCGAGCGGCCGCCATGCCGGCGGGGCGAGAGCGGCCGGCGCCAGTGTCCAGAACGCGGTCGCGCCCTCGCCGGAGAAGAACGAGCAGTTGCGCGCACAGCCGCCGCGCGGATCCCACCATGGCACGAACTGCTGGTCTCCGGCGAACTCGGTCACGACGACCGGGCGAGGCCGGCCCCAATAGGTCTTGAAAGTGAGATTGGTGAGAATGCCGGCCGACAGCGTCAGCGTCGCGAGCAGGAAGATCATCGCGCGCCCGGAGACCATCAACGGCCGGTCGGGACGGATCAGCTTGACCACGAGCGCGACAAGCGAGGGCAGCGCGAACGCCCAGGCAACCCACATCGCGGCATCGCGCGCAAAGGCGGCCCAGCCGTTCAGCTTGAGCGGAAAGCTTTTTGTGCCGGGATCGAAGAACAGCGATGCGAGCTTGAGATCGAGTTCGGGATAGAGGCCGAAGACGACGCCGATCACGAGCCACAGCGTCAGGGCGATGAAAAGTCCGGTCCGGTTCATGGCGCGCGGTTTAGCGGAGGGAGCAGGAGATGGAAACCCCGGAGTCGGTCGCGGCTAGCGACACAAGCAGCGCCGATTTTGTCATAGCGCGATGCCTCGACGTTGTCGTCCCGGCGAAGATGCGGCGCGTCATTCCGGAACAGCCGCAAGCAGTCACGACCCATCCGGCCGCGAACGCGACGGCAGCGGCGGGGGCGGCTTGCGCGGGGGTGACGGATGACGCCAGGCGCCGGCGTTGCGGCCGGCGATCAGCCAGTAGACGACGCCCGCAACAATGCCCGCGCCGGTCATGATCTCCAGATGGCGCCGGACGATGCCTTCGAACTGCATCGTTTCGGGATGGAACGGCACGAGGCCGAGATAGCAGGCCAGCCCAACGAGGCCACCGCCGACGGCATAAGCCAGCACGCTGCGGATGTAGAGCGCCTCGGTGATCGCCACGATCACCATTGCCGGCACCAGTGCGAAGCCCGAGACGAAGATGAAACCAAACCCGAGCAGGATGTCGATCGTGCTTTCATCGACCGGGCCGGCGCCGAGATCGGAGAATTCCGGAAACAGCAGCGCCCCAACCACGATCATGCCACCCACCAGGCATGAGGCGAGAAAACCGATGAAGATCACGACGAGGCGGCCGATTAGCGGCATACGAGAAAATTCACCGATATCGTCATTGCGAACGAAGCGAAGCAATCCGGACTGCCTCCGCGGAAAGACTCTGGATTGCTTCGCTTCGCTCGCAATGACGAGGATGCGATAGCGTGGGCATTGTCAATCCGTCATCGCCATGGCGCGCAGCGCCTGGCGTTCGCGGGCCGAGAGCTTTTCGGTCTCCGACTTGAGCTGGCCGCAGGCCGCAAGGATGTCGCGGCCGCGCGGCGTGCGCACCGGCGAGGAGTAGCCAGCGTTGAAGATGTACTCGGAGAATTTTTCGATCTGATCCCAGTCCGAACATTCATAGGCCGTGCCGGGCCAGGGATTGAACGGAATCAGGTTGATCTTGGCGGGAATGCCCTTGAGCAGCTTCACCAGCAGCTTCGCATCGTCGAGTGAATCGTTGACGCCCTTGAGCATCACATATTCGAACGTGATGCGGCGCGCGTTCGAGGCACCCGGATAGTCGCGGCAGGCCTGCAACAACTCGGCGATCGGATATTTGCGGTTGAGCGGCACGAGCTCGTTGCGCAATTCGTCACGCACCGCGTGCAGCGAGATGGCGAGCATGACGCCGATCTCGTCGCCGGCGCGGACGATGTTCGGCACCACACCCGAGGTCGACAGCGTGATGCGCCGGCGGGAAATGCCGATCCCCTCATTGTCGCCGACGATGAGCAGCGCGTCGCGCACCGCGTCGAAATTGTAGAGCGGCTCGCCCATGCCCATCATCACGATGTTGGTGACGAGGCGGCTGCCGTTCTCGCGATCGGCCCAATCATTCAAGCGATCACGCGCCACCATCACCTGGCCGACGATCTCGCCGGCGGTGAGGTTGCGCACCAGGCGCTGCGTGCCGGTGTGACAGAAGGCGCAGTTCAGCGTGCAGCCGACCTGGGAGGAGACACACAGCGTGCCGCGATCAGTCTCCGGAATGTAGACGCACTCGACTTCATGCGCCTTCTCGACATTGTCGCCGCTCGGCAGCCGCAACAGCCATTTGCGCGTGCCGTCATTCGAGATCTGCTCGGCCACGACTTCGGGCCGGTCGACTGTGAAGCGCTGCGAGAGCTCGGTGCGGATGGTCTTCGAGATCGACGTCATCTCGTCGAAATTCTCGGCACCGCGGAAATAGATCCAGTGCCACAATTGCTGCACGCGCATCTTGCGCTGGGCAGGTGCTACGCCGATCTCGCCAAGACGGTCGGCAAGCTCGCTGCGCGACAGGCCGATGAGCGACGGCTTGGCCGGCGGCACATAGGTTTCGAGCGGAGTTTTCTCCACCAGTGTTGCGTTGTGCGGCTCGGTCGTCGGTTGCATCAATGGGCCTAAGATCGCTGCTATCTGAACTCGTCATGCCCGGGCTTGACCCGGGCATCCACGTCTATCCTCAGTCGCGGTGACGCGTGGACGGCCGGGTCGAGGCCGGCCATGACGACCGAAATTGTGGAACGCCCCCAATATAGCAATCGGAACTCCCGATTGCGACCGCTCTTACCGGCGGCAGCCCTACCGCCTGCAATCCTGGGCGATCTTGTCGAGCGCCTGGGCGAGGCCCTTGAGCGAGAAGGTGTCGGTGGTCTCCGTGCCCTTGGCCGAGACGCCCTTGACCACGAGATCGGCGGAGCGGCGCATGGCCTCGACCATCCGCTCCTCCTCGGCCGCGTTCTTGATCCAGAGGCCGTCGCCCTGAGTATACATCGCGTAAGAGGCGCCGCCGACCTCGACCGTCGATTCCGAGCCTGGCTTCAGCGCGTAGCCGATCATGACCGAGACTTCGTTGTTCACCCTCTCCGCCGGCCGGGTCGAGACGAAGGCATAGGCCGGGTCACGCGGCCGATTCGGCGGGTTGGTCTTCGACGATGAGGGCTTTGCCAGCGCAAAGCAGACCTTCTTGCCGTTGGGCGTGGCCGAATAGGCGCCCCAGGTCCCGAACTGGCCGATCAGGGTCGGCTCGGCACCACCGGCAACCCCCGCGGGAGGAGCCCCCGATTTACTCTCGGGCTTGGCAGGCGTCTTTGCCGGAGCAGCCGGTTTTGCCGCGGCCTTCGGCGCCGGTTGCGCTGTCTGCGCGCGCGCGGAATCGATGTTTCCCCACGCCACGCCAAACATCAAAGCTAAAAAAAGCACCCGCCACATGGCCCGAGTGGTTCCCTCAATATTGTGACTGGAAGATGGCCCGCGTGAGTCGTGTCCCCAGCCAGGGATAGCCGGGAAAGTCCAATTTGGGAAGGCAGTTAGCGGGGACGCGGCTAGTCGCGGGAGCGCGCGGCGCGCTGCTCGGCCCATTGAGAATCGGTCCAGCGCAACAGGTCCTCGGCGCCGGAACTCCGCAAATGCGCGCCGCCGTCGATCACCACCATCTCGCCATTAATGTAACCCGCGCGATCCGAGACCAGGAAGCTGGCGAGGTCGGCAAGCTCGCTGTGCTCGCCGGTGCGGCCAAGCGGATTGCGCGAGGCCCACCCCTCATCGCGCCCCTCCGGGCGGAGCTGCCCCGACGCGCCGGCGGTCGGGAACGGCCCCGGCGCGATCGCGACGGTGCGGATGCCCTTTGGCCCCCATTCGACCGCGAGGCTCTTGGTCATCGCCAGCACCGACGACTTCGCCATCGCGGACGGCACCGTGAAGGCGCGGCCCGTGATGGTCGAGGTCGAGAGGATCGAGAGCACGACGCCGTTGTGCTTGCCCTCGATCCAACGTCTGCCGGCCGCGAGCGTGCAATACATCGCGCCATGGAGTGTCGGCGCCAGGATCGCATCCGCGGCGCGGAACGACAGATGCTCGCTCTGCGCGATGAAGGTCGCGGCCGCATTGTTGACGAGAATGTCGAGCGGCGCCTCGCGCCAGATCGCGTCCATCATGCCATCGACGGCGGCGCCGTCGCGGATGTCGCAGGCGATAGTCGTGACCTTGCCGCCGGTCTGCGCGCGCATCTCCATTGCAGTTGCCTCCAGCCGATCAAGCTTACGGCCGCAAATCACGAGCTCCGCACCGAGGGTGAGGAAGCGACGCGCCATCGCGGCACCGAGGCCCGAGCCGCCACCGGTGACGAGGATGCGCTTGTCTCTGAGCAGACCTGTTTCAAACATCGTTTGAATCCTCCATCAGCAAGTCGCGTTGTTGCTGTGGAAAGTAGCACCGTCATTGTGAGCGAAGCGAAGCAATCCAGTGTTCGCGCCACGGAATTAGGCGAAAGCCTCGCGTGCAGAAACTGGATTGTCGCCCGAGCCTAAATCCGGCAGAAACGGGCAAACTATAATTCCGTCCCGAAACGCCTGAGGTGCCGCCATGAAAGCCATTCTCTGCACGCAATATTGCCAACCCGACGATCTCGTTTTGGCCGATGTGCCGGATCCGGTGGCAGGTCCCGGCGAAGCGGTGATCGCGATCAAGGCCGCGGCGCTGAACTTCTTCGACATCCTGATGATCCAGGGCAAGTATCAGATCAAGCCCCCCTTCCCGTTCTCGCCGGCCGCCGAAGTCGCCGGCGTGATCGAGAGCGTCGGTCCCGGCGTCACCGATCTGAAGGTCGGCGACCGTGTCGTTGCGTCCTGTGGCCACAACGGCGCGCGCGAGAAGATCGCGCTGCCGGCCGCATCGATCGTGAAGATCCCCGATAATCTCGACTACGACCGCGCGGCGGGCATCATCATCATCTACGGCACGGCGCTGCATGCACTGGAAGACCGCGCGAGCCCGAAGCCGGGCGAAACGCTCGCGGTGCTTGGCGCGGCCGGCGGCACCGGCCTTGCGGCATGCGAGCTCGGCAAGCTGATGGGCCTGAAGGTGATCGCATGCGCCTCATCGGATGAGAAACTCGCCTTTGCCAAGGCGCATGGCGCGGAGCTGACGCTGAACTACGGCAAGGAAGATTTGAAGGAAGGCCTGCGCAAGCTCACCGACGGCAAGGGCGTCGACATCATCTTCGATCCCGTGGGTGGCAGCTATGCCGAGCAGGCGTTGCGATCGATCGCGTGGGAGGGCCGCTTCCTCGTGATCGGCTTTGCCGCCGGCGACATTCCGAAAATGCCGCTCAACCTCGCGCTCTTGAAGGGCTGCGACATCCGCGGCGTGTTCTGGGGCGCCTGGACGCGGCTCAACCCGGCGAAGAACCGCGCCAATCTCGAGAAGCTCGTGAAGTGGACGGCGGAAGGAAAGATTTCATCGCATATCGACCGCACCTTCCCGCTGGCGCAGACCGCAGATGCGCTGAAGGTGCTCGCCGGCCGTCAGGCGATGGGCAAGGTGATCCTGCATCCCTGAGGGATGCAGGCGACGTCGCCCGCCAACATACACTCGCTACATGTGCAAGGGTGCTCGGCCGCCGAAAGTTCGGCGAAGGCGGCAAGCCACGGCATGACAGCGGATGGCGTGGTGGCCAGCGGGGACACCCAGGGTTCCTGCGGAACCGCCCACCACATGGTTAAGCGCCGTCAACCATTCCGTCAAAATTGCGGTGCATTCCGTCGCGCCGCCTAAATCAAACCCAAATATCTCCCGATTCGCGCAAACCGTCGTCGTTTTTTGGTCTGATTCAGACGGCGATTTACCGGTTCCAGTTTGTGGGGCACTTCTGGACAAAAACAAGAAGACTGAAGCCGGGAATGCCCCTGCGTTGCGTAGTAATGGGGAGCATCACCATGGAGACGACGGTGTACCGTCAGTCCAACGAGTCGAGCGAATTCGACTCCGATCAATCATATCCGACCGCGCCCTATATCCGTGCGCGGGCCGCACGAGCCGATCTTTCGCCGGACGATCCGGTTCCGCTTTTCCTGTCCGATCCGCTCAGCGCACCGGATCCGGGGGAATTCGCGCCGCTGGCGCTGCAACCCAAAGGCAGGATCGTCCCGCACATCCTCGCCGCCGTTCTGGTGGCGTCCGCCATGATAGTTTTGGGCGCGGTGTTCCAGTCCGACCTTCGCGGCCTCCTTGCCGCCTATGCCGGTGGCTCGGTGGCTGCAGCGCCGGACCAGACTCCGGCCAATCTGCCGGCGGCAAAGCAGACCGCCGTCAAGGATCCGGCCCGCGTGAGCGACATCAAGCTGGCGAGCGCTGACGCGCAGGATCTCCCCGCTCCGTCAACGCCGAGCCGCGAAGCGATCGCGACCGCCTATCAGAACGCGCTGCAGTCCCAGGCGCCCGCGCCCGTCGCGGCGCAGCCCGCGCCTCCTCCTCAGCCCGCCAAGACACTCCCTGCCAAGACGCTCCCCGCCAAGACACTCGATGCCGACACGCTGGCCGGGCTGATGACGCGTGCGAAGAGCCTGTTGACGGTCGGCGATATCGTCTCCGCGCGCCTGCTGCTCGAACGGGCGGCGAATGCTCAGGATGCGACCGCGGCGTTTCTGCTGGCGCAGACCTACGACCCGGCCGTGCTTGGCACCAACGATACGCGGACCATCGCCGGCGACGCGACGGCCGCGCGCGACTGGTACGAGAAGGCCGCAGGCCTCGGATCGGCGGAGGCGCGGCAGCGCCTCACCCAGCTTCAGAACTAGAGCTCTTTAGAGGATATCATGCGTTATTTTTCGAGAATGGCGCTAGCCGCCATCATGACCGTCTGTGCCTTCGCGGCGCGCGCCGAGCAGACCGAATATGATCCGGCCAAGGTCTCGGACAGCCTGAAGGCCATCTTCCAGTTCGGGTCGACCTCGACCAAGCAGGCGCTGAACGCCAACACCGTCACGCTGATCACCGGCACGATCGGCGGCACCTATGTGCAGTTCGGCGCCGACCTCGCCTCGGTGCTCGACGACGGCAACAAGATCCGCGTGCTGCCGATCGTCGGCCGTGGCTCGGTGCAGAGCGTTGCCGACATCCTGTTCCTGCAAGGCGTCGACCTCGGCATCGTACGCGCCGACACGCTCGACTATCTCGAGCGCAAGGGCTTCGCCAAGGACATCAAGAAGCAGTTCACCTATGTGACCAAGCTCTACAACGAAGAGATGCAGGTGATCGCGCCGAAATCGATCGCGACGCTGAAGGATCTCGAAGGCAAGACGGTGAGCGTCGACCTGCCCAATGGCGGCACCTTCGTCACCGCCCTCACCGTGTTCGAGCGGCTCGGAATCAAGGCGAATTTCGTCTATGTCGAGCAGCGGATCGCGATGGAGAAGCTGAAGGCCGGCCAGATCGACGCCGTCATCGTGGTCGGCGGCAAGCCGTACAAATCGGTCTCGACCTTCAGCAATGACGGCCGCTTCCATCTCGCAAGCGTGGACTATTCAAAGCCGCTGCAGAGCGACTATCTGCCGGCGACGCTGACGTCCAAGGACTACCCGAACCTGATCAAGGACGGCGAAACCGTGGACACGATCGCGGTGCCCGCGGTGCTCGCGGCCTATAACTGGGCGCCGAACACCGAGCGCTATCGCAAGCTGGCGCTGTTCGTGGACGCGTTCTTCACCAAATTCCCGGCGCTGCAGAACCCGCCCTTCCATCCCAAGTGGAAGGAGGTCTCGCTCGCAGCCCCGCTCGCCGGCTGGAACAGGTTGCCGGTGGCGCAGCAATGGCTCGACCGGCACGGCATCGAGCCGGTGACGCGGCAGCGCTTCGAGGCGTTCCTGAGGCAGAATCCCGCGGCAGCGAAAGTGTCCGACGCCGACAGGGAAACGCTGTTCAAGCAATTCCAGGCTTGGGACGCAGAGAATGCCCGCGCGCAGGCGCGGCCGGAGAAGAAGTAAAAGGCGTCATTGCGAGGAGCGAAAGCGACGAAGCAATCCAGGCTGCCGCCGCGAAAAATTCTCTGGATTGCTTCGCGGAGCCTGTCATCGGGCCGCGCTTTGCGCGGACCCGTTGGCTCGCAATGACGACGCTCGTGGTGAGCGCCATCCACACACTCACTGTCATCGCCCGCCTTGTGCGCAATTGCGCACTGGAGCGGGCGATCCAGTATTCCAGAGACAGTGCGAGTATACGGAGAAGCTGCAGCGTACTGGATGCCCCGCTTTCGCGGGGAATGACGGCGGAACGTGTGGCGCCGCGCTACGACGTAGCTTCGGCTTCCACCTCTGCGTCAGCCACACCGCGCTTCAGCGCGGCGCGGGCGGCTTCGCGATGCTCATTTGTGATGTGGCTGGCGACCAGGCGGATCGCAGTGGCGAGCACGGCGGCGTCATCGGTGAAGCCGAGCATCGGCATCACGTCCGGGACGAAGTCGAACGGCAGGATGAAATAGGCGAGCGCGCCGAGCAGCGACGCCTGCACGTGGCGCGGCGTCTGCCTGTCGAAGGCGCAGTAATAGGCGGCGAGCAGATCCTCCGCGAACGGCAACTGCGCGACGACACGCTTCAGCTTGCGCCAGAACCGGCGGCGCACGCCTTCACGATCTTCCGCGAGCCGATCGGCCGGCTCGAAGCCGACACTCTGTTCGGCGGACATGGTCAAACTCCCCGTTCAGCCCGGCGCGGCGGATCGCCGCATCCGGTGCTGATCACAAGATGGGGATGCCACCGCCCCCTGCAAGACGTCAGGTAGGTGTAAGCTTGGCGATCGCGTTCATCGCCTTGGCGAGATCAATGTCGCGCGCCGTGACGCCGCCGGCGTCGTGGGTCGACAGCACGACCTCGACCGTCTTGTAGACGTTGCGCCATTCAGGATGATGATCCATCTTCTCGGCGACGAGCGCCGCGCGCGTCATAAAGCCGAAGGCCTCGCTGAAATCCTTGAAGACAAACGTCTTCTGGATCGCCTCGCGGCCCCCGACCTCGGCCCAGCCGGGTATCCCGCTCAACGCCTGCTTGCGCACATCTGCCGACAGCCGCTCTGTCATGATCGCCTCCGTCCTTCAGGGGAACTTTATCCTAACACCGTGGTGACGCCCGGGTTCATAGGGACTTCGTCCGTCCGCTAACCATGACGGAGATGTAACCAGCGCCGGACGGGAAATTTGCTACAATTATCCGCCTTGAATTGCCGGCCAAGATGAAACTGAGCCTGAAACGCCTGTTTGGGAGATCGATGACCGGGGGTCACGAGCTTGCCGAAGCGCCCACGCCATCTTCGCCGCGATCCGCGGCGCGGAAGACGATGCTCGTGTCCTTGGCTCTGGTGCTTGCGATCGTTGGCGCACTTGCGGGCGGCTACTATTTCGCGATGCGGCCGGTGATGCTGAGGATCGCGGTCGGTCCCGCCAACAGCGATGATTTAAAGGTCGTACAAACGCTGACGCAGGCGTTCGCGCAGAGCAAGGGCTATGTGCGGCTGCGCCCGATCCAGACCGAAGGCGCGACTGCAAGCGCCGACGCGCTCGCCGCAGGCAAGGTGGATCTCGCCATCGTACGCGGCGATCTCAACGTGCCGAAGAACGCACAAGCCGTCGCGACCCTGCGCAAGAACGTGGTGGTGCTGTGGGCCGTAGCGGGCAAGGGCAAGAAGAAGGGCGCCAAGATCACCAAGATCGCGCAGCTTGCCGGCCATCGCGTCGGCGTCGTCGGCCGCACGCAGGCCAACGTCAACTTGCTCAAGGTGATCCTCCAGCAATACAGCGTCGATCCCGCCAAGGTCGAGATCGTGCAGTTCCCCGCCAATGAGGCGGCCGAGGCGATCCGGGCCCAGAAGGCGGATGTCTATCTCGCGGCCGGACCGGTCAACAGCAAGGTCACGGCGGACGCGATTGCGGCGTCGACCAAGGAGGGGGGCACGCCGACCTTCCTTGCCATCGATTCCGCCGACGCGATCGCGCAGAACCACCCGGCCTATGAATCCGCTGAAATTCCTGCCGGGACTTATGGCGGCTCGCCTGACCGTCCCGACGAAGAGGTCAAGACGATCAGCTTTTCCCATCACGTCGTGGCACGCAAAGGCCTGTCGGAGACCACCGTCGCGGCCTTCACCCGGCAGCTCTTCGCGGTGCGCCAGCAGCTTGTGGCGGAATTCCCGCTCGCCGCGAAGATCGAGACGCCCGACACCGACAAGGATGCCGTGATTCCCGTGCATCCAGGCGCCGCCGCTTTCGTCGATGGCGAGGAAAAGACCTTCCTCGACAAGTACAGCGATTACATCTGGTGGAGCCTGATGGCACTCTCCGCCATGGGCTCGCTCGGCGCCTGGTTCGCCGGCTATCTGAAGAAGGACGAGCGCGACAGCAACAGCCATCTGCGCGAGCGGCTGCTCGACATGATTGTCGCCGCGCGGAAGAGCGAGACCACCGAAGAGCTCGACCAGATGCAGGTCGAAGCCGACGACATCCTGCGCGATACGCTGCGTTGTTTCGACCATGGCGCGATCGAGGAAAGCGCGCTCACGGCATTCAACATCGCCCTCGAGCAATTCCATACGGCCGTCGCCGATCGCAAGGCGCTGCTGCTCAGCCTGCCGCAAAGCCTGCAGCGCGCCGGCGCGCAATTCCGGGCCGCCGGCAACGCATGAACGCTGCGCGCGTTATTGCTGCGTCACATTGTCCCAATATAGCAATTCCTGTCGATGCGCCGCCTCTGCGGCCGTCCCGAGCCATCTCGAGACCATCCCATGACAATCAAATTCTCCCGCCGCCGTTTTCTGTCCACCAGCGCCGGTGCACTTGGCGCGATCGCGATGCCTCGTCTGTCGCGCGCGGCCGACCGGCCGGCGATCACTCATGGCGTGCAGTCCGGCGACGTCACCGTCGATGGCGGCGTGGTCTGGGCGCGCGCCGATCGCCCGTCGCAGATGCTGGTCGAGGTGGCGACGACGGAATCCTTCAAGGACTCCCGCGCGCTGCCGCCGATCGCGGCGCTGCCCGAAAGTGACTTCACCGCAAAGATGCTTCTGGAAAACCTTCCCGCGGGCCAGGACATCTTCTATCGCGTCCGCTTCCGTGATCTCTCCCACACCGCGATCGAAGGCGAGCCGGTCGTCGGTCGCTTCCGCACTGCGCCCGCCGACCGCCGCGACGTCCGCTTTGTCTGGGGCGGCGACGTGGCCGGCCAGGGCTGGGGCATCAATCCCGATGACGGCGGCATGTTCACCTTCTCGACCATGCGCAAGCACCGTCCGGATTTCTTCCTGCATTCGGGCGACACCATCTACGCCGACGGCCCGATCGTCTCCGAGGTGAAGCTTGCCGACGGCAAGACCTGGAAGAACGTCGCGATCCCCGAGAAGGCCAAGGTCGCGGAGACACTGGACGAGTACCGCGCCGCGCACAAATACAATTTCACCGACGACAACGTCCGCGCCTTCAATGCCGAGGTGCCGATCTTCGTGCAGTGGGACGATCACGAGGTGACCAACAACTGGTCGATGTCGAAGGAGCTGCCGGCCGCCTACAAGGAGCGCAACATCTCGCTGCTTGCAGCCCGCGCCGCACGGGCCTTCCACGAGATGTATCCGATGCGCGAGAGCATCGTTGAGCCGTGCCGGGTCTATCGCCAGATCGCTTACGGCCCGCATCTCGACGTGTTCGTGCTGGACGAGCGCAGCTATCGCGGCGCGAACGGAGCCAATCTCGAAACGAGCTATGGTCCGGCCAGCTACTTCCTCGGCCCGGACCAGATCGCCTGGCTCAAGCGCGGTCTTTTGAACTCGCGCGCAACCTGGAAGGTGATCGCTTCCGACATGCCGCTCAGCCTGATCGTATCAGACACGCCGAAGGGCGGCTCCGAAGCCTTCGCGCAAGGCGACGGGCCGCCACGCGGCCGCGAGCTCGAGATCGCCGACCTCTTGCGCTTCATCAAGATGGCGCCGATCAGGAACACGGTGTGGCTGACGGCGGACGTGCACTATGCCGCCGCGCACTACTACGATCCGAACAAGGCGCAATTCCAGGATTTCGAGCCGTTCTGGGAATTCGTGTCGGGTCCGTTGCACGCCGGCACCTTCGGTCCGAACCAGCTCGACAACACGTTCGGGCCGGATGTGCGCTTCATCAAAGCGCCGGGAAAGGACAATCAGAATCTGCCGCCATCCGCCGGCATGCAGTTCTTCGGTCACGTCAGGATCGACGGCGGCTCGGGCCAGATGACGGTGACCTTGCGCGACCGCGCCGACGTTGCGCTGTGGTCGACCACGCTCGATCCAACGTCCGCCTGACGTCGCATCGCTAACCGGCGCCAACCCAAGGCGCCAACCCAAGTGCTGTCGCGGCGTCTATCCCGCCGAGGCGGCGGATCGCGGCCCGGCCTGAAGCCGGAACGCCGGGTAAAGCCCCCGACCACCCCCTAAGCCCGGGAATGTCCGGACAAAATTCAGTCAACCAACCGCGAAAGAACGCATTGTTTTTTGACGTTTTTTGCCTATATTGCGCTGCAAACGCGTAGGGTGCCCGGTCGATCTGGCCGGGCTTCCTTTTTAGGCGGAAAGCGCCCGTTTCCTTGTCTTGCAGCGTTGTTTCGAAAAGAGGTCCCGGTTCGACCGGCGAGATCGCGCTTAACCCATTGTTCGACCGCAAAGAAGCTCACTCATGAACCTTCGCAACGTCGCCATTATCGCCCACGTCGACCACGGCAAGACGACCCTGGTCGACCGCCTCCTCCAGCAATCCGGCACGTTCCGCGAGAACCAGAAAGTGACCGAGCGCGCCATGGATTCCAACGATCTGGAGCGCGAGCGTGGCATCACCATTCTGGCCAAGGCGGCCTCGGTGCAGTGGAAGGATACCCGCGTCAACATTGTCGACACCCCTGGCCACGCCGATTTCGGCGGCGAGGTCGAGCGTATCCTCAACATGGTGGACGGCGCGCTGGTGCTGGTAGACGCCGCTGAAGGCCCGCTGCCGCAGACCAAATTCGTGGTCTCGAAGGCGCTCAAGGTCGGGCTGAAGCCGATCGTCGTCATCAACAAGGTCGATCGCCCCGACGCACGCCCGACCGAAGTCATCAACGAGGTGTTCGACCTATTCGCGGCGCTCGATGCCAGCGAGGAGCAGCTCGACTTCCCGATCCTCTACGGGTCGGCCAAGCAGGGCTGGATGGCCGAGAGCCCCGAGGGTCCGAAGGACAAGGGCATGGAGCCGCTGTTCGACCTGATCCTGCGCCATGTCGCCCCGCCCAAGGTCGAGGAGGGCCCGTTCCGCATGATCGGCACGATCCTGGAGGCCAACCCCTATCTCGGCCGCATCATCACCGGCCGCATCTCGTCCGGCGTGCTCAAGCCGAACCAGCAGGTCAAGGTGCTGAACGCCGACGGCAAGCTGGTCGAGCAGGGCCGCATCACCAAGATCCTGGCTTTCCGCGGCCTCGAGCGCACGCCGCTCGATGAGGCCGAAGCCGGCGACATCGTCGCCATCGCGGGCCTCACCAAGGGCACCGTCGCCGACACCTTCTGCGATCCGACCGTCGAGGTGCCGCTGCCGGCGCAGCCGATCGATCCGCCGACCGTGTCGATGTCTTTCATCGTCAACAATTCCCCGCTCGCCGGCACCGAAGGCGACAAGGTGACGAGCCGCATGATCCGCGACCGTCTGCTCCGCGAAGCCGAGGGCAACGTCGCGTTGCGCGTCGTCGAAGCTGCCGATAAGGACGCGATGGAAGTGTCGGGCCGCGGCGAATTGCAGCTCGCGATCCTGATCGAGACCATGCGCCGCGAGGGCTTTGAGCTCTCGGTGTCGCGCCCGCGCGTCGTGTACCAGAAAGACGAGGCCACCGGCGCCACCATGGAGCCGATCGAGGAAGTCGTGATCGACGTCGACGAGGAGCATTCCGGCGTCGTCGTGCAGAAGATGAGCGAGCGCAAGGCCGAGCTGATCGAGATGAAGCCCTCTGGCGGCAACCGCCTGCGGCTGGTGTTCTACGCTCCGACCCGCGGCCTGATCGGCTACCAGGGCGAACTCCTCACCGACACGCGCGGCACCGCGATCATGAACCGCCTGTTCCATGGCTATGCGCCGTACAAGGGCGAGATCCAGGGCCGTCGCAACGGTGTGCTGATTTCCAACGATCAGGGCGAGGCGGTGGCCTATGCCATGTTCAAGCTGGAAGACCGCGGCCCGATGATGATCGAGCCGGGCTGGAAGGTCTATCGCGGCATGATCGTCGGCGAGCACACCCGCGACAACGATCTCGAGATCAACGTGCTCAAGGGCAAGCAGCTCACCAACATCCGCACCACGTCCAAGGACGAAGCGGTGCGCCTGACTCCGCCGATCAAGATGACGTTGGAAAAGGCGCTCGCCTATATCGAGGACGACGAGCTCGTCGAGGTCACGCCGAAGTCGATCCGCCTGCGCAAGAAGCACCTCGATCCGAACGAGCGCAAGCGCGCGGAGAAGGCGAAGGAAGCTGTGGCGTAACTCGCCGTCATGCCCCGCGAAAGCGGGGCATCCAGTACGCCGCGGCTTCTCCGCATCTCGCAACCGTCTCTGGAATACTGGATCACCCGCCCCAGTGCGCAATTGCGCACAAGGCGGGTGATGACGCCTCACATTGTGGTGGCTTCAGCGCGCACGGCGAACGTGCTAGAGCCAGCGCATGAGTTCCCTCCCCTCCTCAGTCGACGTCGCGATCATTGGCGCCGGCGCCGCCGGGCTCGGCGCAGCGCAGGCGCTGAAGGATTCCGGCCTGTCGCTGATCGTGCTCGAAGCGCGCGGCCGCATCGGCGGACGCGCATGGACCGTGCAGGCATCGCCGGAGGTGACGTTTGACGTCGGCTGTGGCTGGCTGCATTCGGCGGACAAGAATTCCTTCGTCCCAATCGCCCGGCAACTCGATTTCGAGATCAACACGGACCTGCCGCCCTGGGGCGATCGCGCCTTCGGCGATGCGTTTCCGGAGGCTGAGCGCAAGGACTTTGTGCGCGCGATTGACGAGTTCTACGAACGAATCTGCGAGGTTGCTGAGAAGGGCGAGGATGCGCCTGCCGCCGGTTATCTCGAGCCAGGCAATCGCTGGAATCCGATGATCGATGCGGTCTCGACCTATGTGAACGGGTGCGAGCTCGATCAGGTCTCGATCCTCGACATGGAAGCCTACGAGGACACCTATTTCAATTGGCGCGTGCGCGCCGGATATGGGACGCTGATCGCGGCCTATGGCGCGCCCTGCCCGGTCGCGCTGAACTGCAACGTCATGCTGATCGACCATTCCGGCGAGCGCATCCGCCTCGAAACCTCGCTCGGCACGCTTGATGCCGGGAGAGTCATCGTCACCGTACCGACCAATCTGATTGCCGAGGAGGCGATCCGCTTTTCTCCGGCGCTGCCAGCCAAGGTCGACGCCGCACGCGGCTTGCCGCTCGGCATCGACGACAAGGTGACGCTGGCGCTGGAGGATGCAGAAGCCTTCCCAATCGAGGGAAACTTGCGCGGCGCGACCATGCGCACCGCAATGGGCACCTA
The DNA here is from genome assembly GCF_038085055.1 of Bradyrhizobium sp. ISRA442. Lineage (NCBI taxonomy): Bacteria > Pseudomonadati > Pseudomonadota > Alphaproteobacteria > Hyphomicrobiales > Nitrobacteraceae > Bradyrhizobium > Bradyrhizobium sp. ISRA442. The sequence goes on from NZ_JALGCN010000005.1 coordinate 123,956, forward strand.
CCACATACGCCCGTTCGGCCAGCCCTGCATCGACGGCTTTTTCGGCGGCCGGTTTGCGCGCGATCTGGAAGATGCCGGTGTCGGCGCGTTCGCCACGCAAAGCATCGACGAGATCGCGGGCTTTCTCGGCAACGACATCAGGCGCAAGCTGAGACCGCTCTGCGAGTCTCGCTGGGCGCTCGATCCCTTCGCCCGCGGCTCCTATTCGCACGCGCTGCCGGGTCATGCGGGAGATCGCGCCGTCCTGGCGGCGCCGGTCGATGACCGGCTGTTCTTCGCGGGAGAGGCGACATCGCCGAATTTCTTCTCGACAGCGCATGGCGCACGAGACAGCGGGGAGCGCGCGGCGAGGGAAGTGCTGGCGGCGATAGTGAAGGCGTATTAGCAGACTCCGTCATTGCGAGCGCAGCGAAGCAATCCAGAATCTTTCCGCGGTGACAGTCTGGATTGCTTCGCTGCGCTCGCAATGACCGGTTACTCGATCACCCGCGCCCGCAAGTCCGCGTCCGGCACGAAGCAGGCATCGTACTTGCCGAAGATGCGATAGCGGTTGCGCGCGATGAGGCTGTACACGGGGTCCCGCAGCGGCTTCGGCACGGCGAATAGTGCGCGCACCCAGCCCCATCCCGGCAAATGCGACAGCACGGTCAGCGCGGCGTCCGACTTTAAGAACGCCTCGCCGTCGTGGACGACCGCATTGGTGTCGGGATCCTCGGGATCAATCCCGAACGTCTTCGCGAGCCTGGTTCCGTAGTCCGACTGGATAGGCGTGAAGCGGAAACGCTTCGCCGTATCGCGCTGCGCGACGAAGCGCACCCAGCGCGAGCAGAAGACGCAGACGCCGTCGAACAGGATCACGTCGTCGTCGGGCCATTTGGGCATCAGAGTCTCTTTCTTGACGCGTTTCCTTCACGCGAACCGGTCGTCACTTCGCTCGAAAACGCTATCGATTGTCCAGCATCATGAGCGCGACCAGCATCAGCACGATGGCCGGGCCCGTCTTCACGAGTGCGCCGAGCGGTTCGATCCAGAGATCGGGCGTGAGGATCGCTGCACCCACCATATAGCCGAGCGAGGCGACGAGGCCGGCGACGAGGCCAAGGGCCGACGTGCGCCGGAAGGCGATCAACAGACCGATACTCATATCCATCAGGCTCGTCCCGATCGTGATCGGATCGACCAGCGCCGGCGGAAAATTGTGCGCGATCAAAATTCCGGCGGCAGCGCGATAGGACACAAACAGCGCAATGAAGCCGGAAACGATCCAGAACGCGACCAGGCTCGCGATGATCAGCGCCTTGGCCAGGAACAGCCGCGCGAACCATTTGTCCTGGATGGTGGCGGGATGCCGCCCGATCACGTCAGTCAGGGTCTTCGGCGCAATGCCGGTCGCGGCGATCCACGGCGATGAATCGCCGGTGACGCCGCGGCGCAGCTCGGCGATGGCGGTCGTCCGCATCGGCGGCGTCCAACCGAGCCGGCTCGTGAGATCGCCGAGCCTGGCGCCGAGATCGAGCAGGACCGAGGGCATCGCGACATGCGGCCAGCCCGCCGTGCCGAACGCAAGACGAAAACGCTTGATGACGCCGGCCATCGTGACCGGCTCGGGTTGCATCAGGTCCCAGCTCACGGCTTTCACCGATGCATCGCCGATGTCGCGCGCGGCAAGCCAGGCGATGGTGGCGGCGATATCCTCGACCGCAACAGGCTGGAACGGCGTCGCCATCTCCGTGTCGGGCAGGTCAATGGGAAAGGCGGCGAGTGCGCGCAGCAGCGCGCTGCCGCCATAAGCCGATGGTGCAACCACAAAGCCGGGCCGCAGGATCGCATGGGCAACGCTAGAGGCAGAAATCAGCCGCTCGGCCTCGCGCTTGGTTGTCGCGAACGCGGTGCGATCGGCCTCTGCCGTGCCGGGAATCGAGATGTGCACGAGGCGGATCGCACGGTCACTGTCGCCGATCGCCTGCAGCAGGCGCGCGACGAAATCGCGGTGCACGGCATGTGTGTCGCCGCCGGGTCCGTCCTGGAGCACACCGAGGCAGTTCACGACGACATCGACCGCATGCTCCTTCAAGAGACGCGTCAGCGCGGCCGCCTCGAGGGCGAGGATCGGCAGCTCGATGTCCAGCGGGCTCATCTTCCGCGCCGGCGACAGGCTTCGTGCGAGACCGACCACGCGAAAGCCGCGCGCGCGGAGATTGTCGGTGACGAAGCGGCCGATCAGGCCGGAAGCGCCGAGCAGGAGAATGTTGGCCTTACTCATCGTGTCCCTCAAAACGGCTTTGCGACCATCAGCCAGAGGATCAGCATGGTCGCACCGAAGCCGGGAAAGCCGAAGGCGAACCAGCGGCGGAACAGCACGAAGTAGCGCTGTGGAAGCGCGGCGTGCTGTTCGCATGCCTTGCGCGCGAGATCGCGCATCTCGATCTGCATGATCACGACGGGGACCCAGAACAGGCCTGCCACGACATAGAGCGCAATCGCGGCAAGCAGCCAGCGCTCCGCGACCGACGTGGCCGACAGCACCATCAGGAGGCCGCCACTGACCGGCTGCATGATCACCGCCGAAAACGTGAAGATGGCGTCCGCGATCACCACCACCGAGGCGGTGCGCGCGATGAATTCCGCGTCGTGCGTGCGATGCGCCATCAGCATGAAGAAGGCGATGCCGGCGCCGGTGCCGAGGATGACGATGGCGCCGAGCACATGCAGATATTTGATCAGGAAATACAGTGTCATGGCTTCTTGGTCGCCACTGGCCTTGGCAGGTTCAGCGCGCGCTCAAGTGCCTTGCCTGCAGCTTTGACGCCCGCCTCCGTCTCGATCATCCAGTGGCCTTCACTGCCGACCGGGGGCACCGCCTGAAAATCCACTTTGCCACCGCCGCGGCTAAACGCATCTGCCAATTGCCTGGCGAAGACCGGAGAGAAATACGTATCATTGGCCGCCACGAACCAGGTGACCGACGCTCGGGCGACCTTGCCGAATTCACTCGCCGCAAGCTTCAGCGTATTTGGTGCGCAAACCTTGTCCGGGGCGTCATTGGCATGACCGCCGCGTCCCGGCGCAAATACGATGATCGCGGAAATGGTCTTCGGATCGGCATTGGCGAGCGCGAGCGCGCCCCAGCCGCCGGCGGAATGGCCGAGCACGACCGCACCATCCTTGCGGACGAAATCCTGCTTTCGCAAGAATTCCAGCCCAAGCGATATCTCGTCCGCGGTGGCGCGGCCGGCGCGCGCATAATCCGCCTCATCACAGCCGCCCTGATCCTCGACATAGCGACCGCCGGTTGCGCCGTGACCGAGCCGTTCCGGCACCAGCACGGCAAAGCCGCGCGCAGTTAGGAACGCGACGAGCGCGCGGTATTCCGGCTGCGGCATTTGCGCACGACGCAGCACGTTCTGCGTCGAGGCATGGGCGATGACGGCCAGTCGATAGGGACCGGCTCCATGCGGACGAAACAGCAGCGCATGCGCCGCAATCTCGCTGTCCGGCGACGGCACGCGCCATTGCTGCCGGCGAAACGGCTCGCCTTCCTCCCCCACGGGGCCAAATACGACCTGCGCGCGCAAAGGCGGCGCAATGAGCGCAGCCAGCACGGGCAAAAGGGCAAGCGCGAAAGAGAATCGCATGGAATCGCTGGAAGCGAGAGGGATGGCGGTGGCCAGACTAGTAGGAACGAATCATTCTGGGCGGACTTTCTGCGTTGCCTGAGCCGTCCACTCGCTGCTGCAAGGTGGTTTTGCACCGACGCATGACAAGCCGTTGCCGTTCGACGCGTTGCTTTGTTCTCTTTCGGTACACCAAGGACAAAATACTGATGCAGAAGGGCAAAATACTGATGCAGAAAGTCCACAGGTTAACCGATAATTAACGATGGGTCTTGCCGCCGGCGCGGCGAGTTGATTTGATCGCATCCATGAGCACAACCCTGATCGAGGTTCGGCCGGCCAAAGCTGCAGACGCTACTGCGGTGGCGTGCACGCACGACGAGGCTTGGCGCTCGGCCTATCAGGGCATCATCCCCGGCGCCGAGCTGGAGAAGCTGATCAACCGCCGTGGTCCGCAATGGTGGGACAGCGCGATTCGCAAAGGTAGCCGCGTCAGCGTGCTGGTGTTCGGCGACAGGATCGCGGGCTATGCCAATTACGGGCGCAACCGCGCCCGCAGCCTGCATTTCGACGGCGAGATCTACGAGCTCTATCTGCGTCCGGAATTCCAGGGCCTCGGCTTCGGCCGGCGGCTGTTCGCCGCCGCCCGCCGCGACCTGATGCAGAGCGGGCTGAAGAGCATGGTGGTATGGGCGCTCTCGGATAATGATCCGGCAACCGAGTTCTACCGGGCACTGGGCGGCCGCATGGTGGCGCGTTCCTCGGAGCGTTTCGGGCCGAAATCGCTCGACAAGATTGCCTTCGCGTGGACCAATTGAGCTGCTGAAACGCCAGCCGGCAGCGCTTCCCTCCGTCGATACCGCTGCCTTTTGAGCCGGTAGTCGCTGGATTCATAATTTCACAAAAGTTCGATGGATAGGCGGGCCAAGCCCGCGTATGACAGTGCCAAATCGCTGCCGGGCGCGATTTCACCTCGGCAATAACGGAGCCTTGAATGCGTATCGATGCGGTCTCGATCGGGACCAACACCCCACACGAAGTCAACGTCATCATCGAAGTGCCCGTGGGCGGTGAACCGATCAAATACGAGATGGACAAGGAGGCCGGAACGCTGGTCGTCGACCGCTTCCTGTACACGCCGATGCGTTACCCCGGTAACTATGGCTTCATCCCGCACACGCTGTCCGACGACGGCGACCCCTGCGACGTCCTGATCGTCAACACCCGCGCCATCATCCCCGGCGCCGTCATGAGCGTGCGCCCGGTCGGCGTGCTGTTCATGGAAGACGAGGCCGGCGGCGACGAGAAGATTCTGGCGGTGCCGTCGTCAAAACTGACGCAACGCTACGACAAGGTGAAGTCGTACAGCGACCTACCGGACATCACGCTGCAACAGATCCAGCACTTCTTCGAGCACTACAAGGACCTCGAGAAGGGCAAGTGGGTGAAGATCCTGCGCTGGGGTGGCCCGGATGAGGCCCACAAGCTGATCCTCGAAGGCATGGATCGGGCAAAAAAGAAGAAGTGACGCCCAGCCGTCATTCCGGGGCGCACGAAGTGCGAACCCGGGATCTCGTGCAGTAACTTTTGGATTCCGGGTTCGGTGCTTCGCACCGCCCCGGAATGACAGCTTCAAACCGCCGGCTTCGGCAGGCCTGCGATCGCACAGGCCGCGCGCAACGTGTTCACCAGAAGGCAGGCGACCGTCATCTGGCCGACGCCGCCCGGCACCGGTGTGATCGCGCCGGCAACCGCGAGCGCTTCCTGATAGGCAACATCACCGACGAGGCGGGTCTTGCCGTCATCCTTCGGGAGGCGGTTGATGCCGACGTCGATCACGGTCGCACCCGGCTTCAGCCAGTCCCCGCGCACCATTTCGGGGCGGCCCACCGCGGCATAGACGAGATCTGCGCGTTTCACGAGCCCGGGCAGGTCGCGCGAGCGCGAATGCGCGATCGTCACCGTGGCGTTCTGATTCAGCAGCAACTGCACCAGCGGACGGCCGACCAGGTTGGAACGGCCGATGACGATGGCGTTCAGGCCCTCGAGCGAAGCGTGCACGCTCTTGGTCAGGATGATGCAGCCGAGCGGCGTGCAGGGCGACAGCGCCTCGAAGCCGCCGGCAAGCCGGCCGGCATTGTTCGGATGCAGTCCATCGACGTCCTTGGCGGGGTCGATGGCATTGATGACGGCCTCGGTGTTGAGGCCCTTCGGCAGCGGTAGCTGCACCAGAATGCCGTGCACGGCGGGGTCGCGATTGAGTTTGGCGACGAGCGCCAGCAGATCGGCCTGCGAGACATCGGCCGGCAGCTTGTGCTCGAACGAGGCCATACCGGCGGCTTGCGTCTGGGTGTGCTTGGAGCGGACATAGACTTCGCTGGCGGGGTCATTGCCGACCAGGACCACCGCAAGTCCCGGCACCAGATTGTGCTCGCGCTTGACGCGGGCAACCTCGTCGGCGACGCGGCCGCGAAGCTCCGCGGCAATGACTTTTCCATCGATGATCTTGGCGGTCATGTCAGTTCCCTGATTGCCTGGATTTAGCCGAGGCGAGCTGGCGCAGCGTATCGCCAAGCTGCACCGGATCGCCATCGACCCCGATCTGCTTCAAGCGCGACGTCGGCCCGGACAGCAGCTTCACGCTGGCCTTGGGCACGCGAAGCGATTTCGCCAGCAGCGCCAATACCGCCCGATTGGCCTCGCCGCCATCGGCGACGGCACGCACGCGCACCTTGAGCACGCTGCGGCCGTCGGAGAGCTGCTCGATCCCGTCGATATCGTCGCGGCCGCCGCGCGGCGTCACCCGCAAGGCGATGCTGATGCCCGAGGCGGAGGTGCGCCAGGGCTCGCCCGCTACCAAGGCTCCGCCTGCGCCGCGTTAGAGTACGTTGGGGTAGATGTAGTACGTGATCACCCGTTCTATGAACATGATGATCAGAATCAAGATGATCGGCGAGATGTCGATGCCGCCGAGGTTGGGCATGAAGTTGCGAATCGGCGCCAGCACCGGTTCGGTAATGCGGTAAAGGAACTCCGCCACGGCTGAGACGAATTGATTGCGGGTGTTCACGACGTTGAAGGCGATCAGCCAGGACAGGATCGCGGCGGCGATCAGCAGCCAGACGTAGAGGTCGAGCACGATGATGACGATGTCGAGAACGGCACGCATGGCTGTGAAAACTCTGGTTCCGGTGGGGATTGACGCCTTTTGCTAAATACCGGTTCCCCCCGACCCAAACAAGGGAAGTCCCGGCGCCCGCAGGGGCTAAATCGCGCGTCCTTGACTTGACCTTGGCGGGGACTTAAATGGCGCCCGGTTGTCGGCCGCGTTCACCAGAGCGGCCAGCGATGGGGCCATAGCTCAGCTGGGAGAGCGCATCGTTCGCAATGATGAGGTCGGCGGTTCGATCCCGCCTGGCTCCACCACGCTCCGCCCTTCGGGCTACGCGTGGCACAGCCACGCCAGGGCCCGAAGGGCGGAGCGTGGTGTCCGGCGTAGCCCAAAGGGCAAAGCCGGACTCAGTAATTCGAATTCAGCCCCTACCTCCCCGTGAACCTCGGCGGCCGCTTCTCCATGAAGCTTGCCACGCCCTCGCGGAAATCGCTGCCGTTCAGCGCGATCAGCATCTCCCGGTTGGCCTCGATGGTGGCTTCGGCCAGTGTCTGGAATGGAACCTCATAGAGCTGCCGCTTGATCACGGCCATCGCGCTTGGCGAGACGAAGTCGGCAAGATCGCGGGCGTAGGCATAGGTCTCCTCGCGCAGCTTCTCGGGCGGGCAGAGCCGGTTGACCAGCCCGATCCGCAGCGCCTCGTCGCTTCCAACGCGCCGGGCCGACAGCAAGAGATCCATCGCATTGGCATGACCGACGATGCGCGGCAGCATCCAGGAGATTCCATGTTCGGCGATGAGTCCGCGCCGTGCGAAGGCGGTGGTGAACACGGTGTTGTCGGCGGCAAAGCGTAAGTCGCAATAGAGCGCGTGCACGAGTCCGATGCCGGCGGTCGCGCCGTTGAGCATGGCGATGATGGGCTTTCCGATCGAGGGATAGAAGCCATAGCGCGTCTGCCAATCCGGGCGGCGGTTCATGTCGAACGGCGGCAGGTTCGATGCGCGCCTGACGTCATCGGGGTCGAGCCCTTTCAGCGCGTCCATATCGGCGCCGGCGCAGAAGGCCCGGCCTGCGCCGGTCAGCACGATGACGCGAACATTGTCATCGCCGGCCGCCGATTCCATCGCGTGACGCACGTCGCGCTCCATGATCGGCGTCCATGCATTCATGCGATCGGGGCGATTGAGCGTGATGGTCGCGACCTTGTCGCTCACCTCATAGAGAATGTGTTCATAGGCCAAGGCGCTCTCCCTTTGTTTATCGGCACGCATTTGCACGCGCTCATTGGGAGCGAGCCTAGCATATCCAGCGATGAGCTAAGGACGAAGGTGCTGGCCGCGATCACTCGGCGGCTTGCGCAAGCAGCGGCCGGCGCGCCAGCCAGCCCGAGATGAAATGATCGAGCCAGGCGCGCTCCGCGACGTCGTAGACTGCGCGATCAGCGAAATGATGATGCCGCTGCCGCGCACCCGGCGCGCTCAGACCGTCATAGCCGCGCGTCGTCCAGCAATGCATCATCGCGTAGGTCACGTCGGGATGAAACTGGACGCCGAAGGCATTGCCGGTGCGGAACGCCTGCACCGGAAAATCGTCACCCTCGGCGAGCAGCTCGCCGCCAACGGGCAGCTCAAAACCCTCGCGATGCCAGTGATAGACCTGCGCCGGCCAGTCCGGACAGAGCGCCTGTCCCGCTGCGGTCGGGCGGATCGGATAGTAACCGATCTGCGTCAGCGCGTCTGGATGCGGCGCGACGGGGGCGCCGAGCTGCATCGCGAGCATCTGTGCGCCGAGGCAGATGCCGAGGAACGGCCGCTGTTCGCGCAATGGAATTTCGATCCAGTCGATCTCGCGGCGAATGTAGTCGTCGGAATCATTGGCGCTCATCGGCCCGCCGAAAAATACCGCGCCGGCGTGGGCGTCGAGCGTTGCGGGCAGGGGATCGCCAAAGCGAGGCCGGCGGATGTCGAGGCGATGACCAAGCGCGCGCAACGCGTTACCGACTCGGCCGGGGGTCGAGGACTCCTGGTGCAGGACGATCAGAACTGGCAACCGGCTCTCGCGATCGGAGGCGGCCGCCCCGGACGCCCTTCTGTTGCGGAAGGACACCACCTCTGCGCCACCAAGCCTGTCCGTCCGGAACGACATTGCCTCTGCGGGTGCTAGCGATTCAGACCGCCAGCATAACTAAGCGATCGTTAATTTCGTGTGAGTTCGCGCACACGCGGTTCATGAAGCAAGCTCCGGGCCAATACGGACCGCGTGTTCGGACTTAGCGCTTGCGCCTCTGAAACCGGCCGACCGCGGCCAGGATGAAGCCGCGCGGGAACAATCGCAGCAGGAACGGCACGATCTTGATGCCCAGACCGGGCAGGACCGCCCGCTTATTCGCCATCAGGCCGCGATAGGCGGCGAGCGCGACATCGGCGGCGGAGACGTTGAGGATCGCGGAATCGAAGCCGGGAGCGAAGCCGGCGCGGGCCTGAAACTCCGTCGGCACCGGACCCGGGCAAAGCACGGTGACACGAACGCCGCGCTTGCCGAGCTCGCAGCGCAAGGCTTCGGTGAAGGAGATCACATAGGCCTTGGACGCGTAGTACACGGCCATGCCCGGGCCGGGCAGGAAGCCCGCGACCGAGCCGACATTGAGAATTCCGCCCTTGTTTCTGACGAGCTGGTCGGCGAAGCGCAGCGAAAGATCCGTCAGCGCACGGATGTTCACGTCGATGATGCCGAGCTGTTCGGCGCGATCGCGCTCGATCGCATCGCCGAACACGCCGAAGCCGGCATTGTTGACGAGGTGATCAACTTCGACATCTTCGACCGCGAGGGCGGCCGCGATCTTCTCGCCTGCATCGGCCGCTTCCAGATCGCAGGCGACAATGATCGGCTTCTTGCCACCCTTGGCCGCGAGCTCGTTCGCGAGCACCTCCAGACGATCGGCTCTGCGTGCCGTCAGCACCAGGCGATGTCCGTTCGCGGCGAACACGCGCGCCAGCTCCGTACCTATGCCGGCCGAAGCACCGGTAATCAGCGTCACGCGGTCGGTCACGATCGAAAGCTCTTGAAGGCAGGAAAATCCTAAGACAACGCCGAAACGAGAGCATAGGCCGCGTGCGCGATGCAAGCGGCCTCACCGCATGGCGCGTTGCGCGAAAGATGGGCAAAGTGGAAAGCCCGCTGATTTCCATGGGTTTTCGTCGGCCGCGGCGACCGCCGATACATTAAAGTTTCGTCATGTCATGATCACCACCCGGACGAGCGGCGGGACGAACCGGCTCAGCCGCCGATGGCCCCCTGCTTGACCTGACCACTGGGGCGGTTGGCGACGGCATGCTTCAGATCGATGCGGTCGCGCTGAGAAATGCCGAGCAGGTCGGATGCACGCCAGACGACGTTGTCCTCGAACTCGGTCACCTGGCCGTCCGCGTAGACCAGCTCCCACATCATCTGAACGATGCGCTTGCGTCCCTCTTCGTCGACCGAACGCATGATGACGCTGGTGAAATGGTAGAGGTCGACGGCCTCGCCTTCGACCTGGGTCGCGTCCGCAATCAGGCGGTCCGCGGTGCCGCGATCCAGGCCGAAATGGCTTTCGATCAGGCCGTGCAGCTTGCGCCGCTCGGTCTCGCTCGGCTGACCGTCCAGCGAGATCACGTGGATCAGCAGCGCGGTTGCCGCCAGCCGGTAATCGCCGTCGCCGAAGGCGCGGTCCTGGGCATGAGGGGCAACAATCTCAGCGATGAATTGGCGCAAGCCGTCCAGCATGAGTCCTACCGAAATCGACGAAGCCGCGGGAAGCGGCTTCTGCAAGTATTATATGAGCGGGAAACTCGATCGGCGCAACGTGTGTCAGTTCCGCGCGTGCATTACGTTTCTGCAATCTGAATGCTGTCATTTCAGCACGCGAGGCTAGCCGATTCCTCTGATGTCGTCCTGGCGAAAGCCAGGACGACGTTGGGGTGACGTGTTGGGGTGACGTGATGCCGCGCCCGTCATGATCGAGATCGCGGCATTCACAACAGCCATCATCACGGTATCTCGTACACCACCATCTTGTCGGCAATGCCGCGCAGCGCGGCCTGCTTCTGGATCGGCCTGATCGCGCGCTGCTCCAGGATTTCCGCAACCGCCGGCGCATCCAGCACCGGCCCGGTGATGTGGATCTCCTGCGCGGTCGACAGGCTCTGCACGCGCGCGGCGATGTTGACGGTCTGGCCGAAATAGTCCTGTCGCTCATTCAACATCACTGCAAGGCACGGCCCCTCATGGATGCCGATCTTGAGAACGAGATCGTTGGCGCCGCGTTGTTTGTTCAATTCATCCATGGCTGCACGCATGCGCAGACCCGCCGTGATCGCGTGCTCGGGTCGGATGAAGGTTGCCATGACGGCATCGCCGATCGTCTTCACGACTGCCCCCTTCTCGGCGGCAATGATCTCCAGCAGCGCACGAAAGTGCGCTCGCACGAGGTCAAAGGCACTGAGATCGCCGACCCGCTCGTACAGCGCCGTCGACCCCTTCAGGTCGGTGAACAGGAAGGTCAGCGACGTGATCTTCAAGCGCTGGTCGACATTGAGATTGTCCGCCTTGAAGACGTCGCGGAACGTCTGATTGGACAGCATCCGCTTGGCGGTCAGGATCGGCTTGCGCTTGCCGATCATCTCATGCAACGCGTCGGCGGCAATCCAGACCGAGGGCAACACCCGGTTGTCCGATTGATTCTCGAGTGTGAGGCGCAACGGCCCGGGGCGCATCACAGTGGTCCCCGTGGGCGCCTCCAGTTTGTTGAATATGATCGAAAGCTGCTGACGTTCGCTCGTCGGGTCACCCTGAACGTCCAGGAAGTGGGCAGAATGGGTGACCGGCTCGAAGACGATGATGAACTGGCTGGGCAAGTTCAGCGAGAGGATCGCCTTTTCGCCAGCCGGCAATTCGAGTGCTTCGAGCGTTACGTCGTTGATCAGGCGCGAAAAAGATTCATCGTTGATGTCGACTCCGGAACTCCAAAACATCTGCCGGACATATTCCCAGATCGGCAACGTGTCGGGATCGTGAGCACCGATGCGGCGGACCCGGGGACTGACGGTAAAAGCCACCTCGACCATCTCATCGACGGACGCTTCGTAGCCGGCGGCACAGAGCGCACAGTTGTAGTCGTCGTGCTTCAGTGATTTCAGCGTTGCATGCGCACCCAAAACTCCTCCGCAGCCGGGGCACAGCACGTTCCAGCTCATGTCGAACAGGCCGAGCCGCGAGGCGTGCAGGAATCCGGAAATGACCTTCTCCTGATCGAGCCCGGTACGATCGGCAAAATCCAGCGCATTGATGCGGTTGAGGTCGCGATCATGACCATCGGCGATCAGCCGCGCTATGGCCTCGACGACTGCGGGATCGGCGGTCTGCTTCAGAACGGATAACTGGGCCTGTATGTCGCTCATGGCGGGGCTCTATCTAGGGTGCATCACGCCATCTGCCAGGCGAACGCCTGTCACCGACGCGTGATGCGAAACATGGGTGAATGGTCCGGCTGCGTCGTGACGACGCCGAGCGGAATGACGGGATTGGCGTCGACGAGCTCGACGCGGAACGCGCCGATGAGCCTCGCCAGCGCCAGCACGGCTTCCGCCTGGGCGAAGGGCGCGCCGACGCAGACGCGCGGTCCCGCGCCAAACGGCAAGTAAGCGAAGCGATCGGGCGCCTCGGTCGACATGAAGCGCTTCGGGACGAATGCGTTCGGCTGATCCCACAGCTTCTCGTGCCGGTGCAACAGCCACGGTGCGATCATGATGATATCGCCCTTGCCGATCGCAACGCCGGCCGCGTCGTCCTTGTCCCGCGCCGCCCGCGCGATCAGGAAAGCCGGCGGATAGAGCCGCATGGTCTCCTCGATCACGGCGCGGGTGAATTTCTGACGGTCGATGTCGGCGATGCTGTCGAGATGCTCGCCGCGGGTTTCCGAGGCGACGTCCTCCTGCGTCTCCGGATCGAGCGCGAGCAGATAGAGCGCCCAGAACAGCGCGGTCGCGGTGGTCTCGTGACCCGCCAGGATCATGGTCGCGACCTCATCGACAAGCTGCGCGTCGGAAAAGCCCTTGCCGGTCTCGGGATCGCGCGCCTCGTCCATGAGATCGAACAGATCGCGCGGCGGCGCGCCGTCCTTCTTCCCCGCCGCACGCCGTTCGGCGATCAGCATCGCAACGAATTCGGTCCAGCGCTTGCGGAAGCGGGCGCGGGCAAAATCCATCGGGCTCGGCCAGGACACGGGCAGCACCATGTCGAGGAAGTACGCCCGTCCCAGACGCTCGGCGTATTCCATGATGAAGCTGCGCAAGGTCGGACCATGGCGGTCCATGCCGAACGAGAACATCGTGCGGCCGGCGATCTCGAGCGTCATGCGCTGCATGACCTCGCGCAGATCGACGGTTTCGCCCACGCACCCATCCAGCTTCGCGATGGTCTCGTCGAGCACCGCAGTCATATGCGGGACGAGGTTGGCGGTGGCGCGAGGCGTAAACGCAGGCGCCAGCGTGCGGCGCTGAAACGTCCAGGAATGACCTTCCGCGATCAGAAGACCATCACCGAGCACGGGACGCAGCATGCGGATGCCCGCCGGCGTGCGCGTGTAGTTCTCGTAGTTGCTGACCAGGACATGCCGGATCACGTCCGGCCGGTTCAGGATGAAGCTGTTGCGGAAGAAAAAGCGACCCGGGATGATCTCTTCCTCGTAGGCACGCTGCGCCCAGGTCGCGATCATGTTTCGCCGGATCACCGCGAGCTTGCCAAGGAACGACATGTCGTCCGGCGCACGCGGCGGGGCTGGAGGGACGATGGGCCGACGCACGCTGGCGATGTTCATGGCTCTCTCCCCGCATATATCGCGTGGATAAACAGCTAGTAAGTCAGCTCGGCAATCGCAATCCTGTTCTCGGCAGCAGGCCGGGCCCGTGCCACTATTCGTTCTTCGCCAAACTGGGCCACGACGTTACGCCCGACCTCTACGACCGGAAGGCGCAGGGTTGCTGCCGAATCCGTCGGCACGCCCGGCTTGACGTCGGCCGGCTCCGATGACGTTGCGGGTGGCATAGCCGCCGCGCGAGCTGCCGACCAGCGCCACGCGAGCCGCACCCGTGCGGCGCTTCAGCTCAGTGATGGACGCAGCGAGTTCGCGGCATCGATCCGGACGGTCGCAGCCGCGAAGGGCAGGGTGCCGAGGCCCTGCACGATAGTCCGTCGCGATAGCTTCATCGTGTTCCTCCCCGGCGAACTCAGCCTTTGCACCGCTTATAGACGTCTAAACACTGGACAGCGAAGGACTTTCGCGGGCATCACTGAACCCGACTGGAATCGCTGAGGCCACTTCTGCCAGCTCAAATGGAAGGGGATATGACCGAGCAGCCGAAACGTCAGAGAATTGCCGCCGACGGCATCACCGCACCGCTGCGGTACACCGTATTCCGGCGCATCTGGCTCGCCAGCCTGCTCTCCAATCTCGGCCTTCTGATCCAGGGCGTCGGCGCCGCCTGGGCCATGACCCAGATGGCGGCCTCGGCCGACAAGGTGGCGCTGGTGCAGACCGCGCTGATGCTGCCGATCATGCTGATCTCGATGCCGGCCGGCGCCATCGCCGACATGTACGACCGCCGCATCGTCACCCTGGTGTCGCTGTCAATCGCGCTGATCGGTGCGACCGCGCTCACGGTGCTGGCCGGGCTCAAGCTCATCACCCCGGAATGGTTGCTCGCCTTCTGCTTCATCGTCGGAAGCGGCAATGCGCTGTTCGGTCCAGCCTGGCAATCCTCCGTCAGCGAGCAGGTGCCGCCCGACGCGCTGCCATCAGCCGTCGCGCTGAATGGCATCAGCTACAACATCGCGCGCAGCTTCGGTCCCGCGATCGGCGGCGTCATCGTCGCCGCGGCCGGCGCGGTCGCCGCCTTTGCCTGCAATGCCATCCTCTATTTGCCCCTGCTGGTGGTGCTGCTGCTCTGGCGGCGCACCACCGAACCCTCGCGCCTGCCGCGAGAAAAGCTCAACCGGGCCATGGTCTCCGGCTTCCGCTACATCACCAATTCGCCGCCAATCAAGATCGTGCTGTTGCGTACCCTGGTGATGGGCCTGATCGGCGGCGCGGTGATGGCGCTGATGCCGCTGGTCGCGCGCGACCTCCTGCATGGCGGCGCCCAGACCTACGGCATCATGCTGGGCGCCTTCGGCATGGGCGCGGTCGTCGGGGCGCTCAACATCCATGAACTGCGCAAGCGCATGAGCGGCGAGGCGGCGATCCGCGCCTGCACCATTTCGATGGCGTTCGCGATGGCGGCGCTTGCCGCGAGCACCGAACCGGTGCTGACCGCGGCCGCGCTGGTGCTCGCGGGAGCCGTGTGGATGGCCGCCGTCGCGCTGTTCAATATCGGTGTGCAGCTCTCGGCGCCGCGCTGGGTCGCAGGACGATCGCTCGCGGCGTTCCAGGCCTCGATCTCGGG
This sequence comes from Bradyrhizobium sp. ISRA442, assembly GCF_038085055.1. Lineage (NCBI taxonomy): Bacteria > Pseudomonadati > Pseudomonadota > Alphaproteobacteria > Hyphomicrobiales > Nitrobacteraceae > Bradyrhizobium > Bradyrhizobium sp. ISRA442. The sequence continues at coordinate 139,162 of NZ_JALGCN010000005.1, forward strand.
TGGCATTGCGATTGGCGCCTGGGGCTGGGGGCACCTCACCGACTATGCTGGCGTCGAGATCGCGCTTCTGGTGGCCGCCGGCCTGATGCTGATCTCGCCGCTCTTGGGACTATGGCTGGCCATGCCGCGCGTCGGCGCGCGCAACGAGGACGCCGAGGTGCTGGCCGATCCGGAAGTGAAGCTGTCGCTCACGGGGCGCAGCGGGCCGCTGGTGGTCGAGATCGAATACCGCGTCACGCAGGAGAACGCGCGCGCCTTCCACAACGTGATGCAGGACGTGCAGCTCAGTCGCCAACGCAACGGCGCCTATGGCTGGTCGATCGCGCGCGACATCGCCGATCCCGAATTGTGGACCGAGCGCTATCACTGCCCGACCTGGCTCGACTATCTGCGCCAGCGCAACCGATCGACCCAGTCCGAACGCGCGCTGCACCAGCGCGCAATCGATTTCCATATCGGCCCTGAGCCGGTGCGGATCCGCCGCATGCTGGAGCGCCCGTTCGGCTCGGTGCGCTGGAAGGAAGAGACGCCGGACCGCGCGAGTGCCGAGGTGCTGCCGGTGGTCGCGACCGCGGCGGGGAGCAGCACGTAGCTCCACTGTCATTCCGGGCGCGCCGTCAGGCGCGAGCTATGACGCGCAATTGCGCATCTGAGAATCCATCTCTCCAGGCATATGCGGCTCGATGGATTCCGGGCTCATCGGCGCGCGATGCCCCGGAATCACAGGAAACAACTACTGCCCGTGGTCGGTCAGCACCTTGTCACAGGCCTTGCTGAGGCGCGTGCGGTTCTGTTTCAGGCAGGCGAGCACGGCTGAATCGCCATTGTTCATCACGGCGCGGCAGTGACGCGAGACATCGCGCGCGCAAGCATCGTGTCCCGGCTGCTGCTGCGCCGATACGCTCGATGCGATCAGGGCCAATGGAATAATGATAAGAAATCTGGTCATCTCGCAATTGCCCCATACCCGGACGATAGGCGGGCGAAGCTAAAGCGACGGTTCCACCGCTGCAACGGCTTTGTTGATCGGCCGCAGGCGGCAACGAGCGGTCCACGGCTTGCACCGGGACACTTCGCAAGGGAGGTCCACGCGCGATGACCGCCTGATCGTTGCGCAGGTCATGCTTCGCTTACTGCACGTTGTTCTGGGCGTTGGCGACCTTGCGCGAGGCGCCCTTGGCGAGGTCCATCACGGCGCGGCAGCCGGGGCTGAGATCGGCGCGGTACTTGATCATGCACGCGGTGATCTTCGGGATGTTGGGGATTTCGGACGAGCACAGGCGGAAAGCGTCGCCGGTGCACATCTGCCGCGCCTCGGCGGTATAGGCGAAGCTGGTGGCCGAGGACAGGATCGCGACGAAGGCGGCGAAGCCCAGCGTCAGACTGGCGTCGCGGATCTTGGAGGAGAAGGACGCGGTCATTTGCGGCTCCCATTGGCGGCGCCATCGACGGCGCGGTGTTAACGGGAGCCATGATGCTCCAGCAAAGTCGTTTCCACTGTGATGACGGTCACGAGAGCCCCTCTAACAGTGACATCGGTCACTTTGGCGCAGCTACCTGAAATTCCTCCGCAACCGCCGTCGCGTTGGTGTCACGTTAACTGTTCCTTCGCATTAATGGCTCGGCGCGGGGAGGAAACCGCTGGTTTGGTTGCGAAATTGGAAAGAGTAGCGATGCGTAATGCGTTGGGCCTGATGCTGGCCAGTGTAGTTGCGGCGGTCGTGATCGCCGCCGGAGGTTGGTTCTTTTATTCCTCGCGCGCCGAACCGGCCGCGCCCAAGACAATTGCCGCCCGTGCTGCCGATCCGTTGCCGGCACCGGCGAAACTGGCCGCCAAGGACGACGTCGAGGTCACCGCGGCGCTCTCCGGCAAGCCGGCGACACTTGCCGTTGCCCAAGCGCCCGCTCCTGCGCCGGCCATGCCGGTTCAGCAGAAATCGACCTGCACCAATCCGAACGCGCTTGGCGTCGCCCGCGTGGTCGAGATCGACACCACCGGCGGACCCGGCTTCGGCTTCGAGCACTTCAAGCAGTTCGATTTCCTGACCGACAAGGAGGTCGTGCTGACCTTCGACGACGGTCCCTGGCCGAACAACACGCCGGCCGTGCTGAAGGCGCTCGCCGACGAATGCACCAAAGGCCTGTTCTTCGCCGTCGGCAAGCACGCCACCTATCATCCGGAGATCCTGCGCCAGGTGCTGGCGCAGGGCCACACGGTCGGCACGCACACCTGGTCGCACGTCAATCTCAACAGCAAGAAGATGACGGAACAGCAGGCCAAGGACGAGGTCGAGAAGGGCTTTAGCGCAGTGAGGTTCGCGCTCGGCACCAACCCGGCGCCGTTCTTCCGCTTCCCGCAGCTTCAGCACAATCCGGCGATCGTGAGCTATTTCGGCACCCGCAACGTCGCGATGTTCTCGACCGACCTCGACTCCTTCGATTTCCGGAAGGAGAGCACGCCGGACAAGATCGTCAGCAACGTGATGACCAAGCTCGACAAGCTCGGCAAGGGCATCATCCTGATGCACGACTTCCAGAAGCACACCGCCGAAGCGCTGCCGACGCTGCTCGCGCGCCTGAAGGCCGGCGGCTACAAGGTCGTGCAGATGAAGGCCAAGACGAGCTTCCAGACGCTGCCGGAATATGACGAAGCGCTATTGAAGGATTTGAAGGTGCCGACGTCCAGCGCGCGTCCGATCTCGAGCGTGGTGCAGACGGTCTCGCAGTAGGCACCCGATCAATCCGTCTCCTGACTGCGCATGGCCGGGTTCGCCCCGGCCATTTGCGTTTTTGGAAGGCGAGCGACCGCTTACCAATAGATGCCGTAGCGGTGCAACTCGCTGATGATGCGGCCCTCGCTCCAGACGCGGCTGCGCCTGGGCCTGGCAGCCTTCGCGGTAGTTGTCGGTGCGGGCTTGGCGGCGTCGTTACCGGAAGCGCATGTCGTTGCAGGCGCGGTCGCCGTCGACGCGGCGGCAGGCGTAGTGGAGACGGCGGCGGGCCGATCCACGTATTTCGGGGTCTCTTGCGGTGCCGTTGCAGGGCTTGCGGTCGCGGCCACAGAAGTCTCGGCCGAAGCCAGGGTCAAGCTGCGCGAGCCGGCGGCCTGAGCCGACGCCGAGACCAGAACCATGGCGGTAACCAGAATGATCTTGCGCATGTGACGTCTCCCCGTGTTTGCGTGGGGCGACACTAGGAGAGACCGTCGCGAAGTTATGTGACGATGGTCACACCGAGACTTAACCGCGCTCAAGAAGCGGGCCCGCACGCGTTCGCTGCAGCAGAACCGCCGTGATCACGTGAAAATTGCTCGGAAAAAGCGCTGGTGCCGCAAGAGGGACTCGAACCCCCGACCCCGTCATTACGAATGACGTGCTCTACCAACTGAGCTATTGCGGCGGACCCTGACGAGGTCGAAGCAATGCCGACCCCGATACGCGCGCTCCTGATATCGGGCATGGCCGGAATTGGCAAGGACAAGCCGGGACCGAAATGCGACTCATGCCCAGCGGGACCAGAATCCGCGCCAGCCGCCGGCCTGGGCCTTGGGCGTGCCGATTTGTTCCGTAAATTCGTCGCTGGGACCCTCGTCGTCGATTCCGGGGTCATCGGGGGCACGGACGATCGGGATCACAGCGGGAATCGGCATTGGGCCGGGCTTGCCGAGATCGGGCCGGGCCCGGAACAATGGCGTCGCCGTCGTCGGCGATGATTCGGCTGACTCGGGCGGCGGCTTGACCGGCTCGGGCTCGGGCGCCACCTCAGGTATCTTTTCAGAGGTCTTGGCCTCGGGCGCTGACTCGGGCGGTGAATTGTCCTGCGCGGCCGGGGCCGGGGCGGGTGCCGACGACGGAGCCGGTTCCATCAGGCTTTCGCTTGGAGCGGTCACCCGCTTCGGCGGCGGGGCCGCCAGCATGGCCTCCTCGAAGGCCGAGGACTCGATCGTCGTACCCTTGTCGGAGGGCAGGCTGGCGACCGGCGTCTGCCACTGGAAGGCGTCGAGGCGACCGGTGACCGGGGAGACCGGCCGCCAGCGGTCGCTGACATAGCCGTCCGCGGACCAGGCCGGATCGTGGCGGGCGCGCACCGCGCGTAAGGTCCAGACGCGGGCGCGGCCGCTGTCACCGTGCTCGGAGCGTTCGATCTCGGCCATCAACAGCGCAACGCGCTGGGTCGGATCGTTGAGGTAAGGCGCGAGCGCCTCGCGCGCACGTGCGAACTCGGCTGCGTCGATCGCGGCGCGCGCGATCGCGAGCTGGCCCTCGATATGGTCGGGCTTGTCGGCAGGCGTCTTGGCGGCGAGCGTCTCGACGCGCTGCAAGCGTTGCCGCGCAGAATCGCCAAGCTTCACATGCGCATAGGCGTCGGCGAGATCGGGATGCGGATTGGCGAGCCAGGCCGCCTCCACCAGCTTCATGGCGCGGCGCACCTGATGCGCCTCGCTCTCGAACTTGGCGGCGAGCACCGCGGCCGGCACCAGCGTCGGTGCGAGCTTGACCGCCTCCATCACGCTCTCGCGCGCGACGTCGCGGTCCATGGTCTCCAATTCCAGCGCACGTGCCGTGAGCAGCACGCCGCGCTGCCTGCGATAAGCGGCTTTGTCGATCAGTCCGGCGGACAGGTTGGAATCAAGGATCGCGAGCGCGCCGCTCCAGTCGCCGCGCGCGCAGCGGAAGCCGAGCACCGCATGCGAGGCCCAGGTCGAGGACGGCGAGAGCTTGATCGCTTCCTCCGCGATCATCACCGCACCGACCGCATCGTCGGCGCGCTGCGCTTCGATGAAGAGGCCGCGCAGGCCCAGCAGCCGCGTATCGTCGCGCTCGGCCATGGCACGAAACACACGCTGCGCCTCGTCGCGATTGCCTTCGAGCTGGGCCGACTGCGCGTGCAGCAGAAGCGCGAGCGGATCGTCCGGCGCATGCCGCCGCGCCGCCTCGGCGTGGCGGCGGGCGAGCGCCGCGTCACCGTGACCGATCGCCAGCAGCCCGTGGGTAATGGCATGGCGGCCGCGCGCGTGGCGCTTCTCGTGACGCCGACGGCGCAGGCGCCCCGGCGTGCGCCAGATCGTCGTCAGGATGCTCCAGACGAGCACGACCGCCGCTGCAAAGACTCCAAGCAAAAACACGAATCTGGGAAACGTCGTTGAGACGCGGAAACCGCCCCAGGTCAGGACGAAATCGCCGGGCTGGTCGGCGACCCAGGCCGCGCCGGCCGCCGCCAACGCGATCAGAACGAGAAAGAGGGCGATGCGAAGCATGGCAATCCTATTACGCGCAAGGTGTTGCGCGAACCTTATTGAGCAGGCTTGGCGAGATCTGCCATGGCATCGTCGGCGAATTTGCGGGACGCTGCGAGCGCGGCATCGCGGGCATCGGACTTGGCGAGCCAGGCCTGCGCCGGAGCCCGATCGGCCTCGGCCAGCATCTTCAGCTCGCGGCGCGCCTCCACGAAATCGTTGCGCAGCGCCGCGGCCGTTACCCGCGCCACGATCGCGCCGCGGTCGTTGCCGACGCCATCGGTGCGCTCGATGCGGACGAGTTTCGACGCGCCCGCCTGGAGCCGTTCGACAATGCCGGTGCCGCTGGTCGGCGCTTCCGCCGGCGGCGACAGCTTTGGCACGATATTCAGGAGCTCGCGGCTGAGCGCGACCGGCGTCGGAATGCCTGACGCTGCGAACATATCGAGCGGCTTCAGCACATCAGGATCGGCCGCGAGCGAGCGCGATGCGGCGAGCTGGGCCTCGTAGGGATCGCCGTGGCGAACGGCGACGTCGAGCAGCGCGGCCGCCACGACGTGGCGCAGCGGCTTGTCGTCGGCCGGCTTCGCGTCGGCAATCTTCTCGCCCTGCTGCGCAAGCTCGGCGCGCTCGTTCCTGATGCTGCGCTCGAGCTGCGCGATGCGTTCGTTGATGGCGGCAAGATCGGCAGGCGCGGCGGCATCACGCGGCGCGGATTTCACATCATTCAGCGCGCTCGCGGTGTTGTCGGATTGCGCGCGCAGATTGGCGATATCGCTGCGCAGGCTGCCCGCGGATTTTTCCAGCGCGTCGATGCGCGCCGCCATTGCCGGGTCGGCGGCGGACCTGCCGACCTTGGTCTCGACGGCTGCGACGCGCCCGCTCAGTGCATCGACCGTCGCGCTGGTGACTTGGGGAGCGGCCGGCGGCGCCTGCACGGCGGGCCAGCCCAGCATCCAGCCGACCGCGATCACGATCGCCGCCGCCACCGCGCCGGAGAACGGCGCGATGATCCAGGGTGAAATTGGCGGCGAAACCGCCGGCGCCGCGGCGGCGGCTTGCGCCTCGGCTCGCTCGGGCTGGGGCTGCGACTTGGTCTCCTCGGGCTGGGCTTCTTCCGTCTGCGCCTGCTCGGGCGTCGGCTGAGCCTCCGGGTCGCCCGCCGGCTGTTGCGGCTGGGTGGAGATTTCGGTCGCCTCGAGGTCGATGGTGGGCGGGGTGCGCTTGGCTCGGCCGGATTCGGGGGCCAATCCTGCGTCTTCAGCCTTGTCGTCGGCCATCGTGACGGTTCCTCAAACTTGCCTGCCTTCGGACCGATTTCGTCGGATTCGGCCCGTCCTCTTACGCCAAACGGGTGCGCAAAGCACGCTCCAAGGTCTCAATTAAGGCATTTTCGTCCGGCCTGGCGGCCACCAGGACCTGCGACGCACCGGCCTCGCGCAACACGGCCGCAACCGTCTCGGAGAGGCAGCATTGCGGGATCGAAAGCGCCGAGATTTCGACGCCTTCGTCGCGGGCCGCGTCCAGGAAGGCGCGGGCGCTGCGCCGGGAGTAGTGCAGCACCGCTCTAATGCCGTGGGCGGCAAAGCCCTCGCAGACCTCGCGCGGCAGATGCCTGACCGGGGCCATGCGATAGGTGGTCTGCGTGACCACGTTGAACCCCTCCGCACCAAGCTCGCCGCCGAGATCGCGCGAGGTGTCCGCGCCGGCCAGATAGAGCAGGGTGCTTTTCTTCTTCAACACCTTGTCGCGCGCGCCCTGCATCACCTTGTCGCGCAAGGCCGCGGCATCGCCGCCGGCAACGATCACGTCAGTGAAGCCGGCGTCGCGCGCCGCGGCAGCGGTGTGCTCGCCGACCGCAAACAATGGCAGCTTCAGCAGATCGAGATCCCTTAGCAGCGGCGCCACGGCGCGGATCGCGTTGGCAGAGGTGATGATGATGGCGCTGTAATCAGCATCGCTTTCATCACGGAAAGGGACCGGCTCGAACTTGAGCGCCGGTGCAAGCAGCACCACATGACCTCGCGCGCGCAGACTTTCCGCAGTCGCCTCATTGTCAGGATGCGGCCGCGTGACAAGAATGGACATGGCTCTGTGTTCCCCGGCGCCTCAAGCTTTCAAGAGGACGGCTCGCGCACGGCAATTGCGCTGGGCGACCCCGGAATGCTACCGGACGTACCAGAACTCTGCTTTACGGATGAGCGCAAGGGCGCAAATTGGATAACGATTCGCCAATGTTGGTACTGGGCATCGAAACCACCTGCGACGAGACCGCCGCAGCGGTGATCGAGCGCGCGCCCGACGGCCGCGGCAAGATCCTGTCCAACATCGTGCGGTCGCAGGTCGAGGAGCATGCCCGTTTCGGCGGCGTCGTGCCGGAGATCGCCGCGCGCGCCCACGTCGATCTGCTCGACGGGATCATCGACCGCGCCATGGGCGAGGCCGGCATCGGTTTCGCGCAGCTCAACGGTGTCGCGGCGGCCGCGGGCCCGGGGCTGATTGGCGGCGTCATCGTCGGGCTCACCACCGCGAAGGCGATTGCGATGGTGCACGACACGCCGCTGGTCGCGGTCAATCATCTCGAAGCGCATGCGCTGACGCCACGCCTGACCGACGGCATCGAATTTCCCTACTGCCTGTTTCTTGCCTCCGGTGGCCACACCCAGATCGTTGCGGTGATCGGCGTCGGCCGGTATGTGCGGCTCGGCACCACCGTCGACGACGCGATCGGCGAAGCCTTCGACAAGGTCGCGAAAATGTTGGGCCTGCCCTATCCGGGCGGGCCGCAGGTCGAACGTGCAGCGGCAAACGGCGATGCGGCGCGTTTCGCTCTTCCGCGGCCGATGCAGGGCCGCGCGGACGCGAATTTCTCGCTGTCGGGACTGAAAACGGCCGTGCGCAACGAGGCAAGCCGGATCACACCGCTCACACCGCAGGACATCAGCGATCTCTGCGCGAGCTTCCAGGCCGCTGTATTGGAGTCGACGGCCGACCGCTTGAGTGTCGGCTTAAAACTCTTCCGCGAGCAGTTCGGCGCGCCGTGCGCGCTGGTGGCCGCCGGCGGCGTCGCCGCCAACCAGGCGATCCGTGGCGCTCTGCATGACGTCGCCAGGCACGCGAACACGCGACTGATCATGCCGCCGCCTTCGCTCTGCACCGACAATGGCGCGATGATCGCCTGGGCGGGCGCCGAACGCCTCGCACTCGGCATGACCGACACGATGGAAGCACAGCCCCGCGCGCGCTGGCTGCTCGACGCCAATGCCACGGCACCAGCCGGCTTCACCAACACCCGCGCTGGATTCTAGTCATGACCGCGTTCCAATCCGTTGCGGTGATCGGCGCAGGCGCCTGGGGCACGGCGCTTGCGACCGTAGCGGCACGAGCCGGACGCGCCGTGACGCTCTGCGCGCGCAATGCCGAGCATGCGGCGCGGATTGCGTCGACCCGCGAAAACCCACGGCTGCCCGGCGTACGGCTTGCCGCGGAGCTCGTCGTGACGAGCGAGATAGCCCTGGCGGCGCGCGCCGACATGCTGCTGATCGCAACCCCGGCGCAGCATCTTCGTGGCGCCGTCAACATGCTGGCCTCGTATCTGACAAAGCCGACGCCGGTCGTCGCTTGCGCCAAGGGCATCGAGCACGGAACGCACAAATTCATGACCGATGTGATCGCGGAGGCCGCGCCGTTCGCGCAGCCGGCGATCCTGTCGGGGCCGAGCTTTGCCGACGACGTCGCGCGCGGCCTGCCGACGGCGGTAACGCTGGCAGCGAAGGACGAGGCACTGGCAAGCAGCCTGGTGCAGGCGCTGGGCTCGCCGACATTCCGTCCCTATCACTCGACCGATGTCCGCGGCGTCGAGATCGGTGGCGCAGCCAAGAACGTGCTGGCGATCGCAGTCGGCATCGCGGTCGGCCGCAAACTCGGCGCCTCGGCCCAGGCCGCGCTGACGACCCGCGGCTTCGCCGAACTCGCCCGCTTCGGCCGCGCGCTCGGCGCGCGGAGCGAGACACTCACGGGTCTTTCCGGTCTGGGCGATCTGATCCTGACCTGTTCGAGCTTGCAGTCGCGCAACTTCGCGCTTGGCCTGGCGCTCGGACGCGGCGAGCAGCCGCCCGCCGGCAAGCTCGCCGAGGGCGAGTTCACCGCACCGGTGCTGATCGAAATCGCATCTTCGCAAAACATCGAGATGCCGGTATCAGAAGCGGTCGCGGCGATCCTGAGCGGCAGGAGCACGATCGACGCCGCGATCTCGGGACTTCTGACGCGCCCCTTCAAGGCAGAGGAATGAACATGGCATACTGGCTGGTGAAATCCGAACCGTCGGTGTGGTCCTGGGACCAGCAGGTGGCTAAAGGCGCCAAGGGCGAAGCCTGGACCGGTGTGCGCAATTTCACCGCGCGCCAGAATCTCGTGAACATGAAGAAGGGCGACAAGGCGTTCTTCTATCATTCCAACGAAGGCAAGGAGATCGTCGGCATCGCGGAAGTTATCAAGGAAGCCTATCCCGATCCGACCGACAAGACCGGCAAGTTCGTTTGCGTCGACATCAAGGCCGAGAAGCCTTTGCAGACCCCGGTGACGATGGCCGCGATCAAGGCCGAGAAGAAGCTCGCCGACATGGCGCTGGTGAAATATTCGCGCCTGTCGGTGCAGCCGGTGACGACGGAAGAGTGGAAGCTCGTCTGCAAGATGGGCGGGGTGTAGGCATCACGTCCGCGACCCTCGAAAGACAGTGACGGTCACGTTTCCGGCAGAGCGTACACCGTGCAGGGCGAGACGATCCCGCGAAGCGGATGCATCCCGAGCGGGACGAGCGGAAGGTCAGTCTCCGCAGCGAGCGCGCCGGATACGAGCACGGTCTCGCGAAGCGGCTTGCACAGTCCTTCTAACCGGCTCACGAGATTGACCGCCGGCCCGATCGCAGTGAAATCGAGACGATTGGCGGCGCCGATATTGCCCCACAGCATCTCGCCAAGATGCAAGGCCAGGCCGAACGACAGCGGCGGCAGGCCCTGGGCGCGCCGCTCCTCATTAAGATGTGCCATCCCGGCGCGCGTGGCGGACGCCGCCTTCAGGGCCGCATCGCATGCGCCGCGGCGCGCCTCGCCGGCTACCGGAAATATCGCAAGCATGCCGTCGCCAATGAATTTCAGCACCTCGCCGCCGAAGGCATGAACCGCGCCGGCGATGCGATCGAACCAGGCATCGAGCGCCGCGATGACGACATCAGGAGGGGAGGTTTCCGAGAGCGCGGTGAAATCGCGTAAGTCCGCATAGAGCAACGCCGCCTGAATGGTCTCGCCGACGTCGCGACGCAGCGGCGCTGACAACACCCGCGCCGCGCTGCGACGGCCCAGATAGGCTTCGAGCGATACCGCCAGCGTCGCACGTGCGGCCAGCGCCGCAAGCGGCGCCGCGGCGAAGCGAGCAGCCTGGCGCAGTGTATCGGTTTCTCGAGACGTAAACGGGCGCGCGCCGGCCCAGGCGAGCAGCGGCGCATTCTGCGCCTGCCCCACCGTATCCTCATGCAGGGGGCCCGAGGCTATGTCCGCAAGCAAGCGGCGACCGGCGTCATCCGGCGGGTCGGGCGCCCATCCAGCCGGCGCGAAGCCGAGCGCCTCGATGACCTCGCCGCTCTCCGCGCGCCACAACCAGGTGCGACGCGCGATCAGCGGGTGCGGCACCGCAAGCGTCAAGGCTCCGGCCGCAAGGGGCACGCCGTCGGCGACCAGATGTGCGCCGAGTTCAGCGAGCAGGCGGTCGGCTCCGGGGCTATCTGAGGCGGCGTCGACAAGCCAGGCGAGCGTGGGGGCGAGTTGCATGGGCCAATGATGGCGAAGGCAGGCCATCTTTGTCACGGGCAATCCTTGACGGGCCGCGTCGGCGCCGCCATGTGCGAGTGTCAGCCCAGGGAAGATCGCCGATGACCGAGCCGTTCATACTGCGACGCGAGACCCAGATCGCGGCCCCGCGTGCCACCGTTTTCGCTTACCTGACCGACCCCGACAAAATCCTGAGCTGGATGGGGTCCAACGCCACAATGGAGCCGCATCCCGGCGGGGTCTACCTGCTTAGGGGTATCGGCGCGCGCGGCGGCGTTGCCCGTGGCGCCTTCCGCGAGGTCGTCCCGGTGCATCGGCTCGCTTACACGTTCGGGTGGGAAGGCGGCCAGGAAGTGCCGCCCGGCTCGAGCCTGATCGAGATCGACCTGATCGAGCGCGATGGTGGCACGCTGCTGCGCATGACCCATAGCGGCCTGCCGACCGCGGAGCAGGTGGCTGCCCACGACAAGGGTTGGACCCACTATCTTGGCCGGCTCACGATCGCGGCCGCGGGCCGAGATCCGGGGCCCGACAAGGGTCCGTCAGACAAGGCGTAGCGATGACGAGGTTTGGGTGGTCAGACCGCTGCGGTCGCCACCACCTGCGCCAGGAGCTGCTCGCGCCTGGCCTGCGAGCGCTGGCCCTTCATGGTCGCGGCGAAGCGCTCGAGGATGCCGTCCTCGAACGCGGTGACGATGGTGTCGTGGACGTAGCTCCTGCGGCAGATCGCGGGCGTGTTGGAGAGCTTGTCGGCCGCTGCACGGATCGCTTCCAGCACCTGCTTCTTGCGGCCGCGCTGGCTTGTCGCCGGCGTGATCCGCGACAGCGATTCCACGACCACCGCCGACGCCATCAGCGTGCGAAAGTCCTTCAGTGAGATCTTGATGCCGGCGATCTCGCGCAGGAACGCGTTCACCTGCGTCGTATTGACCGCACGCACGATGCCGGAAGCATCGCGATACTGGAACATGCGCTTGCCCGGGACGCTCCGCAGGATGCCGATGGCGCGTACGAGCTTGGCCGCGTCGCATTCCTTCCGCACCGCCTTGCCGCCCTTCGCCCTGAAGGTCAGCACGAAGCAGTCGTCTTCCAGCGTGACGTTGGACTTGAGCAGCGTGGTGGCGCCGCGCGTGCCGTTGAGGCGGGCATATGATTCATTGCCCGGACGGATCGCGGTGCGGGCGATCAGCTCGATCACCGCCGAAAGCGCAAATTCGCGCGTCGGCTCATCGCCCGACAGGAACATCGACACCTTGCGCCGGATCTTTGGCAGTGCGCCAACGAGTTTTTCGAGGCGATGCGCCTTGCGGTGCTCGCGGACCTTTTCCCAGTCGGCGTGATAGCGGTATTGCAGCCGGCCCGCGGCATCGCGTCCCACCGCCTGGAGGTGCGAGTTCGGATCGGCCGAGTAGCGCACCTCGCGGTAGGCCGGCGGCACCGCCATGGCGTGCAACCGGCGGATGGTGCGGGCGTCGCGGATATGCGCGCCATTGGGGCGGACGAAGAAGTAGCCCTTACCGCGCTTGATGCGCCGGATCGTAAGTTCGTTCTGGTCGCCGAGCCGCAGACCCAGTTCCTTGGCCAGTGCCTCCACCGACCTCGCGGGAGCCGTATCGAACGTTTTTTTCGGGCTGGGACGCCCCAGGGCGGGCGGTTTCGGCCATTGTCCCAGCGCTTTGGCCAGCGCAACGGCGGCGGGATCGGCTGAAGCGGGTCGCGTGCCCCCGAAATTCCGCTGATCCATCATAGCCTTACGCCTTTAGCCCTGCCTGTTATCGATCAATGCTGTTATTCTGATGTTTGTTCCGAGGGGCCGCTTTGGGCCCGGGGAGGCCATTTAGGGTGTTCCGAACCACATTGCGAGTCCCGAATCAGTGACCGACGGTTTTTGGATACCGCCGCAGGGAACATAGGTCCCTTGCGCGGGGCCGGATCTGCAATTTGGGTAAAGACGCCGACGCCACCTGTTTCGGTCCTGCGACAGTCAGAACGACCCTGCGTGATCGGCCGCATGGCCCCCCGCCCGTCGAAGGTCCAGCTTGTGCTCCTTGTCGGGCGCGGTTAGCCCGACGCATAATCGGCGCAACGATCAAGTCGGCTTGCCGTTGCTTGTGTTCGGCGAGCCGCATGGTGGAGGAAAGCATGTCCGAGAAGATCTACGACGTACCTGCGGAGTGGACGAAGCGAGCCTGGGTCGACCAGGCCAAGTACAAGGAGATGTACGCCCGCTCGATCTCGGACCCGAACACATTCTGGGCCGAACAGGCCAAGCGCATTGACTGGATGAAGGCGCCCACCAAGATCGAGAACGCCTCGTTCGCCCCTGGCAACATCTCGATCAAATGGTTCGAGGACGGCGTCCTCAACGTCGCCTGGAACTGCATCGACCGCCATCTCGCCAAGCGTGCCAACCAGACCGCCATCATCTGGGAGGGCGACGATCCCTCGCAGTCCCGGCACATCACCTACAAGGAGCTGCACGACGAGGTCTGCCGGATGGCCAACATCCTGCGCACCCGCAACGTCAAGAAGGGTGACCGAGTCACCATCTATCTGCCGATGATCCCGGAAGCGGCCTACGCGATGCTGGCCTGCGCGCGGATCGGCGCCATCCACTCCGTGGTGTTCGCGGGCTTCTCGCCGGACAGCCTCGCCCAGCGCATCAACGACTGCCAATCCAAGGTCATCATCACCGCGGACGAAGGCCTGCGCGGCGGCAAGAAGGTGCCGCTCAAGGCCAATGTCGACGCGGCGCTCGCCAAGACCGAAGGCGTCGACTGGGTCGTGGTCGTCAAGCGCACCGGCGGCAAGGTCGAGATGAGTCCGTCGCGCGATCTCTGGTATCACGACGCCGCCAAGATGGTGACCACGGAGTGCCCGGCCGAGCACATGCACGCCGAGGACCCGCTGTTCATCCTCTACACGTCGGGCTCGACCGGCCAACCCAAGGGGGTCCTGCATACCAGCGCCGGCTATCTCGTGTTCGCCGCGATGACGCATCAATACGTCTTCGACTATCACGATGGCGACATCTACTGGTGCACCGCCGACGTCGGCTGGGTCACCGGCCACAGCTACATTCTCTACGGACCGCTCTGCAACGGCGCGACCACGCTGATGTTCGAGGGCGTGCCGAACTATCCCGACAATTCCCGCTTCTGGAACGTCATCGACAAGCACAAGGTCAACACCTTCTACACCGCGCCGACCGCGATCCGCGCCCTGATGCAGGGCGGCGACGAGCCCGTGAAGAAGACCTCGCGCGCCTCGCTTCGCCTGCTCGGCTCGGTCGGCGAGCCCATCAATCCGGAAGCCTGGGAGTGGTATCACCGCGTTGTCAGCGACGACCGCTGCCCGATCGTCGACACCTGGTGGCAGACCGAGACCGGCGGCATTTTGATCACGCCGCTGCCGGGCGCGACCAAGCTGAAGCCGGGCTCGGCAACGCTGCCGTTCTTCGGCGTGGTGCCGGAGATCGTCGATGCCGACGGCAAGGTGCTGGAAGGCGAGACCACCGGCAATCTCTGCCTCACCCGGTCATGGCCGGGCATGATGCGCACGGTCTACGGCGACCACGCTCGGTTCGAGCAGACCTATTTCTCGACCTACAAGGGCAAATACTTCACCGGTGACGGCTGCCGGCGCGACGCCGACGGCTATTACTGGATCACCGGCCGCGTCGATGACGTCATCAACGTCTCCGGCCACCGCATGGGCACCGCCGAGGTTGAGAGCGCACTGGTGGCGCACGAGAAGGTCTCGGAGGCCGCCGTGGTCGGCTTCCCGCACGACATCAAGGGCCAGGGCATCTATGCCTATGTCACCCTGATGTCAGGCGTCGAGCCGACCGAGGATCTGCGGAAAGAACTCGTCACCTGGGTGCGCAAGGAGATCGGCCCGATCGCCTCGCCGGACCAGATCCAGTTCGCGCCGGGCCTGCCCAAGACCCGCTCGGGCAAGATCATGCGCCGCATCCTGCGCAAGATCGCCGAGGACGAGCCGGGCAGCCTGGGGGACACCTCGACGCTGGCCGATCCCGCCGTGGTCGACGACCTCGTCAAGAACCGGCAGAACAGGAAGTCGGCGTAAGACGCCGTCTCGTGCCCCGGACACAGCGCAGCGCCACTTCGGCGGTGCGCTGCAGAGCCGGGGCCCATCTTATCGTGGTCAATTCTTGCGACGTGGGTCCCGGCTCTGCGTCGCGTCACTTGCGTGCCGCGCCGCGTCCGGGACACGAGATTGCTCCCATCTCCAAATCATTTCGTCCCCGGGTAGCCCGCGACCCTCACGCATTTGTCAGCGTGTGTGCCTGCGCGCCCGTATCTTTCCCATCGGGTGTTGTTTCCAAGTCATTTACTTTATTTTGAACATTTCCTTTGTTCCCCCTGCTGACTGGCCCGCGGCGGCCGCGCGCGGAAACCATCCGGTTAACAAGCGCGGTTAAGAATATGTGGGCGAGGCGGCGATTGCCGGTTTGCGTAGATTTGGACGACCCGCTCGGGGCAGGGGAAGCATTGATGTCGATGAGAATTGCGGTGGCGCTGGCTGCCACCATCGGAGCAGGGTTCTTGATGTCGACGGCGGCGCAAGCGCGGCCCGAGATGGTGGGGCTGCACGCAGGCGACTATTCGCCGGGCACTATCGTGGTTCGCACCAACGAGCGCCGGCTCTATCTCATCCTCGATGATGGCCACGCCATGCGCTATCCGGTCGGCGTCGGCAAATCCGGCAAGCAGTGGGCCGGCACCACGCACATCGAAGGCAAGTACCGCTATCCGGCCTGGTCGCCGCCCGCCGAGGTGAAGCGCGACAAGCCGCAGCTTCCCGACGTGATCCCGGGCGGCTCGCCGCGCAATCCCATGGGCGTCGCGGCGATGACGCTGTCCGGCGGTGAATATGCGATCCACGGCACCAACGTGCCGGGCTCGGTCGGCGGCTTCGTCTCCTATGGCTGCATCCGCATGCTCAATGACGACATCACCGATCTCTACAGCCGCGTCTCGGTCGGCACGACGGTGGTCGTGACGCGCTGACGCCCAAGTTCGCAGCAGACTAGCAAGAGCCGCGTTTCGACGCGGCTTTCATTGCCACCAGCGCCAGCCGCGCGCGCACCAGCCGTCGCGATGGCCGCCGTTGTAGCTGCGCGCATAGCCACCCGCGAGCAGCGCGGCCGAGACGTTGGCGGTGTGCCTGGTGGCGACGTCGGCGAGCACGCGCCCGTATTTGTCAGGACCAAGATTGTAGATCGTCACGCCGCCCTGGCCGAGCAGGCTGCGCAGCGCGTCCGTGGCGGCCTCGGCCTTGTCCAACTCTTGCCGGCAGGATGCTTTCATTTCAGGCGCATCGATGCCGCGCAGGCGAACCCGCGCGACGAGCGCGCGCCCGTCGCGCTGATGCACGCGCGCCAGAAAGGTGTCGCCGTCGATGGTGCGGATGACGTCGACGGACTGGCGCATGTCGGGATTGCCCGCCTGCTGCAGGATGATCTCGGCATCCTGCGCTCGCTCATCGGCTGCATGCGGCAACGGCCAGTTTGTTCCGTGCCGAAACGTGAGCACGACGACCATCACCACGCCGACAACGAACATCCATGGCAGCAGTCCGGAGAATCGACGGCCGAATGGTGAATGACTGTATGACGGCCGATATGAATTGCCTGGGTCGAAGCGCGACATCCGCGCACGCTATGGCTGAGTCGGCCAAGCCGGCAAGAGAACCTGAAAAACCACAGCCTCAGAAGTCCGAGGCGATGCCCTTGCGCTCCCAGTCACCGTAGCGAGTCGGCTCCGGACCTTTCGGTCCCTGCAACTCCTTCGGCCTGGCCTTGTCGGCCGCCGCCGCAGCCTGCCGGCGCGCCTCGGCTTCGGCCAGCGCGCGCTGGGCGGCCGGCGGCAACGGCTTGCGATCGGGAACGGAAGGCTGATCACTCATCGTCTGGCTTCCTAGCGCAGTATCGCGCCGCACGCGACGTCCAATAACGCATTCCTGAAATGGCTTCGAAAGGCTGAAATCGCCAGGGACGATTCTTACATTTGGCATATTCGCATGCCAGAGATGGGGCTTCTTAAGGCATGCGCCTATCGTGGCGGAACTGCCGCTCGCTCAGAACCTTGCCTACGCATGCCATCTCAACGTTTCGCTCCTCCGCCTGAAGTCCCCGGTCTTGCGGCGCGGCGGATCGCCGCCGACATCCTCGACGGCGTGCTGCACAAGCACCGTACGCTCGACGACCAGCTCGACGGCGCCGGCGCTCATCCCGGACTGAAGACGCTCGCTGATCGCGATCGCGCGCTGATGCGACGGCTGGTCGCGACGATCTTGCGCCGGCTCGGCACGCTCGGCCATGTGCTCTCACGCCTGCTCGACAAGGGCATTCCGGCCGACGCACCCCGCGCACAGAGCGCGCTTCTGATCGGCGCCGCGCAGATCCTCTGGATGGACGTTCCCGATCACGCCGCGGTCGACCTCTCGGTGCGGCTGGTGCAATCCGACCGTCGCGCGGCGCGCTATGCCGGACTCGTCAACGCCGTGCTGCGCCGCTGTGCGCGCGAGGGCAAGGCGCTGGTGGACGAGGTCGCCACGCAGTCGCTCGACCTGCCGCCCTGGCTGCTCGCGCGCTGGAGTGCGCATTATGGCGAGGCAACCGCGCGCGACATGGCGCTTGCGCTTGGCCACGAGCCCTCGCTCGATCTGACCGTGAAGTCCGACGCTGCGCAATGGGCGAGCCGCCTGCATGGCGAGGTGCTCCCGACCGGAACGGTGCGCACGCTGCTGCATGGTTCGGTAATGATGCTGCCCGGCTTCGCCGAGGGCCAATGGTGGGTGCAGGACGCAGCCGCCGCGCTGCCGGCCCGATTGTTCGGCGATATCGCCGGCAAATCCATTGCGGATCTCTGCGCCGCCCCCGGCGGCAAGACCGCGCAACTGGTGCAGGCCGGCGCGCAGGTCACGGCGATCGACCGCTCGCCCGCCCGGGTGGCGCGCTTGCGTGAAAACCTGGCGCGGCTGTCGCTTCAGGCCGAAACTGTCGTCGCTGACGCCGTGGAATGGGCCGGTCCAGCGGACGGCTTTGACGGCATCCTGATCGATGCCCCCTGCACCTCGACCGGGACGATCCGCCGCCACCCCGACGTGGCGTGGCTCCGGCAGGAGACGGACATCGCGCCGCTCACCGCGATCCAGCAACGGCTGCTGCGCAAATCGGTCTCGCTGCTGAGGCCGGGTGGAATGCTGGTCTATTGCACCTGTTCGCTGGAACCCGAAGAGGGCGAGCACGCCATCGCCACGCTGTTGGACTCGGAGTCTGCGCTCCGGCGCGTGCCGATCGCGGCGTCCGAGGTCGCCGGCCTCAGCGAGATCCTCACGCCCGAGGGCGACCTGCGCACCCTGCCCAGCCACCTGCCGCACGCCGACCCGAGGCTCGGCGGGCTTGACGGATTTTTCGCCGCCCGGCTCGTTAAATCCTGATTTTGCACCGGATTTCGCGATCGCGACGCTGATTCGCGCCCTTTCAAGGTGGTGCAAGGCGTCCGATTTTGGGATTAAAAGGATTCGTCGGAATCCTCTCCCCCTTCAAGGCAAGGCGTGTCGGTCGCTCAACGCAGACGTATCTCGACGCTGGTCATGAACCGCTTCGCGCGGAACATGCTTGCGCGCGCGAGTGGTGGCTCGGTCGCCTTGTCGCGGGTCTGGCCGGGCCGCACCGACCGGCTGATCATCGCGCCCCACGATCTGCGCACGGCGGACGCGACCCGCGCCGCCGAGATCTATGCTGGCCGCTTCGTCTTCGCCGGCAAGATCGTTAACTGCCATGGCCGCTCGATCTTCGACCTCGAGCCGCCTTCGGAGGACTGGGAAGTCGCCCTGCTCGGCTTCGGCTGGCTGCGCCACCTGCGCGCCGCCGACACCGCACTGACGCGGGCGAATGCGCGCGCGCTGGTCGAGGATTGGATCTCCAACCCGGCCAACAAACGTCCGGTCGCTCGCCGCGCCGACGTGCTGGCGCGGCGCGTGATCTCGCTGCTGTCGCAGGCGCCGCTGGTGCTCAACGACACCGACAACAAGTTCTACCGCCGCTATTTGCGGGCGCTGGCGCGCGAGATCCGTTTTCTCCGCTACACCATGGTCAACATTCCGGACGGGGTGCCGAAGCTCCAGGTCCTGATCGCGCTATGCTACACGGCACTCTGCCTTGCCAACCAGGCGCGTCACATCCGCAGCGCCTCGCGAAAGCTCTCCGAGGAGTTGCAGCGGCAGATCCTGCCCGACGGCGGGCATGTCTCCCGCAATCCCGGCGCGCTGATCGAACTGCTGATCGACCTATTGCCGCTGCGGCAGACCTTTGCCGCGCGCAACATCGCGCCTCCGCCGGCGCTGCTCAACGCGATCGACCGCATGATGCCGATGCTGCGCTTCTTCCGCCACGGCGACGGCAATTTCGCGCTATTCAACGGCATGAGCGCGACGCCTTCGGACCAGCTCGCCACCCTGCTCGCCTATGACGACACCCATGGCGCGCCGATGGCGAACATGCCGCATACCGGCTTCCAGCGTCTCGATGCCGGCCAGACCACGCTGATCATCGACACCGGCCCGCCGCCGCCGGCCAATGTCAGCCACGACGCCCATGCCGGCTGTTTGTCGTTCGAATTGTCATCGGGCATCAGCCGCATCGTCACCAATTGCGGCATGCCGACCACCGGCCGCGACAATTGGCGGCCGTTTGCGCGCGGGACGCCTGCGCATTCGACGCTGACCTATCACGACACCTCATCCTGCCAGTTCGTCGAGATGTCGGCGATGAAGCGGCTGCTGCGCGGCGCCCCCGTCGTCAGCGGACCCGTCGAGGTCGAGAGCTATCGCGAGATCGTGCAGAACGGCACGCTGCTCACGACCTCGCATGATGGCTATCTCGGCAAATTCGGCGTGATCCATCGCCGCGTGCTGATGGTCGCCAATGACGGCTCGCGGATCGACGGCGAGGACACGCTGTCGCCACCACACGGCGGACGCCTCAGGGGCGGTGGCGCTGATTACGCCTTGCGCTTCCATTTGCATCCGGCGGTGAAGGCGAGCCGGCTGTCGGACGCCCGCGGCGTCATGCTGGTGCTGCCGAACCGCGACGTCTGGACTTTCGAGGCGCTCGACGACAGGGTCGATCTCGAGGACAGCGTGTTCCTGGCCGGCAATGACGGCCCGCGCCGCACCGCGCAGATCGTGATCCGGCAGGACGCCCGCCAGGCGCCATCGATCCGCTGGAGCTTTGTCCGCTCCACCGCCTCGCCCGCGGCCACCAATGCCCGCCGCAATGCGCGGCGGGAGCCGGAACTTCCGCTGTAGATGCGCATCTCTCAGCCCCATCTGGTCGTTGTGAAGAGCGCCGAAAGCTGCTAACGAGCACGCGCTCGCGCAACTGGCGACCTTGGATGGAGCACCATCGGGAAGCGCGGGACATAGCTGCCGCGCGCCTGGGCATAGGTACTCCCTTAAACAGAGGATCTTGCTCATGACTGACGCTGACCATCGCCGTCGTATCACCCGCGCCCTGCTTTCCGTTTCCGACAAAACCGGTCTGATCGAGTTCGCCCAGGCGCTTGTCGCCCGCGGCGTCGAACTGGTTTCGACCGGCGGCACCGCCAAGGCGATTGCGAGCGCCGGCTTGAAAGTGAAAGACGTCTCCGAGCTGACCGGCTTTCCGGAGATGATGGATGGCCGCGTCAAGACGCTGCATCCGAAGGTACATGGCGGCCTGCTCGCGATCCGCGACAACAAGGAACATGCAGAAGCGATGAAGGCGCACGGCATCTCGCCGATCGATCTTCTCGTCGTCAATCTCTATCCGTTCGAGGCCACCGTCGACAAAGGCGCTGATTTCGAGGAGTGCATCGAGAACATCGATATCGGTGGCCCCGCAATGATCCGCGCCGCAGCGAAGAATCATGACGATGTCGCGGTCGTGGTCGAAGCCAAGGACTATCAGGCGGTGCTCGACGAGCTCGCTGCCAACAATGGCGCGACCACGCTGGCGCTGCGTCGGAGGCTTGCTGCAAAGGCCTATGCGCGCACTGCAGCGTATGACGCCGCGATCTCGAACTGGTTCAACCGGCAGCTCGAGATCGACGCACCCGATTTCCGCGCCTTCGGCGGCAAGCTTATCCAGTCGCTGCGCTACGGCGAGAACCCGCACCAGACCGCGGCGTTCTATGCGACGCCCGACAAGCGGCCAGGCGTGTCGACCGCGCGGCAGTTGCAGGGCAAGGAGCTTTCCTACAACAACATCAACGACACCGACGCGGCCTATGAATGCATCGGCGAGTTCGACGCGAAGCGCACCGCGGCCTGCGTCATCGTCAAGCACGCCAACCCCTGCGGCGTCGCGGAAGGACCGGATCTGGTCAGCGCTTATCGCAAGGCGCTTGCCTGCGATTCCACCTCGGCCTTCGGCGGCATCATCGCGATGAACCGCGCGCTCGATGCCGACACCGCGCGCGAGATCACGAAAATCTTCACCGAGGTGATCATCGCGCCCGATGCCAGCGAGGAAGCGATCGCCATCATCGGCGCGCGCAAGAATCTGCGGCTGCTGCTCGCTGGCAGCCTGCCCGACCCGCGCGCACCGGGCCTCACCGCCAAGACGGTCGCGGGCGGCCTTCTGGTGCAGAGCCGCGACAACGCCGTGGTCGATGACATGACCTTCAAGGTCGTCACCAAGCGTGCGCCGACCGACGCCGAGATGCGCGACCTGAAATTCGCATTCCGCGTCGCCAAGCACGTCAAGTCCAACACCATTATCTACGCCAAGGATCTCGCCACCGTCGGCATCGGCGCGGGCCAGATGAGCCGGGTGGATTCGGCGCGGATCGCGGCGCGCAAGGCGCAGGATGCCGCGAACGAGCTGAAGCTCGCGGAGCCGCTCACCAAGGGCTCGGTGGTGGCCTCGGACGCGTTCTTCCCCTTCGCCGACGGCATGCTCGCCTGCATCGAGGCCGGCGCCACCGCCGTGGTGCAGCCCGGCGGCTCCATGCGCGACGACGAGGTGATCAAGGCCGCCGACGAGCACGGCATCGCGATGGTGTTCACGGGGACGCGGCACTTTAGGCACTAACGCGATTGCGTAGCCCGGATGGAGCGCAGCGAAATCCGGGTTTCGCAACCCTCACAATGACGGCCCCCGGATTGCGCTTCGCTCCATCCGGGCTAAGAGCTAATCCCGCACCCGCATCAACAAAGCCAAACCCGCGACGAAGAATACCACCAACACGGCCATGCCGGCCTTCTGGCTTGCAGTCGCCGCCGTAATCGCACCGATCAGCAGCGGGCCGATGAAGGACGTCACCTTTCCCGTCAGCGCGAACAGACCAAAATACTGCGCGATGCGATCCTTCGGCGCGAGGTGGATGAGCAGCGTGCGCGAGGCAGCCTGCAATGGCCCGCCCGCGGCGCCGATCAGGCAGCCCAGCACTAGATAGGCGCGCTCGGCCGCGCTCGAGAACAGTGCAGCGCCCGGCTCGGGCGGCGCGACCTTGACGAACAACACGCTGTCCTTGTCGACCAGAAGGATCGCCGCCACCGAGAGCAAGAGGATCAGCAGGCTGCCGGCGATCACGCGCTTCGGTCCGAGGAAATCATCGAGCTTGCCGCCCAGCCATGCGCCGAAAGTGCCGGCGATCGCCAGCATGATGCCGAAGGTGCCGATCTGGATCGTGTGCCAGCCGAAGGTACCGGCCGCATAGATGCCGCCAAAGGCGAACAGCGACACCAGGCCGTCGGTGTAGATCATGTTGGCGAGGAGGAACGCCGCGAGCGATTTCTGTTTCGGCAGCGCGCCGAGCGATTGTTTCAGCTCCGACAGGCCCTCGCGCAGCGCCGCGCGAACCGGGCGTTTGGCCGGATAATCCGGCGTGAACAGGAACATCGGCGTGACGAAGATGATGAACCAGAGCCCGGTCAACGGTCCGGTGATGCGATCGCCCTCGTGCGTGGCGGGATCGAGCCCGAACAGCGGCGTGAATCCGAGCAGCGTGCGTCCGGTCTCGGGGTTGGCGGCGAGGAAGCCGAGCACGATGATCAGGCTGACGATGCCGCCGACATAGCCGGTGGCCCAGCCGGTGCCGGAGAGCCGGCCGATGCGTTCGGGCGGCACCAGGCTCGGCATCATCGCATTGTTGAAGACGGTGGCAAATTCCGCGCCCACGCTGGCGAGCGCGACTGCGGTGAGCAGCGGCGGAATGACGGTGTGATTACCGGGCTTGCCGATCCACAGCGTGGAGGAGGCGAGCACCAGGAGCGCGCCGAACATGGCGATCCACGGCTTCCTGCGGCCGGAGGCATCCGCGATGGCGCCGAGCACCGGCGACAACAGCGCGATCGCCATGCCCGCGGCGGCCATCGCAAAGCCCCACAGCGATTGCCCGGTGGCAGGATCCGGCGCGACGCTGGTCGCAAAATAGGGCGCGAACACGAAGGTCGTGATGAGCGTGAAATAGGGCTGCGCGGCCCAATCGAAGAAGATCCAACTCACGACGGCGGCGCGCGACGGATAGGTCCGTGCCGCGCCTGCCATGCGCACGTCCGAGGCGATCGTCGTCATCATCCGGTCCCCATCACGAACAGTTTTGCCTCTCTTAGCGCAAACCGTATAGCATTGCAGTGACGCGTGTGAATTGGCCCAAGGCACGGCGGAAGTTTGATGATGTCGCTATTTTTGACGCGGCGGACGTTTCTCGTATCCATCGCCGCACTGGCAGTTGGTCTCGCCCCCGTCATAGCGCAGGACGCGCGGCGCGACTACACGCCGCCTGCGCTCGACACGGTTCATTCCGTCGCCGCCGACCATGGCATGGTGGTGGCGCAGGAGAAGCTCTCCGCCCAGGTCGGCGCGGATATCCTGCGGCGCGGCGGCAATGCGGTCGATGCCGCGGTCGCCACCGGCTTTGCCATGGCGGTGACTTATCCACGCGCCGGCAATATCGGCGGCGGCGGCTTCATGGTGATCCATTCGGCCGAACGGAACGAGGACATCGCGATCGATTATCGCGAGACCGCGCCAGCGGCAACCACGCCGCAAATCTTCCTCGGCGCCGACGGCAAGCCCGATGCCGCGAAGTCGCGCGATTCCGCGCTCGGCATCGGCGTGCCCGGCACGGTCGCAGGTCTCGCACTTGCGCTGGAGAAATACGGCTCGGGCAAGTTCACGCTGGCGCAACTCCTCGATCCCGCGATCGCTCTCGCACGCGATGGATTCGTCGTCGACGATGACATCGCCGACACGCTGCCAGGCTGGTACCGACGGCTCGCGCGCTGGCCGTCCTCGGCCAGGATCTTCTCGAGGCCCGATGGCACGCCGCTGCGCGAAGGCGATCGTCTGGTGCAGACCGATCTTGCCGACACGCTGTCGGCTGTGGCAACGCAAGGACCGCGCGGCTTCTATGAAGGTGCGGTGGCAGAGAGGCTCGCCAAGGCCGTGTCCGACGCCGGCGGCATCATGACTCCCGCCGATCTCAGATCCTACGA
Organism: Bradyrhizobium sp. ISRA442; assembly: GCF_038085055.1. Classification (NCBI taxonomy): domain Bacteria; kingdom Pseudomonadati; phylum Pseudomonadota; class Alphaproteobacteria; order Hyphomicrobiales; family Nitrobacteraceae; genus Bradyrhizobium; species Bradyrhizobium sp. ISRA442. Next base: position 163,735 of record NZ_JALGCN010000005.1, read on the forward strand.
GGCGATCGCCCGCCAGCCCCTGCGCGGCACCTATCGCGGCTACAACATCGTCTCGATGCCGCTCCCCTCATCGGGCGGCGTGGTGCTGATCGAGACGCTCAACATGCTCGAAGGCTTTCAGCTTGCGGAGCTGAAGCAGGGCTCGCCCGCCTCGCTTCATCTCTTGATCGAAGCGATGAAGCGCGCCTATGCCGACCGGGCGCGCTATCTCGGCGATCCCGCTTTCGTCAAGGCGCCGATCGAGACGCTCATCGCAAAGGACTACGCCGCCAAGCTGCGCAGCGGCATCTTGACCGATCGGGCCACGCCGTCGAGCAAAATCGCCTCGGCCGCCACCGCGCCGCGCGAAGGCAGCAACACCACGCATTTCTCCGTGGTCGATGCCCACGGCAATGCCGTCAGCAACACCTTTACGCTGAACTTCAGCTATGGCGTTGGTCTCGTCGCCGACGGCACCGGCGTTCTCCTCAACAACGAGCTCGACGATTTTACCGCCGCACCCGGCGCGTCCAATGCCTATGGCCTCGTCGGCTTTGAGGCCAACCTGCCCGGACCCGGCAAGCGACCGCTGTCTTCGATGTCGCCGACCATCGTGCTCAAAGACGGCAAGCCGGTGCTGATCACGGGTTCGCCCGGCGGCAGCCGCATCATCTCGACGGTGCTCGAGGTGGTCGTGAACGTCCTCGACTACAAGATGGATGTCGCCGCCGCCGTGGCAGCACCGCGGCTGCATCACCAATGGTTGCCGGATGAAGTGCGCGTCGAGCGCGGCTTTCCCGATGACGTTCTGTCCGAGCTGAAAGCGATGGGACATCTTGTGGTCGAGCCGATGGGACAGACATCGGCCAATTCCATCGCGGTGACGGCGAACGGGCCGCTCGGCGCGCCGGATCCGCGCACCCGCGGTGCGGAGGCAGCGGGACAGTAATCCCTACGCTTTGTGCAGCGCAGAGTAGACCTATTTGCCGGATGACATCGGCACCTAAGCGCGGCAGTTTGCCGACGCTGGTGCACGTGCGAGGCGCGTGCCCGGCCAACGACGGGCCTTTAGGATACGCACATGACCGCAGCCGATCCGACCGAGCGCATCGAACGCGCCGAGATCGAGGACACCAGCCTTCTCGCCTTCTATCGCGACATGAATCCGCCGGAGCGCCGGACGTTCTGGGCGTGCGCCGCGGGCTGGGCGCTCGACGGCATGGACTTCATGATCTATCCGCTGGTGATCGGCACCATCATCGCGCTGTGGAAGGTCGACCCCGGCGCGGCGGGTCTTGCCGGCACCGTGACACTGCTTGCGTCCGCCATCGGCGGCTGGCTCGGCGGCTATCTTTCCGACCATATCGGCCGGGTCAGGACGCTGCAGATCACCATCATCTGGTTCTCGTTCTTCTCGCTGGTCTGCGCCGTCGTGCAGAATTTCGATCAGCTCCTGATCGCGCGCGCAGTGCTGGGCCTTGGCTTCGGCGGCGAATGGGCGGCAGGCGCGGTGCTGATGGGCGAGGCGATCCGGCCGCAATATCGCGGACGCGCGGTCGGCTCGGTGCAGTCGGGCTGGGCAGTCGGCTGGGGTCTCGCGGTGCTGTCGCAGGCGATCCTGTTTTCGCTGATGCCGGCCGACATCGCCTGGCGCTGGATGTTCGTGATCGGCGCGCTGCCGGCGCTCCTGGTGTTCTACATCCGCCGCTCCGTCACCGAGCCGGAGATCGCTGCCGAGGCGCGTGCAAAGCAGGCGGCCAGCGGCGACCGTCCAGCGCTGTGGGAGATCTTCTCCGGCCCGATCCTCAAGACCACGATCCTGGCGTCGCTGATGGTGACGGGCTGTCAGGGCGGCTATTACGCCATCACATTCTGGGTGCCGCAGTTCCTGACCAAGGATCGGCATTTGTCGATTGTCGGCTCGACCGGTTATCTGTCGGCGCTGATCATCGGCTCCTTCGCCGGCTATCTCGTCGGCGCCTGGCTCGCCGATCGCATCGGACGGCGCAACCTGTTCCTGATCTTCTCGCTCGGCGCCATCGCTGTGGTGCTGCTCTACACGCAGTTGCCGCTCAACAACGAGATCCTGTGGGTGCTCGGTTTCCCGCTCGGCTTCTTCGCCTCGGGCTATTTCTCCGGGGTCGGCGCGTTCCTGACCGAGCTCTATCCGACGCGGCTGCGCGGCTCGGGCCAGGGTTTTTGCTACAATTTCGGCCGCGGCATCGGCGCGCTGTTTCCCTATCTCGTCGGCGCGCTGTCGGCGACGACGACGCTCGCCAACGCGATCGCGATCTTCGCGGTCGTGGCCTATGCGGTGTTCTTCACCGCCGCATTCGCGCTGCCGGAAACGCGCGGGCGAATACTGCACGCGGATTAGTACGGGGCGCCCGAAGGGCGAACTCTGGTGGCAATTTCGCACCAGAGAATCCGGAGATTACGGCGCGACATTACACATTGCACAATGGGGTTCACGATGGCGTGGAGGCTTACCGTCCCACCTGGTACGGCCCGCCCTTCTCAAGGGCGCGCTGATACGCGGGCCGCGCATGGATGCGATCGAGGAACACCATCGCCTTGGGATGCCCCGTCTCCAGCCCGCCGCGCGCTTGGGCGGCTTCGAGCGGGAAGCTCATCTGGATGTCGGCCGCAGTGAACTCGCTGCCGGCGAACCACTCGCTTTTTCCCAGCTCGCCCTCCCAATAATCCATGTGCTGCTTGAGCTGCGGATTGACCAGTGCCGTGAGTGCCTGGTTCGAGACCTTGCGCACCAGCGGGCGCAGTAGAGCGGGCGCGCGCTTCGGCATCAGCGTGAACAACAGCTTCAGGAGCAGCGGCTGCATCGCCGACCCCTCCGCATAGTGCAGCCAATAGGTGTAGCGCAGCCGCTCCGGTGTGTTCGGCGGCGGAATCAATCGGCCATTGCCGTAGGTGCCGATGAGATATTCGATGATCGCTCCGGACTCGGCGATGGTATTGCCGTTGTCGGTGATGACGGGCGACTTGCCGAGCGGATGGATGGCGCGCAGCTCCTTCGGCGCGCGCAGGTCGGGCTGGCGCTGATAACGCACGATCTCATAGGGCACGCCCAACTCTTCGAGCAGCCACAGCACGCGCTGCGAGCGGGAATTGTTGAGGTGATGAACGGTCAGCATCGCATGGTCCCCGGCTTGGTCACTTGGCCGGAAGTTCGTGCCAGTCCGGGAACACAATGTCGAGCGATCCGGACCATGTTTTCACCCGGGTATATTGACGCGAGCAATTTACCCGGGTATTAAAAGCCGAGATCGAAAAATCTGGCAATGATTCCAATGCAAGGGACCTTTACAGCCTTCATCGGCCAGCGCCGGCTCGCCTCCGGCCCGGCGGGCGACGTCGCGCTCGCCGTCAAGCGCGCGCCGCCTCGGCCGGACGAGCCGATCGTCATCTTTGACGACGGGACCGGGCGTACCATCGATTTCGACCTGCGCGGCGAGGATCACGAGGTGCTGGCTCGGGTGGCGAAGCTTGCTCCGCCGCCCTCGGCAGAGGAGGCGCCGCCAAGCGAGCCACGCGGCCGCGGGCGGCCGAAGCTCGGCGTGGTCGCGCGCGAGGTGACGCTGCTGCCGCGGCATTGGGAATGGCTCAACGCTCAGCCCGGCGGCGCTTCGGTGGCGCTGCGCAAGCTCGTCGACGAGTCGCGGCGTGCGAGCGGCGACAAGGATCGCGAGCGGCAGGCGCGCGATGCCGCCTACCACTTCATGTCGACGATGGCGGGCAACTTCGCGCGTTTCGAGGAAGCCTCGCGAGCGCTGTTTGCGGATGACCGGCGACGCTTCACCGGTCTGATCGCCGACTGGCCCGCCGACATCCGCGACCACATCGTCAAGCTCGCCTACAGCGATCGCGCTTAAACCGCGCACCGCTTCTCTCAACCCATCGACGGCCGAGCCACGCACCTTGCGTGGCAACGGCTTCGCACGCCCTGAAGAAAGGCCATCCATGTCCGCTCCCCGACCGCTCTGGACGATTTTCCTCCGCTTCCTCGCGCCGCTGATGCTGAGCAACGCGCTGCAGTCGCTGTTCGGGACCGTCAGCAACGTCTATCTCGGCCAGATGATCGGCGTCGACGCGCTCGCGGCGGCGGCGGCGTTCTTTCCGGTGATGTTCTTCCTGTTCGCCTTCGTCATGGGCCTGAGCACCGGCGCCACCGTGCTGATCGGCCAGGCTTTCGGCGCGGGCGAGCACAACAAGATCAAGATCATCGTAGGCACGACGCTCGCGGTCGGCCTGCTGCTCGCAATCGCGGTGGCGGCCGCCGGCGGGCTCTTCAGCCGGCAATTGATGACGGCGCTTGCTACCCCTTCCGACATCCTCGACCAGGCCAGCGCCTATGCCCGCATCATGCTGGTGACGATGCCGCTCGGCTTCGTGTTCCTGCTGAAGACGGCCATGATCCGCGGCGTCGGCGACACGCTCACGCCGCTGCTGGCGCTGGCGCTGTCGACCGCGATCGGGCTTACGCTCACGCCGATTCTGATCCACGGCGCATTCGGATTACCGGCCGCGGGCATCACCAGCCCCGCCTGGGCGTCGGCGATTGCCAACGCGCTGACGCTGATTATGCTGGCTGTCTATCTGCGCCGGAAAAAGCATGCGCTGGCGCCTGACGATGCGCTTCTGCGCCATCTTCGGATCGACCCTGCCATGCTCGGCAAGATCCTCGGCATCGGCCTACCGAGCGCGATCGGCATGGTGGTGATGGCGATCGCCGAACTGGTGCTGCTCGGCCTCGTCAACGGCTTCGGGTCGAATGCAACCGCCGCCTACGGCGCCGTCAATCAGGTGATGGGGTATACGCAGTTCACGGCGATGTCGATTTCGATCGCGGTCTCGATCCTCGGGGCTCAAGCCGTCGGCCGCGGTGACAGAACCCGGCTCGACGGCATCGTGCGCACCGGCCTCAAATTCAACCTCGTTCTGACAGGCGGCCTGGTCGCGGTGAGCTATCTGGCGGCGCGCCCGGTGCTCGGTATCTTCATCACCGACGGCGCCGTGCGCGATCTTGCGACGGGATTGCTGCACGTCGCGCTGTGGAGCTCGGTGCCGTTCGGCATGGCGACGGTATTTTCCGGCGCAATGCGCGCAGCCGGCGTCGCCCTGACGCCGATGCTGCTGTCGATCTTCGCCATCGTCGCGATCGAACTGCCATCCGCGGTGATCTTGAGCCGGACCGTCGGCATTCAGGGCGTGTGGGCCGCCTATCCGATCGTGTTCTGCGCCATGTTCATTTTGCAGATGGGCTATTACGTGCTGGTCTGGCGCAAGCGCGCGATCCGGCGTCTGATCTGACCGGATCATCAAAGTATTATGACCATCATTAAACGGTGGACCTGCGGCGCGCCCTGCGCCACAATGCCGAAAAGAGCCGTCAGGGAGGACGATTTTGACCCGCACAGCCCCGCAATTCCTGTTCGATTTCGGCAGTCCCAACGCCTATCTCAGCCATGAGGCGATCCCGGCGATCGAAAAGCGGATTGGCGTGAAATTCCAGTACGTGCCGATCCTGCTCGGCGGCATCTTCAAGGCAACCAACAACAAATCGCCGGCCGAGACGCTCGCGGGCGTCAAGAACAAGCGCGAATTCCAGGCGATCGAGACCGAGCGATTCATCAAGCGCTTTCACGTCCAGCCCTACGTCTTCAATCCGCACTTTCCCGTCAACACGCTGAACCTGATGCGCGCGGCGATAGCGGCGCAGGCAGAGGGCGTCTTCGAGAAATATGTCGAGGCCGCCTTCCACCATATGTGGCGCGAGCCGAAGAAGATGGACGATCCCGAGGTCGCGATGAAGGCGCTGGCATCATCCGGGCTCGATGCGCAAAAGCTGCTCGCCCGCTCCCAAGAGCCGGAGGTGAAGGCCAAGCTGATCAAGAACACCGAGGAGGCGGTGGCGCGCGGCGCGTTCGGCTCACCGACCTTCTTCGTCGGCAACGAGATGTTCTTCGGCAAGGAGCAACTCCGCGAGGTCGAGGAGATGGTGTCGGGAAAGTGAAGGGCGCGAATGGTGGGTAGCGAATAGCGAGTGGAAATCTCAATCGCTATTCGCTACTCCCTATTCGCCAAGAATAATAATGGAGCGTCCAATGCGTATCCTCGTGGTCGGCGCCGGCGCCATCGGCGGCTATTTTGGTGGCAGGCTGTTGCAGGCCGGCCGCGATGTCACCTTCCTGGTCCGGCCGCGCCGCGCCAGCGAGCTTGCGAGCGCCGGCCTCGTCATCAAGAGCCCGAACGGCGACGTGACGCTGAAGGATCCGCCGCGGGTCGAGGCCGACAAGCTCAAGGACAAGTTCGACGTCGTGCTCTTGAGCTGCAAGGCGTTCGATCTCGATGACGCCATCACGTCTTTTGCGGCAGGGGTCGGCCCGAACACGGCGATCATTCCGATGCTCAACGGCATGAAACATCTTGATGTGCTCGACCGGAGATTCGGCGCCGAACGCGTGCTCGGCGGGCTGTGCGCCATCGCCGCCACGCTGAACGAGAAGCGCGAAGTCGTGCAGCTCCAGCCGATCCAGTCGATCAATTACGGCGAGCGCGACGGTAAGCTGTCCGAGCGCGTCAAGGCGATCGACGAGGCCTTCAAGGGCGGCATCAATGGCGCTACTGCCAGCCAGAACATCATGCAGGACATGTGGGAGAAGTGGGTGTTCCTCTCAACGCTTGCTGCTTCCACCAGCCTGATGCGGACATCCGTCGGCAATATCCTCGCCGCCCCCGGCGGCAAGGATTTCCTGCTCGGCATGCTGGATGAAACCAGCGCGATCGCCGCCGCCTCAGGCTACCCTCCGGGCGGGCCGTTCTTCGCGCGCGTCAAGGGCAACCTGACCACCGAGGGCTCGCCGATGACGGCGTCCATGTTCCGCGACATCAAGGCGGGCCTTCCGGTCGAGGCCGATCACGTCATCGGCGATCTCATCGCACGCGGCGATGCCGCCAAGGTACCGGTGCCGAAGCTGCGCATCGCCTATACTCATCTGAAGGCGTATGAGAAGCAGCGGGCGGGGTAGGGCGTCTATTTGGGTGTCGTCCCGGGGCGCGTGAAGCGCGAGCCCGGGACCCATAACCACAACCACAGGGAACGGTTGTGGCGCGAGCTGGCAACCCGAGCCTTCGCATAACCACGTCCTGTGGTTATGGGTCCCGGATCTGCGCTCCGCTTCGCTACGTTTGTCCGGGACGACGAGAGATATTTACTGCAAGTGCGCCAGATAGTGCGCGAGCGCGGTGATCTCGTCCTCGCTCAGCGAATAGGCGATGTCGGCCATTGCGGCAACGCCGCCGCCGACACGCAAGCCCGCCTTGTAGTCGTGCAGCGCCTTCACGAGATATTCCTCGCGCTGGCCAGCGAGACGCGCGACGGCCTTGGTGCCGGCATAAGTGTCGGTGTGGCATGAGGCGCAGCGCCGCCCGGCGGCAGCTTGTTCGCCCTTCTTCGACAGATCGGGGTCCTTGTCCTCCGGTCCCTTCGGCGGCGTCAATGCGGCGAAATAGGCCCCCAGATTGCGGATGTCCTCGTTGTTGAGCTCCTCGACGATCGGCTGCATCTGCTCGTTCTTGCGCGAGCCGGCGCGGAAGAACACGAGCTGCCATTGCAGGAACTGATCGGGCTGGCCGGCGATCGAGGGGATGTTCTCGGTTTGCGAGATGCCATTCTCGCCATGGCAGCCGGCGCAGGCTGCGGCTTTTTCCTTGACGGCGGCCGCATCGGCGGCGTGGGTCGGATCGACGCCGAGCGAAAGAAGCGCAAGCGCGCTGATTGCGTGCGAGATGAACTGCCGGCGCATGTTTGAAAATTCCACTGTGAGAGAGGCTCGTCATTCCACATTGCGCAATTGCGCAATGGGGGCGCCACTTGGCGCGAGCCCGGAATCCATAACCACGATCGGGGTTATGGGTTCTGGACTCGCGCTGACGCGCGATCCGGAACGACATTGAGGTTGAAGGCAAAGAGGCTGCGGCCATCTCCTGGCCGCGGCCTCTCTTTCATGTCGCGCTACTTCTTGCCGTAGCTGATGCGGTAGATCGCGCCGGCCCAGTCGTCGGCGACGAGGATTGAGCCGTCCTTGGCGAGGATGATGTCATCGGGGCGGCCGAGATAGCCCTGGTCGCCCTCGATCCAGCCGGAGGCGAACACCTCTTGCTTGGCGTTCTTGCCGTCGGGCCCGACGATCACGCGCATGATGCGGCCGCCCTGGTACTTGTGACGATTCCAGGAGCCGTGCTCGGCGATCAGGATGTTGTTCTTGTACTCGGCGGGGAATTGATCGCCGGTATAGAATTTCATGCCGAGCGGAGCGACGTGGGCGCCGAGATTCAGCACCGGCGGCGTGAACTCGGAGCACTTGTGGCCCATCGCGAACTTTGGATCGGGCAGGTCGCCCTGGTGGCAGTAGGGATAGCCGAAGTGCTCGCCGATCTTGTTAATCATGTTGAGCTTGTCTGACGGCAGATCGTCGCTGACCCAGTCGCGGGCATTCTCGGTGAACCAGTACTTGCCGGTGCGCGGATCGACGTCGCCGCCGACCGAATTGCGAACGCCGAGCGCCCAGACTTCGGCGTTGCCGGTCTTGGGATCGACGCGCCGGATCTGCGAGACACTGGTCGGAGGAATGCCGATATTGAAGGGCGGTCCGAACGGAATGTAGAACCAGCCGTCCTTGTCGACGGCGATGTACTTCCAGCCATGCGCGGCGTAGGACGGCATGTCGTCATAGACGACCTTGCCCTCGCCGAGATTATCGAGCTTGGCTTCAGCATCGTCATAGCGGATCAGCTTGTCGACGGCGATGACGTAGAGCGCGCCGTCCCTGAAGGCCAGACCCGTGGGCATGTTCAGCCCCTTGAGGACGGTCTTGACCTCCTTCTTCCCATTGTTGTCCTTGATCGCATAGACATTGCCGAGACCGAACGAGCCGACGAACAGCGTGCCTTTGTCGCCCCAGGCCATCTGCCGCGCGGCGAGCACACCCGACGCCCACACCTCGATCTTGAAGCCCGGCGGCAGCTTGATCTTCTTCATCATCGCCGCGAGCTCGGCGTCCGATGCACCCGTCGGCGGCCCCGAGGGCGGCGCCAGACCCTTCTGCGCCTCGGTCTCATCGCCCAGGAACCAGTCGTCCGGCGGATGGGTCCAGAACTCCTTGGTGCCTGACTCGTATTTCTTCAGCGCGCGGCCTTTGTCCTGCTGCTGCTGCGCATTGACAACGCTCGTCCCTGCGAGAAGGGCAACCGCTGCAAACGCGAAAACGGATCGATGGAATTTCATCGCGTCACTCCCCTAAGGCAGCCGTCCAGGCTGCGCATTATTTTGTTTTGCTAGTCGGGTAGGCGAAGTTCGGAGTCTGTCGAGAGATCAGACCGAAAAAGGTTAGCACATCTGCGAACACTGAGAAGCGCGGCACGCGCGCTGCAATCGGGCTCGATCAAAATTGAGACGGAATCACAAGTAACGCTGTGACAACGTCCTCGCTGCAACGCGGAATCAAACAGACGATCTACGACAAGACGGGATACGGTCCATCCGCAAACACCGTTTCATGATAGCCCTTCGATCCGACCTCGCGCGCCAGCGCGCTGCGAAAGTCCATGCCATCGCGAAGGCAGTTGAGGACATGGGCAAAATCGAATTCGGGCCGCCAGCCGAGTTCACGGCGCGCGCGCTCGTTGACGTAGACGCGGTCGATCGCCGGAAACAGGCGCCAGCCACGCGCGGCGAAGAGCTGCTCGCAATCGGGATAGAGCGCGCGCACCACGCCGGCCGCGTCACGGGCCAGTGCTGCGACATGGTGCGGCTCGAACGGGCTCGTGGCCGAGACGATGTAGCGCGCGAAGCCGATCGCGGCGGCCTTCTCGCTCGCGAGCAGATGGGCGCTCACGGCATCCGCTATATCCAGCCGGCGATAGAGCAGCTCGTTGGCCTGCGCGTTCTCCTGCGCGTAAGCCGCCCGCAGCGCGGGATCGTCATCGTCTTCGGGAAAGAAGCGGGACGTCCTCAAGATGAGGACCGGAAGACGATGCTCGCGGAAGAACAGCTCGCACAGGTTCTCGGCCATCAGTTTTGTCGTGCCGTAGATGTTCTTCGGCACCGACGGCAGATGCTCGGTGACCCACACCGCAGCCTCTCCCGCCCCCGGCCGGAGCTGCGAGCCGAATGCGCTGGTGGTGCTGGTGAAGACGAAGCTGCGCACGCCGGCGGCAACGGCCGCCTCGAGCAGGTTGAGCGTGCCGGTGACGTTGGTGTCGATGAAATCCTGCTTGGCGTGAGTCGCCACATGCGGCTTGTGCAGCGTCGCGGTGTGGATGACGGCGGTGACGCCGTCCATCTGGCTTCGGACGAAGCCGGGATCGACAATGGAACCGACCGCATCGGTGAAGGCTGATTTCTTCAAATCAACCCCATGCACAGTAGAACCGCGCCCCCGCAACGTCCTGACGATGGCCTCCCCGAGGTGGCCTGCGCTGCCCGTGACCAGTATTGTCATTGCAAATCCCGACCAGCCGCCAGCGGCGCTGGCGAACCACGATCCGTGCCGGTTTGGCTGGATGCTCTGGGAAAGATTGGAGCGGGCGAAGGGGCTCGAACCCTCGACCCCGACCTTGGCAAGGTCGTGCTCTACCACTGAGCTACACCCGCATCCTGTGTCGGTCGCATGACGCGCCGGCAACGGCTGTCGTATGCCAAAAGCGGGAGCCGAATGCAACAGCTACCGGCGGCATAGATTCGCATTTGGAGCCCCACATAGACCCCCAATCCCGGTCGAATCGACCCGAAACGGCCAGGAACCGCCGAATCGACGCCTGTGGATTGAAATTCGGCCGTCACGGCCCAATTTTAGGAGCCGACAGCAAGGCATCGGCATTGGCAACATGCTAAAGAGCCGCCATTCCAGACATCAGACGAGGGGATCCCGTGACGATCATCGACCAGGGTAACGGAGCAGCGGGCCCGGCGGCCGCCGATCTGATCAAGGACACGACCACCCAGACCTTCGTGAAGGACGTCATCGAGGAATCGAAGCGCCAACCGGTGCTGATCGATTTCTGGGCGGAATGGTGCGGCCCCTGCCGCCAGCTCACCCCCGTGCTGGAAAAGGCGGTCCGTGCAGCCAAGGGCAAGGTCAAGCTGGTCAAGATGAACATCGACCAGCATCCGGCGATCCCGGGCCAGATGGGCATCCAGTCGATCCCTGCCGTGATTGCCTTCGTCAACGGCCAGCCGGCCGACGGTTTCATGGGCGCGGTGCCGGAGAGCCAGGTCAACGCCTTCATCGAGCGGCTGACCAAGGGCGTGACCGCGCCAGGCGAGGTCAATGTCGACGAGATCGTGAAGGAGGCCGAGGCGGTGCTCGCGGAGGGCGACGCGGCGGCGGCGGCGCAGATTTATGCCGAGGCGCTGCATCATGATTCGACGAACATCGCGGCCCTTGCCGGGCTCGCGAAGTGCTACGCCGTGTCCGGCGCCATGGAGCAGGCCAAGCAGACGCTCGCCATGGTCCCGGAATCCAAGCGCAACGAGCCCGCGGTAAAGGCCGTGCAGGCCGCGATCGATCTCGCCGAGCAGGCCAAGTCGCTCGGGCCGATCGCCGAGCTGGAACAGAAAGTCGCCGCAAACCCGCTCGATCATCAGGCACGATTCGACCTTGCGACGGCCCTCAATGCGCAAGGCAATCGCGCGGCCGCCACGGACCAGCTCCTCGATATCGTCAAGCGCGACCGCAAATGGAACGATGACGGCGCCCGCAAGCAGCTCGTGCAGTTCTTCGAGGCCTGGGGCAGCACCGACGATGCGACCGTCGAGGGACGAAAGCGCTTATCGACAATCCTGTTTTCATAGGCGCCAGCCGGCGAGCGGGGACCGGGCAAGATGCCGATCAATATCGAATATCGCGGGCCCGCGGACCTTCCGGAGATCATCCCGGTGTTTCCCCTGCCCGGCGCGCTGTTGTTGCCGCGCGGCCAGATGCCGCTCAACATCTTCGAGCCGCGCTACCTCGCGATGGTCGACGACGCCTTGCGCGACGGCCATCGCCTGATCGGCATGATCCAGCCGGACGTGGCGCATTCGCCGAAGAATGCCGACAAGCCGGTGCTGTTCCGTGTCGGCTGCGTCGGCCGCATCACCCAGCTCGCCGAATCCGGCGACGGCCGCTACATCCTCGAGCTCACCGGCATTGCGCGCTTCAAGGTGGTCGAGGAGCTCGACGTGCTCACGGCCTACCGGCAGTGCAAGGTGGATTTCTTCGCGTTCGCCGACGACTTCACCGCCCGCAAGGGCGAGGATGACGTCAATCGCGAGGCGCTGCTCGCGGCACTGGCGGACTTTTTGAAGGCCAACAACCTCAAGGTCGATTGGGAGGGCGTCGAGAGCGCGCCCAATGAGGCCCTCGTCAATGCGCTGGCAATGATGTCGCCCTATGGCCCGGCCGAGAAGCAGGCCATGTTGGAGGCGCCGGACCTGAAGACCCGCGCCGAAATCCTGATCGCGGTGACCGAGATGGATCTCGCCAAGAAGCGCACCTCGGGCGATCCGCCGCTGCAATAGCACGAGCCTGCAGGACGCTATCGCGACTCCCGTCGACCCAGCCAGATATGAAGCGGAAGCATCAGGGCCAACGAGAATCCGGTGCCCAGGTGGATCCAGCTCATCCAGGGCCGTACCGCTTCCGATCCCAGATAATAGAGCCCGAATGCGGTCGCGATCAGGACCGCATTGAACGCCGCCATGACCGATCCGGAAACGAGATTCTTGCCGCCTCGCCACGATCGCCGCAGGTGCACCGGAACGAGGGCGCCCAGCAGCAACAGCGCCAGCATCGCGATGCCGCCATGGACCATCAGCATGTTGGCCGCGATCTGCTGCCAGATATCGTCGCCGGCAACGTCCTTCTGCCAGTCGGCCGCGAGCCAACCGGCGCCGGTCAGAAACAGCGCCGCGAACGCCGCGTAGAGCGAGTAGCGAAACGATGTTCTAAGCCGCAAGGTGCACCGCGTGCTGCCAGTCGGAGGTGATCTGAACGTCGCCGTCGGCCGAGATCAACAAGGCGCCGGCCTGGTAACATTCGAGCAGTTTGCCCGCATCCGTCCCGGAGATCATGACGATCTTGGTCAAACCGTCGGCAACCATGCAGGAGGGCGCGCGAACCGTGACGCCGTCGATCAGGCTTGCCGGCCTCTGAGTTGCGGGATCAATCACCACCGAACAGCCCGGCTCACTGCTGTCGAACAGCTCGACGCGGCGCGCCGTTGAGGCCAGCGCTTCGTCGGCCACATCGATGCGGCAGATCGATCGGCCGGGACCGCGGGGATCGCGGACGTGAACCGCGTGCGACTCCGTGCCAAAGGCCCGAAGGTCGCCACCGGCGTTCACCATGCCGGCTGGAATGCCAAAATCGCGCAGCGCGGCAACGGCGCGGTCGACGGCAAAGCCCTTCGCTATGCCACCAAGGTCAATCGTGACTTCGGTCGATCGAAAGCGAACCTCTTGGTCCGGAAGCAGCTCAATCGCGTCGGTGGGGCGCCCAATCGGCGCCGCCACCGGCTGACCCTTCAGAAGCGGCAGCAACCCCATGGTCTGCAGCGCCGGTGCGATCGTGATATCAAAAAGCCCGCCGGAGCGGCGATGCAGCTCAACGGCGGTCTTGAGCACTTCGAACGTCCACGCATGTATATTCAGCGGACGAATGCCGGCTTCGCGGTTGAGCCGGCTGACGTCGCTATCCGGCTCATGAAAGCTCATCAGCCTATGCACTTGCGCAATGGCATCGAATGCGGCGTCGATGGCACCGTCCAGGTCGGATCTGCGAGCGCCCGCAACCTCGATCTCCACGAAGGTGCCGAGCAGTGGCCTTGCGCGACGGATTCTATCGGATGCGATTGCCATAAGCCGCCAGTATTCTTTTCACGCCTTCGGTAACATGGGTCGACGACAGCGTCGCGCCGGCGATGTTCCTGATATCGCCGTTGATCTTGAGCGCACTGCCGCTGGTCTTACCGACGAACTGTGCGAGCCAGCTCGGGCTCCTGATTTCGCCGCCATAGGATTCCCGATATTCCAGGATCTCGACTCTGTGGACGGCACCCGCCGGGGTCAGCGCCACTGCGTAGTCGATGAAAAGGTGCTTGCCGACGACCCGGTCGAACACGAAGAAGCCGACAACCTTGCCGCCGGCCTCGGCTTTCCAGACCCGGCCCGCCTGGACCTCGGAAAAATGCGTTGCGGACGGAAATGCCGCCTTCTGCGCGTCCTCGATCGACAGATACCGAACGGCATAGGCGGGAGAGGCGGCAGACAAGATCGCTGCCGCCGGCAGGGTGTATCGAACCCAATTCATAGTCACCTCGCTCCTGGTCGTGTCATCAGGTCTTGCAGCGATATCCTAGGCGACCCTGTCGGCATCAAAAGAAGAAGCCGACGCCGCCGAGGAACGAATCCGAAAGCGCGCCCGTGGCGCTCTTGTCGATCACATGCTGATAGGTTGCCTTGAGCACGACCTTCGGCGATGGAAACACCGCAAAACCGGCCGTGTGATACTGCCGCTGACCCTGACCGGTCGGCAGATTGGCATCGGTTCCCGCGAAGCCGCCGGTCTGCAGGTTCTGATAGGTGTAGCGGTAGAACGGCACAGCCTCCCACTCGCTGTTGAGAATCGTGCCTAGCGGGACATGATAGGCAATCTCGCCGGAATAGCCGTACATCGACTTGCCGACATTGTTGGTCGGATCCGAGTCGTTGTTGGCGCGCAGGTTTTCCGGGTGCCCGAAATCGGCGCGGACATATTCACCGCGAAACTCAAGACCCGTGTCGGGCACCCTATAGCGGAATTCGGCGTCAAACATTGCGAGACTGGACCTGCCGAGGAAGTTACCGAAATCGTCATGCGCGCCTCGCGGCGTCGTGTTCGGTGAGAAATAGGCGCTGACGCTTCCGGCGAATCCTGGCCAGAATGTCGGCGTAAAGTCGAGCCGGCCGGACACGGCCGTGGCGTTGTTGAGTTGCTGGAAGTCGCCGAGCGGGGGCCTGGAGAATGCGAGCGCGGTTACGCCGTCGATGCCGGCGATGTACGCCGTCCCGGGAAGCGGGACAGTCTTTGCCTCAGTGCGATTGTCGAAGGAGTCGCCAAAATCCTCGTTACTGGTGCTGACCATGACCTGATATTTGAGATCCTCGGTGATCGTCCCATAGACGCTGGTGGATGGAACCTTCCAGGTCGACGGAATGAGGCCGTTGTAGAGTGCGGGCCGGAGCACGCTGTAATATTGCGTGGGCTCGTGATGCTGATTGATGTAGCCGATCGGCACGAGATCAATGCCCGGCGAACGCCAGTTGAACTGGTCGATGATCTTGAAGTCGACCCAGAGCTGCTCGATCTCGGCAGTGCCGTGCAGCTTGTCGTCGTTGTCAAATCCAGAGCCCGCGTGCTCGAACTCGATTTCCGCATTGAAGATGATGTTCGAGGTGATCGCATAGGTGGGCAGGAGGACGAACCTGGCCGCGTCAAAACCCTTCTGCCACTGGCCGCCGGCAGCAGGATTTTGCATGGTACCGAAGTTGATCTCACCATATGCCCCGATGCTGAGACCGGAGACCGGAGAATCCGACAGCCCGAGGATCGGTTTGTCCGACGCTGACGGCGGTGGGGGTAGAGGGATGGAGTCTTTCGACTTCGACTTGGCCGATTTCTCGGACGGTTGGGCTTCGGGCTTATGGTTCTCAGGCTTGGCTGGCGCGTCCTTTGCTTCGGCGGACGGCGCGGGCGCATTGGCGCTCGTCAGCGATGCCGTTTTGGCCGCCCGCTTTGCGTCTGCATCAGCGGCCGGGCGATCCTGCTTCTGCTTCAGCTCGGATTCGAGCTGCTGGATGCGCTGCTCCATCTTCTCGAGCTTCTTCAGCAACGCGGCGTTCGCGTCACCATCCGCTGCAAGAGCTCCACTAGAACTCAAGAACGATATCGCGGTCGCCGCCAGCAGAGCTGATCGGCTGGGGCATCGGCGTTCGAATCGAAATGCAAACGGGTCAGCGGAAACGTGCAGTGACATGTGTGCCCCCAAGAATTGCGACATCCTGCCGCAGGAAAAACAGGCAATGGCATTCTTGGGAAGCAGAAGAGGGAAGTTCGTGACTAGAATCACTCCAGCTTAGAATTAGAATAAATAAAAAGAACTCGCCCCGAGCCGGAGCGTGAGCAGTTGATATGACTGGAATCCCTACAGAAGCAGACGATTGGGACTAGGAGACGCCCTCATGCATGGCGGATTGGCTGCCCAAGGCCTCAAGCTGCGCCATCGCCATCACTGCGCGGAATCGCATCTAGCCAGAATGCCGGCCCACCTCGCCAAGAAGCGCGCCAGCGGCGATCCCCCGCTGCGGTGATGGCCTGATTGCTCAGGCAGCGCAGACGGCCGCCTTGGTTCTTCGCCGCAGCATTTTCGCGATCCTCGATGCGGGCATCGGCCGGCTGAAATAGTAGCCTTGCGTTTCGGCGCACCCCTCTTCACGCAGGATGTCGAGCTGCTCCTGGGTTTCGACGCCTTCAGCGGTTGTCGTCTTGCCGAGGCTGACCGCGAAACGAACCACCGCTTTCGCGAGATGGCTCGCCTCTTGCCTCGTGCTGCACAGTTCGTTGACGAAACTGCGGTCGATCTTGACCTTGTCGAACGGAAATTTCTGCAGAAAGCTTAGCGATGAATAGCCGGTGCCGAAGTCGTCCAGGGCGATTCGGACGCCCAGTTCGCGCAGTTGGCCGAGCGCTGCGAATACAGCTTCGCTGTCGTGCATGATCACCGTCTCGGTGACCTCGAGCTCGAGCCTGTGCGGCGCCAGCCCTGAGTTCGCCAGCGCGCCGAGAACGACCGGAACGAGCTCCTTGCTTCTGAATTGAGCGGGAGACAGGTTGATCGCGATCTTGAGATGGGCCGGCCATTTGGCGGCTTCGCCACATGCGGTCCTCAGGACCCATTCTCCGAGTGGCACGATGAGGCCGGTTTCCTCTGCAAGCGGGATGAAGTCGGAAGGCATGACCAGACCTCGCTGCGGGTGATGCCAGCGTAGCAAGGCCTCGAAGCCGCTGGTCTCACCGGTCACGGCATTGACGTAGGGCTGGTAATGGAGCTCGAATTCGCGGCCGGCAAGCGCGGCCCGCATATCGCGCTCGAGGTTGCGCCGGGCATGCATGAGCTGGTCGAGCTCCGGCTCGAAGAAACGGTATGCACCGCGCCCGCCACTCTTGGCCGAGTAGAGGGCGAGATCCGCGCTCTTCATGATCATGTCGGAATCGGTGCCATCGCGCGGCGCAATGGCAATGCCGATGCTGGTGCCCACTGTAACCCGGTGATCGCCGAGGTCGAAAGGTTCGCAAAGCACCTTTCTAATGTTCTCGGCGAGGGCGGCGGCCTCCACGGCCGGGTTGGTGACATAGTCGATGACGGCGAACTCGTCGCCGCCCAGTCGGGCGATCAACGTCGTATCCGTGGTGCATTCGCGCAAACGCGCCGCGACGGCACGCAACAGAGTATCGCCCGCCGGATGTCCGAGCGTGTCGTTGACTTCCTTGAAGCGATCGAGGTCGAGCATGAGCACGGCCAGATCGAGGCCGCCATTGCGCGTCACGGCAAGCGCATGCTCCATCCGCTCTCTGAGCAGCACCCGATTTGGCAGATCGGTCAACGCGTCGTGTTGCGCCATATGAGTGATCTTGGCCTCGGACCGCCGTTGCTCGGTGACATCGAGATGCGTGGCGACCCAACCGCCACCCGCCATCGGCTGTCGCGTCACGCAGATCAACCGGCCATCCGCGAACTCGTCGATCCTGCTCGAGACCGTGTCGACCGGCAGCGCACCCAATTTCGAGATGAGCTGCTCGGCAGCGCCCTCGCTGGTGTCTCCCTTGAGAATGCCGTTCGCGATGCGATGCCTGATGATGTCGGTGTGCGGTGTTCCTGTCCTCAGCAGTTCCGGCGGTAGCCGATAAAGTCGGGCATAACGCTCGTTGCAGACGACAAGTCGCTTCTCCGCATCGAACATGCAAAGGCCTTCAACCATATTGTTGATGGCCGTATCCAGCCTGAGTTTTTGCTCGTGCAGCGCTCTTTGCGAGCCTTCGACTTGCTGCCGGGCAATCGATAACTGGCTGATGATTTCCTCGAACTTGCTGGTTCTGGTCGCAAGGCGCCGATCCGCGATCACGCCGACGAGGCTCATGCCGAGCACCGACAGGGCCGCGCCCGCAATTGCCACGGCGAGGAAGGTGGGCGAAAGCGACAAGGTATCGATTGTCAGCGCCGGGTCCGGAACGATCTGTACGGCCCCCATGGCCGTGAAATGATGCGACACGATGGCGAGCGTCAGCAACAGCGCGGCGGCGAAGGTCCCCCATTTGTGCTGGTGGTGCAGGGCCACCGCAAGTGCAGCATAGCCCAGGACCACGCCGAGGACGATCGAGGCGAGCACCAGCTCCGGCGCCCAGGTCACGCGACCCGGCACCTCGAGCGCCCACATACCGAGATAGTGCATGCTCGCGATGCCCGCGCCGATGATGGCGCCGCCGGCAGCCGCCCGCCACCGGCCGGAGTTGCTTGCGGCAAAACCAAAGGCTCCCGACGTCAGGATCATCGCCGCGGCCAGCGACAGCGCGGTCAGAACGATGCCGTAACCGGTCGAGACGCCGGGCGCGTAGGCCAGCATTGCAACAAAATGCGTTGCCCAGATGCCGTATCCGATGGCAGCGCCGGCGATCGCGATCCAGATCAGCCGCGTTCTGGCTTGCGACGCGATTGCGCGATGAAAGATGCTCACCGCAACAATGCTTGCGGTGAAGCAAACCAGTCCGGCGAGCATGACGAGCCGCCAATCATGCTCTGCGGTAACGCAGGTAAAAACGCGGAACATTCAAAGCCGCTCCATCGTCAATGTTCCTGATTGTGAACGGGCTAAGCGTTGTTCGCGTTAATTTCGTGCAATTCCCGGTTGCATGCTTATCGGCAGGTAAAAACTGCCCGCACAATCTGAGATTGGCGGAATGTTTGGGCGAGGGGATAGTGCCATCGGCATCAGGGCCGAGTTGGGAGGCGCCCGCAGGGAAGGGCACGAACGTCTAGAGACGATTGCGGATGCGCTTCCGGCCCGTGAACATCGCGCTCACCAGGTTCTCGCGCTGGAGAATGCTCATCAAGATCACCCCAGCCACGTGCAACACGACCAGGACGATGACGGCGTCCGAGGAATAGGCGTGGGTGTCCTCGACCCACCAGACGCCGAAGAAGGTGACGGTGACCGCCATCGCGCCTGATATCGCGGAGACGGCGAGGGTCAGGAGCAGAGCCACCAGCATCAACGTGCCGGCGGGATTGAGCCCGATATAGCGTCCGGTCATGCCGCGGCGCAGATTCCAGAGATAGCGCGGCGCGGCGCGAAGCCTGACCCCGACCATGCGGAAGCGCGCGTAGCGCCTTCCATAGGCCCCCCAGATCAGGCGGAAGGCCAATAGCCCGATCACGGTGTAGCCGGCGATGCGGTGAAGCCCGTCATAAACATTGGGCGTGAACCAGGCGACCAGAACAAAGCCGGCCAGTAACCAGTGCCAGAGGCGCAACGGGAGGTCCCAGACCCCCACTGTCCGCGAAACGGTTCGATCCGCGGAGTTCGGTGTGGACGTCCTGCGCGCTTCTGACACCGCCTCTTCCATCAAGCCAGGATCACTCTAAACGTCACTTCGCGATCGTGTGCTTCAGGCTGAGATCCTCCGGGCTGTAGAACAGCTCGTAGAGCTTGCCTTCCTTCACGCCGTAGACCTCGTAGCACGAACCTTCGATCTTGGAGCGCCGCACTTCATAGCCGGCCGCCTTGGCCTTGGCTTCGGCATCGCCGGCCGGCTTCCAGGACGCCTTGTCGAGCTTGGTGCAGTTCTTGAAGCCGTCGGCCATGGCCGCCGACCCCATGCTCATCCCGATCGAAAGTGCAATGGCAACAACACGAATGACTCTCACGAAAATCTCCTCCTGTTTCGTGTGCGCAAGATCTTGCGCGAAGCGCGATCGAAGGAAGCAGAGGTGACGGCGGAGTCAATCGGGTTCAACGCTGAATGGCTTTAGATATATTCTAACGTCGGCGAAAAGATCAGCGCTCTCCGCATGCAGCGCGCGTTTGATGCGCCGCTGCGGCCTTACGCCTCATGAGTTCGGATCGGCCGCGTTCTCGGATGCACGGCCGCAAGTGTTGCGTCTCTGACATCTGATTCACTCAGTGTCATTCCGGGGCGCGACGAAGTCGCGAGCTATGATGCGCAACTGCGCATCTGAGAATCCATTCATCCACGTGCTCTGCGGCCCTATGGATTCCGGGCTCCCTCGCTCCGCTCAGGCCCCGGGATGACGGAATGGACTGTCGGAGTCACAACGCTAGTAGCCGGCGACCGCCATCACGACGACGGCACTGAGCGCCATCCAGCCGAAATGCCGGCCGCGTGTGGCGAAGGCATTGGCGAAGGCCGCGAAGGCGAACACGCAGGCCAGCGTGGTGATGATCCAGTGACGGGCCGGCTCCGAGGCCATCCAGGGGGTCGCGATGAGCAACACGCCGCCGCCGATCCAGGCGACTGTCGAGGTCTGCCAGACCAGGCGGATCAGGGTGCGCAGACGTTCCGGCTCGATGCGGGCGCGCGCGAAAACCTTGGTCTCACCGAGGATTCCGTGAACGAGGGCCGCGATGATCACGGCAAGTCCGGCACATTGGAGCAAGAGATCGCGCATCGCCATGTCTCCCAACAATTCTTACCATACAGATATGTATGGTGGGGTAGACGCTGGCGCAGCGTCTGTCAATACACTAGTGTATGGTCGGGTATTTGGAACCGGACATGGCCGAACAGCTCTCCGCCGACGACTGGATCAATCAGGGCCTGAAGGCGCTGGCCAAGGACGGCTTCACCGCACTGAAGGCCGATCCGCTGGCGAGAGCCATGGGCGTCTCGCGCGGCAGCTTCTACTGGCATTTTGCCGATCTCGGTGCGTTCCACGCGGCCGTGCTGAAGCGTTGGCGCGAGATCGCGGCCGAGCAGATCATCGCCGACGTCGAGGCCGACAGCAACGAGCCGCTAAAATCCCTGCTGCGCAGGTCCTTTGGGGCGCGACTCGACCTCGAGCGTTCGGTGCGCAACTGGGCGGCGTTCGATCCGGCCGCGCAGGCAGCGGTCCGCGCCATCGACCGCCGGCGGCTCGACTATATCGAGACGCTGCTGGCGAAGCGGGGGCTTGGCCCGGCGACGGCAGAGGCCCGCGCGCAAATCCTGTACTGGACGTTTCTCGGCTTCGCCCTGTCGGGCGTGCCAGTGCCGGCCGCACGGCTCAAAGCTCAGCTCGATGAGCTCTTGCGCATGGTCTCCGCCTAGGGCAGCGCACCATTCCCGATATACGGAGTTTGGGCGGCGGCCGCGTTCTGTGCTACAGGCACCCGATCACCGGAGACAACAATGAACGCGACCACCGAACGCCCCGAAAACAGCGTCGATCCCAAACTGCTGGAGATCCTGGTCTGCCCGCTGACCAAAGGCCCGCTCGAATTCGATGCCGCGCGGCAGGAGCTGATCTCGCGGTCGGCCAAGCTCGCCTATCCGATCCGCGACGGCATCCCGATCATGCTGCCTGAGGAGGCGCGGAAGATCGATTGAGGATGGCGAATAGCGAATGATGAGTAGCGAATGGACCTACTCGCTATTCGCCACGCACAATTCGCCTCCTTACAACGCCTCGCCCTTCAACAGCCGCGGCACTTCGCCCGTCAGACCGGCGGCCTCGCGGATGAAGAGATTCTTCAGTGGCGGCGCGCGGTCGACGATGCCGAGGCCGATATCGCGCACGGTGCGCAGCAGCGTCGACTTGTTTGAGAACAGGAAGTTCAGCGAATTGGTCGCGACCCCCATCGCCATGGTGTCGAAACGCCGCCAGCGCTGGTAGCGTTCGAGCACGTCGGCCGCGCCGATATCCATGCCGAGCCGCGCGGCGTCGACGATCACCTCGGCCAGCGCCGCGACATCCTTCAGCCCCATGTTGAGGCCCTGGCCGGCGATGGGATGGATGACATGGGCGGCATCGCCGACCAGCGCCAGGCGCTCGGCGACGAAGGAACGCGCCACGAAATAGGACAGCGGGAACGCGCGCGGCTTGTCGAGCGCCTTCACCTCGCCGAGATGCAGGCCAAAACGCTGCTCGAGCTCGCCGTGGAATTCCTCTTCGCTCAAGGCAACAATGCGCGCGGCTTCCGCGCGGCGCTCGGTCCAGACAAGCGAGGACCGTTTTCCCGTAAGCGGCAGGATCGCGAAGGGACCTGCGGGTAAGAAGTGCTCTTCGGCGCGCCCCTCGTGATCGCGCTCATGGCCGACGGTGACGACGATGCCGGATTGATCGTACTCCCAGCCGTGGGTGGCGATGCCGGCGCGCTCGCGCAGCCTCGATCGTGCGCCATCGGCGGCGATCAAAAGGCCCGCGGCGATCACGCTGCCATCGCCCAGCGTCACGTCGATGCCGTCGGGACGCGCGTCGTAGGACGTTACCGCGGTGGCGCGGAGATCGACGCCCTCGGCTGCCGTGCGCGCCACCAGCACATCGATCAGGCGGCGGTTCTCGATCATATGCGCGAAGGGCTCGCCCGGCTCAACGTCGCCGGCGAAGGTCAGGAACACCGGGCGCGTGGCGTCCTCCAGCTTCGAATCCGTGACGACCATGTCGAGGATCGGCTGCGCCTCGCCTCTGACGTCATCCCAGGCGCCGATCGCCTCGAACAGGCGGCGGCAGGCCGCAACGATCGCGGTGGCGCGCGCATCGCGGCTCGGGCGCGTCGCCAGCGCGGGGTCGGCGACGATAACGGGCACGTCAGGCCCGAGGCCCTGACGCAGCGCCAGCGCCAGCGCCAGGCCGGCAAACGCGCCGCCGCAAATGACAATGCTACCCTGTACCGACATACCCAAATTTCCCGGCCAACTCGTGGGTCTTGCTAGCAGACTTGAGGTGGGCGAAACAGTGCTGTGAAACAAGGGCGGGCCTGTTCCGCAATGTATCGTTCCGCGGCACATCGCAGAGGCGAAGTCCGGAATCTCGCGCAATAAACTTCCGCATTCCGGGTTCGCGCTAACTCGCGTCCCGGAATGACGACAATGCGAAAGCTCGACCAATGTCCAAAAGCCTGATCGACCTCATTTCGATCCTCGACCTCGAGCAGCTCGAGGTCAATTTGTTCCGCGGCAACAGCCCGAAGACAAGCTGGCAGCGGGTGTTCGGCGGGCAGGTAATCGGGCAGGCGATGGTTGCGGCTTGCCGCACGGTCGAGGGCCGGCTGCCGCACTCGCTGCATTGCTATTTCATCCTGCCGGGCGATCCGCAGATTCCGATCATCTATCAGGTCGAGCGGTTGCGCGACGGCAGGAGCTATTCGACGCGCCGCGTCACCGCGATCCAGCACGGCAACGCGATCTTCTCGATCATGGTCTCGTTCCATGCCGAGGAGGAGGGCGCCTTCGACCACCAGGACAAAATGCCCGACGTGCCGCCGCCGGAAAAACTCACGGCGGAGGAGGTCGCCAAGCAGCCGATGTTCCGGGAGATGCCGGAATTCATCCGCCGCTACTATGAATCCGATCGTCCGATCGAGCTGCGTCCGGTCGAGCTCGGCCGCTATTTCGGCCAGAAGATCGACGACGGGCGCATCAATGTCTGGATCAGGACCGCAGCCAAACTGCCTGACGATCCGGCGCTGCACATGTGCGCGCTCGCGTATGCGTCGGACTTCTCACTGCTGGACGCGGTGATGGCGCGCTATGGCCGCACGCTGTTCGACAAGCGGATGATGCCGGCGAGCCTTGATCACGCGATGTGGTTTCACCGCCCCTTCCGTGCCGATGAATGGCTGCTCTACGCGCAGGATTCGCCGAGCGCGCAGGGCGGCCGCGGATTGACCCGCGGCCTGATCTTCAAGCCCGACGGCACGCTGGTGGCCTCCGTCGCGCAGGAAGGCTCCGTGCGCGAGCGGAAGTAGTTCAGAACCCGTGGTTGACTACGGCGCCGCGATCGACAAGCGCGAATTGCGACACGTACCAGCGCGCGTACCAGCGCAGCATCCACGGAATCGGAATGATGAAGCTCGAGGCGAGGGAGAACACCACCGTTCGCCACAGGATCTGCCAGCCGCTTCCGTTGAACACGACCTCGCGCCGCGTGCCCTCGATGTTGCTGCAGATCCATCGCATCCAGAACGCGATCACCCAGGCCCAGCCGATGATGGTGATAGTGGAGATGAACATCAGCAGATACCAGCCGATGTAACCGATCGCGCTGCCCTGGAACGACATCGGCAGCCGCTCGCCGTTCGAGGTGAGATTGACGGCGATCCAGCGGATGATCATCCAGGCCAGCAACGACTGGATGACGAGGCCAATCAGCGGCGCGATCGAAATGCCGGTCACACCGGCATAGGTCAGAAGCGCGGACGCCATGAACACCCACCAGATGTCCATCGGCTGGCCGACAAAGCCGAAATTCGGCCGGCCCGGCACCTGGATTTGGGACGCGACCCATTTGTAGAACCAGACGGCAACCCATGGTGCGGGGATCACCAGCAACGTGCCGATTATGAACACGATGCTGCGGCCGAGAAGTCCAAAGACGCTGAAATCGCTCGTCAACGGTCCACCGGCCCCGGCTCGCACGGGGGAACCACCGGCCGCAGGGACCATCGGCGGCGCACCGACGCCGCCGATCAAGCCGGGGATTTCGGCCGCCTTCTGCCAGCCGGCCATGCCTTCGGTCCATACCAGCGTGTCGGGACGGACGATGCCCTGGGCGAGGAGATCGCGGAATTGCGCTTCGGGATAGGGCCCCTGCTGCTTGCCCTCGGATGCGTAGAACCAACTCGCCATGAAGCGCCCCCTTTAGTCCCAAAATACTTATGTACCGTCCGGCACGCGCAGGTTCACCGCCTCCACACCAAAAGTGCATTGTGAAGGGTGGACGGCTGCCCTGTACAGAGGCGACGGCCGCGGGCCGCGCGCGTTTTTCCCCTTCAATCTGCAACTTTTTTGTGCCATTTGCCCGGAAAGATGCCAGATTGACGCAGCGCCGTTCGCATGCAGCGCTGCGAAGCCCGGGAAAATAAGGCCTGACCATGAAACTCGTCGTCGCGATCATCAAACCCTTCAAGCTCGATGAGGTCCGTCAGGCACTGACAGCGATCGGCGTCCACGGCATGACCGTGACCGAAGTGAAGGGTTATGGCCGCCAGAAGGGTCACACCGAGATCTATCGCGGCGCCGAATATGTCGTGAACTTCCTGCCGAAGCTGCGGATCGAGATCGCAGTCCCCTCCGACATCGCCGACAAGGCGGTCAGCGTGATCACCGCGACCGCGCGGACCGGGCAGATCGGCGACGGCAAGATCTTCGTCACGCCGATCGACCACGCGCTGCGCATCCGCACCGGCGAGACCGACAGCGACGCGCTCTGATCGACCGCGTCGCCCGGATCTTGCCCGCGGCCATCCTTCGAGACGCGCATAGGCGCGCTCCCCAGGATGAGGGGGTGAAATGCTTGTGACACAGTTGCGACTGACTCTTTCTTCGAAACGCACCGGCAACGACGCCACAGCGTTCGACCTGACCTATGAGCTGGGGAAAACGACATGGCGGTAAATTTGCGCCGCGCAGCGGGCATTGCTGCGCCGATTGGACTTCTGTCCGTCATTGCCTCGCCGGCGCGCGCGGCGACGAGCGACATCAATACCGCCGACACCGCCTGGATGATCGTCGCCACCGCCCTGGTGCTGATGATGACGATCCCAGGGCTCGCGCTGTTCTATTCCGGCATGGTGCGCAAGAAGAACGTGCTTGCCACCATGGCGCAGAGCCTCGCCGCGGTGACGCTGATCTCGATCCTCTGGGTCGCGTTCGGCTATTCGCTCTGCTTCGTCGGCGACGGCCCGTGGCTCGGTACGCTCGACCGCTGGTTCCTTGCCGGCATGACGCTGGACAGCGTCAATCCGGCCGCGAAGACGATTCCGGAAGCGCTGTTCATGCTCTACCAGATGACCTTCGCCATCATCACTGTGGCGCTGGTGGCGGGCTCGGTCGCCGACCGCATGCGCTTCTCCGCTTATCTGTTGTTCTCCATCGCCTGGTTCATCTTCGTCTACATTCCGCTGGCGCATTGGGTCTGGGGCGGCGGCTTCCTCGCCAGCACGGGCGTGTTGGATTTCGCCGGCGGCCTCGTGGTGCATCTGTCGGCCGGCACGGGCGGCCTCGTCGCGGCGAAGGTGATGGGACGCCGTCATGGCTACGGCACCGACAATCTCTCGCCGTTCGATCTCTCGCTCGCCGTGATGGGCACCGGCCTGCTGTGGGTGGGCTGGTTCGGCTTCAACGGCGGCTCGGCGGGCGCGGCCAACGCGCGCGCGGTGATGGCGATCATCGCGACGCATCTTGCGGCCTGCTCCGGCGCAGTAACCTGGGGCGCGATCGAATGGTCGACGCGGCGCAAGCCCTCGGTGCTTGGCATGATCTCGGGCGCGGTCGCCGGGCTCGGCACAATTACGCCGGCCTCGGGCTTCGTCGCGCCCTGGCACGGCATCGTCATCGGCGTAATTGCCGGAGCGGTCTGCTATTGGGCCTGCACCTGGCTGAAGCACCGCTTCAAATATGACGACTCGCTCGACGTGTTCGGCGTCCACGGCATCGGCGGGCTGACCGGCACCCTGCTTGCCGGCGTGTTCGCGACCAGCGCCATCGGCGGGGCCGCCGGCCTGCTCGAGGGTCACCCGCAGCAGCTTCTGATCCAGCTTTATGGCGTTGCCGTCACCTTCGTGTGGTCGGCGGGCGTGAGCTTCATCCTGCTCAAGCTGGTCGCCCTGTTCGTGCCCTTGCGCGTCTCGCGTGAGCACGAATTGGAAGGTCTCGACATTTCCCAGCACGGTGAGGCATTGCAGTAGTTCGGTGCGCTTCCTGCCGGTCGCTCCAAGCACCGGACAGCCTCAGATTCTCGGGGCTTGCGCAACACATAAGTGTGTGCTTATGTGTTGTCATGATCGAAGCCGACATCTTCAGGGCGCTGGCCGACCCGACGCGCCGAAAGGTCTTTGAAAGGCTCGCTGGCGGAAGCCTGAATGCCAGCGCTTTGCGCGACGGATTGGAGATCAGCCAACCGGCGATGTCGCAGCATCTCGCGGTTCTGCGTGCAGCAGGTCTCGTGCGCGAACAGCGGCAGGGCCGCTTTGTGAACTACGAGGTCGATCCGAACGGCATCGCCACCATCGGGACATGGCTTGCGCGCTACCGAGCCTACTGGCCGAAACGCGTGGAAGCGCTCGCCGATCTCTTGAAGGATATGGATCAATGAGCGACGCAGTGAAGCCGGATCAGCCCGACGCAGCCCTGGTTCTCGAATATGACCTCGATGCACCGCCAGCAAAGGTCTGGCGTGCCGTCACCATTCCGGCCCTGCGCGAGCGCTGGCTGCCGGATGCCGACCTTGCGGGCGCCGAGCTCGAATCATCGGTCGCGGGCGAAGAGGTGCGTTACCGGCTCCGCGATTCCGAGCCCCCTTTTCGAGAAAGCCACGTCACCTTCAGGATCGAACCGAACGAGTCCGGCGGCACTCGGTTTCGCATCATCCAACAAGCCTGCGACGTCAACGAAAAGCTGCCGCGGCCGGCTAACACCAATTGCCGCCTGATGCGCGCGGCCTGATCGCGCTTTAGCGATAATACGACTTCATCCCCTGTAGAAACGGAGGTCGCAGATGCGCGACATGCTGCAACTCGTGCCTATGGTCGTCGAACAGTCCAGCCGCGGCGAGCGATCCTTCGACATCTACTCCCGACTCTTGCGCGAGCGCATCATCTTCCTCAATGGCGAAGTCAATGATGCAATGTCCGGACTCGTCTGCGCGCAGCTCCTGTTCCTGGAGGCAGAGAACCCGAACAAGCCGATCAATCTCTACATCAACTCCTATGGCGGCGTGATTACCAGCGGACTTGCGATGTACGACACCATGCAGTTCATCAAGGCGCCGGTCCATACGCTATGCATGGGCACCGCGCGCTCCATGGGGTCCTTCCTGCTGATGGCCGGCGAGCCCGGTCACCGCGCCGCCCTGCCCAACGCGAGCCTTCACGTGCACCAGCCACTCGGCGGATTTCAAGGCCAGGCGTCTGACATCATGATCCATGCCACCGAAATGCAGGAAACGAAGCGGCGCATCATCCGGCTCTATGCGCAACATTGCAGGCGCCCCGAGGAGGAGGTGGAACGGACCCTTGACCGCGACCACTTCATGACCGCGCAGCAAGCGGTCGAATGGGGACTGATCGACAGGGTTTTCGCGGAACGCGACGCCGCCTGATGGTCGACCTTCCACCGAATACCATTCGGCTGCCTCACCGCCGGCGTGGGCTTTGTCCTGCTCAAGCTGGTCGCTCTCGAATGCCATTGCGCGTGTCCCGTGAGCACGAGCTCGAAGGGCTCGACATTTCGCAACATGCCAAGGCCCTGCGGTAGCGCCTACCCTTACCCACACTAAAATACCGTGCTGCTGCCCGACACGTGAGCAACATTGTGTCGGCAGCCTGTCATGCCTGCACTTTGAGCAGGCATGATTACGTTTTGAGCGCGACGTAATAGCGCACTGCGGCACACCACCCGCCAAACGCGGAAAGCCCCGCATTCATAGTCGGTTAGGCAAGGCGGACGATCTGGCACGGCATTTGATTCTAAGGGTCCTGGCTGTGCCCGCGTAGTGAAACTTCTCCTCGTGGCGAACCAGTCGAGAAACGCCCGGCCATGTCCGGACCGGGCCCAAGCGGGGATAGGACCCATGAAAATTGTTATGGCGATTATCAAGCCATTCAAGCTGGAAGAAGTCCGTGACGCCCTGACCGCCATCGGCGTTCACGGTCTTACGGTGACGGAAGTCAAGGGATACGGCCGTCAGAAAGGCCATACGGAAATCTATCGCGGCGCCGAATACGCCGTGAGCTTCCTGCCCAAGATCAAGATCGAAGTCGCTGTCGCCTCCGGGCAGGTCGACAAGACCATCGACGCCATCACGTCCGCCGCGAAAACCGGACAGATCGGCGACGGCAAGATCTTCGTCATCAACCTCGACCATGCGGTCCGCATCCGCACCGGCGAGGCCGACGCCGCGGCCCTTTGATTTCGCGCTCAACCTTATCCAATCAGGAGTGAATACAATGACGTTTAAGCGTCCCTATGGCGCGGGATTGGCGGCTCTCGCAGTCGGCATGTTCGCTGCGACCGCAGCCTACGCCGAGCCAACGGTCAACAAGGGAGACAACGCCTGGATGCTGACATCGACAGTGCTCGTGCTGTTGATGACGATCCCGGGCCTCGCGCTGTTTTATGGCGGCCTCGTCCGCTCCAAGAACATGCTCTCGGTCTTGATGCAGGTGTTCTACACCGTCTGCGTCGTCACCGTGATCTGGGCCGTATACGGCTACAGCCTCGCCTTCACCGGCGGTTCCGACTTCATCGGCGGCTTCTCCAAGGCCTTCATGATGGGCGTCACGACCGACTCGAAGGCCGCAACCTTCAGCGTGGACGCCAACATCTCGGAGCTCATCTACATGTGCTTCCAGATGACCTTCGCGGCGATCACGCCCGCCCTCATCGTCGGCGCCTTCGCCGAGCGCATGAAGTTCTCGGCGATCGCCCTGTTCATCCCGCTCTGGGTCACGCTGATCTACTTCCCGATCGCGCACATGGTCTGGTACTGGCCCGGCCCGGACGCGATCCAGGATGCGGCCAAGGCGCTCGCTGCGGCGGGTGATGCGGCGGCGAAGACCGCGGCGCAGGCCAAGCTCGACGAGATCAGCGCCGACGCCGGCTGGATCTTCAAGAAGGGCGCGATCGACTTCGCGGGCGGCACCGTCGTTCACATCAACGCCGGTATCGCCGGCCTGGTCGGCGCTCTCCTGATCGGCAAGCGCATCGGTTACGGCAAGGACCTGATGGCGCCGCACTCGCTGACCATGTCGATGATCGGCGCTTCGCTGCTCTGGGTCGGCTGGTTCGGCTTCAACGCCGGCTCCAACCTCGAAGCCAATGGCGGCGCAGCCCTCGCCATGACCAACTCCTTCGTCGCCACCGCAGCCGCCGCGCTGTCGTGGATGTTCGCGGAGTGGATCGTGAAGGGCCACCCGTCGGTGCTCGGCGTCATCTCCGGCGCGGTCGCGGGCCTCGTCGCGGTCACTCCGGCGGCCGGCTACTCCGGCGTGATGGGCGCGATCGTCCTCGGCCTCGTGGTCGGCGTGGTCTGCCTGTTCTTCTGCACCGTCGTGAAGAACGCGCTCGGCTACGATGACTCTCTCGACGTGTTCGGCGTGCACTGCATCGGCGGCATCGTCGGCGCCCTCGGCACCGGCATCCTGGTCAACCCCGCCCTCGGCGGTGCAGGCATCGTCGATTACACGGCGATCCCGCCGAAGGTTGCCGATTACGACTTCGCGGCGCAGATGATCGCGCAGGCTACCGGCGTCTGCACCACGCTGGTGTGGTCGGGCATCGGTTCGGCGATCCTCTACAAGGTCGTCGATGTGATCGTTGGTCTGCGTACCAACGTCGAGAGCGAGCGCGAAGGCCTCGACATCACCGAGCACACCGAGCGCGCCTACAACATGTAACTCTCCTCCCGGGCGCGATCTCCTCGGAAATCGCGCCCAGAACTACGGTTTGGGCACATACCCGGCAATGCCCCGACCGTTGAGGGGCTCCAGCGCAAGTTGGAGCCCCTTTCTTTTTGACGCGCCGCACAGTCCCGGCAGATGAACTGCCGTAAGCCAAATTGCATAATGCCAAGATTGGCGAATATCATGCTCCCGATTTGGAGCGGAATTTCATGCGTTTGTTGCAATTCCTGGCTTTTTGCTTCCTGTTGCTTGCTCTGTCGGCCCTTGATGCCCACGCGGACAAGCGCGTCGCGCTGGTGATCGGCAACGGCGCCTACAGGAACGTTCCCGCCCTGACCAATCCGACCAATGATGCGGCTGACGTCGGAGCGGCACTGAAGCGAGCGGGATTCGAGCCCCTGGTCGCGACCGATCTCGATCAGGCCGCAATGCAGGACACCGTGCTTCGCTTTGCGCGTGAGGCCCGCGGTGCCGACGTGGCCCTGTTCTATTACAGCGGGCACGCGCTCCAGTTCGCCGGCGTCAATTATCTTGTACCTGTCGATGCCGTCGTCCGTGACGAGGTCGATTTGCGGCGTCTGGTGCGTGCTGACGAAATCCTTGCGGATCTGCAGCAGGCGAAGAACCTGCGGATCCTTGTGCTCGACGCCTGCCGCGACAACCCCTTTGCCGACGAGCTGCGGCGGAACGTGGGGCAGGGCCGCGGCGTGACGGTGGCACGCGGGCTGGCCAAGATGGAGAGCCCGGACGGCACGATCATCTCCTATGCAACCCAGGCCGGGCGGACCGCCGATGACGGCGACGGCCGTAACAGTCCCTATACCAGCGCGTTCCTCGAGCATATCCGCGACAGGGACAACATCAATACGGTGTTTCAGACCATCAGCGCCGGCGTCTACCAGCGCACCAACGGCTCGCAGGTGCCCGAGCTTTCGCTGTCGTTCTTTGGCGAGTACTACCTGAACGGCAAGCCCGAGACCGCGGCGCTAGCCCCATCGGCGCCGCCCCAGTCCGATCCCTGTGCGGATGCCGGAGATCATTGGCGCAGCGCGGAAGCCCTCGGCACGCTTGCGGCATTCAAGGACCACCTCGTACGCTTCCCGGCTTGCGCATTCGCCGACCTCGCGAAATCCCGTATCGCAGCGCTGACAAAATCCGCAGATGACGTAAAGCGCAGCGCCGCCTTCGACGGAACCTGGATCGGCAAGGAGACCTGCGAGAGCAAGCCACCATTCCCGGAGGGCTATTACCAGTACGCCCTGCGTATCAAGGATGGGGTGCTTCACGCCGTCTTTGGCGACGAAGGCAAGCCCGGCTCGTCCGTCTATGATGGAAGGATCGAGGCCGATGGCAGCGCGAGCATCACTGTCAATGGTCTCTTTGGCGAGAACGATCCGCTGCGCCGTCCCGCCGGCAGTCCCTACCAGTACAAGATCGTCCTCGCGCTGAAGGAGGCGAGCGGAGCCGGCGTTCGCACCGAGACTGCGCGGCCCTGCCGGATGGAATTGTCGAAACTGGCACCCCAGGGCCCGAATGCAAACCCGGCTCAGACTGATCCGAAACGGGCCACAAAGCGCGACGACAAGACGGCCGTGGTCTCGCCCGAACAGCGGGAAGGTGGAAAGGCCCGGCAGACCGGTGGCGGGCTGAGCTGCTCGGCGATGCGAAGCAGGTGCGCCGTGGCGTGTGTCAGTCTCGGTGGCCGCGCGGATTGTGCTTCAACCGCTTGCCCGCGGCTGGAAGCAGAGTGCATGAGCAGCGGATGCTGGTATGGCCGAGGGTTCAGCGGCTGCGGGCTTGCCAGGAGATAGCTGCCACAGGACCGTTGCGGGGCGATGTCTTTTTTGCCGGCACGCGCGAAAGAAAGGGATTGCCATTCGGAGCAGGCGGCGCAGAAATATCGACCTCAACGAACAACTAAAGGGAGGTCGCCATGCGACTGGAAGGTGGATGCTATTGCGGCGAGGTGCGCTATGTCGCCGAGGGCGACCCCATGATGCAGGCGCAGTGTCATTGTCGCGAGTGCCAGTACATCTCGGGCGGTGCGCCCAACACCTTCATCGCGATGCCAGCGGCCGGATTCAGCTACATCACCGGACAGCCCAAGCAGTTCACCCGCAAGGACATTGAACGCGCCGTCACGCGCGAATTCTGCGCCGAGTGCGGCACCCATCTGGTCACCAAGGTTCCAGGCCTTCCCGCCGCGATCCTGAAAGTCGGCACGCTGGATGAGCCCGCGCAATTCAAGCCGCAGATGGCGATCTACACCTGCGACAAGCAGGAATTCCATCAGATCCCGACAGGCATCCCGACATTCGAGAAGCTGCCCGGCCATTAGCCGTTCGCGTCTCTCGTCGTGCCCGGCTCGTCCCGGGCATCTTGGGGCAACGGGAAGGGTTGTGGATGGCCGGGACAAGCCCGGTCAGACGGCGCGGATATACTCGGCGACGGCCCTGCGTGCCACGCGACAGCATCCCGCCATCGGGAACCGGCGGTCCTCGCCAAGGGCGCATCCTCTTGTTCCGGTCTAATTATTCCGGTCTGGACGGACCCACCCGCCGATGGTTAATCGCGTCTTAACCTCGCCCTATCTATGGTGAACTGAACCGCTTCCCGCCGGCGCCTTTTCCGTGACCGGCAGTTCCAAGAGTGCTGGCGCCCAACGAATGGCTATGACCGCTTCATCCCGTGCGCCGCTGGGCGGTGGAAGCTCCGATACCGAACGCTCGCCGTTCATCCGGCTGAACGAACTATTGGCGCCGTACCAGCCGGGTAAGCCACTGATTACGCTGGCAGTTGGGGAGCCCCAGCACCCGGTGCCGGACTTCGTCGGCCCAGTCCTGGCAAAGCATACCGCCGATTTCGGCCGTTATCCCCTTGCCAAGGGCATCGAGCCGTTCCGCAAAGCCGCCAGCGCCTGGCTGTCGGCGCGCTTCAATCTGCCGCGCCCGATCGACCCCGAGAGCGAGATCCTCGTTCTCAATGGCAGCCGCGAAGGGCTGTTCTTCGCCGCGATCACGGCCGCGCGCTATGTCGGGCCGCGTCCCGGCAAACCCGCGATCCTGATGCCGAACCCGTTCTACCCGGTCTATGGCGCCGGCGCCCGCGCGGCCGCTTGCGAGCAGATTTATCTGCCGACCACGGTCGAGAACGGCTTCCTGCCGGATCTCGATGCGATCGACGAGGCGACGCTGGCGCGCACGGTGGCGTTCTACCTGGCCTCGCCCGCCAACCCGCAGGGCTCGGTCGCCTCGCGCGACTATTTCATTCGCTTGAAGCAGCTCGCCGATCGCCATGGTTTCGTGATCCTGAGCGACGAGTGCTATTCGGAGATCTACACCCGCGACGCGCCGGGCAGCGCCCTCGAATGCGCCGGCCCCGACTTCACCCGCGTGGTCGCGTTCCAGTCGCTGTCGAAGCGTTCGAACCTGCCGGGCATGCGCGTCGGCTTCGCCGCCGGCGACAGGAAATTCATCAGCATGTTCCTCGAGCTCCGCAACGTCGCGGCGCCGCAGGTGCCGGTGCCGCTGCAGCATGTCGGCGCGGTCGCCTATGGCGACGAGGCGCATGTCGAGGAGAACCGCAGGCTCTACCGGATCAAGTTCGATCTCGCCGACCAGATCATCGGCAATCGTTACGGCTATCGCCGGCCCGACGCCGGCTTTTGCGTCTGGCTCAACACGTCCGAGCTCGGCGACGACGTGGCCGTGACCGTCAAGCTCTTCAAAGAAGCCGGCGTGCGCGTGGTGCCGGGCAGCTATCTGGCGCGGCTGCAGCCCGACGGCTTCAATCCGGGTGCAGGCTTCATTCGCCTCGCGCTGGTACAGGATGGTGAGACCACGGCGGCGGCACTGCACCGCCTGGTCGAGACTCTGGGTTAGGCGGGGCCCATGAGCATGTCGGCAATCGAACGTGTCATTCCACTGGTGGGCCATCTGCCGCCCTCGATCCGCGAGGCGCTGACGCGGCGCCTGCGCGAGCTCACCGGCCTCGGCCTGATCGCCCTGTCGGGCGTCGCCGCGACCGCGCTGATGACGTGGTCGGTGCAGGACCCCAGCCTCAGTCACGCGACCTCGCGACCGATCCGCAACATTCTCGGCTATGCCGGCGCGATCGGCGCCGACCTTGCGATGCAGATCCTCGGGCTCGGCGCGATCATGCTGGTCCTCACCGTCGCGGTTTGGGGCTGGCGCATGCTGACCCATCGTCCGTTCGACCGCGAGGCGCTGCGGCTCGGCTGCTGGATTCTCTGCACGGCGATTGGGGCAGGCTTCGCGAGCTGCTGGCCGCATGGCGGCGCGTGGCCACTGCCGACCGGGCTCGGCGGCGTCGTCGGCGATGCGCTGGTGCGTGCGCCCGCCGTGATCTTCGGACCGCCCGGCGTGATCTACCGCATGGTGCTCGGTGTCATCCTGTTCGTCGCGATGACCGCGACCTTCCTGATCGCTTGCGGCCTCGGCGCGCGCGAGCATGACGAAGAGCTCGGGCCGATCGAGAACGACGATACGCCGCTCGATGACGAAGAGGAGTCCGATCGCGGCTCGGTCTCGCTGGGCTGGCTGTTCCATGCGCTGATGAGCACGAAGGCGCGGCTGATCTGGTTGCTCGGCACCGCCTATCGCGCGCTGGTCTCGAGTGGGCCCAAGGCCCGCGCCGCCTCGTTCGAGCGTCAGGAGCCCAATCTCGGCGGCGGCCGCGCCGCCCCCTCGATCTCGCCGCAGTCCGAAGACGACGAGGAGGACTACGAGGACGAGCACGAAGAGGAAGAAGACGAGGAAGAGGAAGAGGAGGCGCCGGCCGCGCGTGGCCCGCGCAAGAAGGCCGCGCCGAAGACGCCAGCGAAGAAATCTTCCGACAAGTTCGACCTTCCGTCCGTCTCCATGCTGGCGGCGCCGAAGGCTGCCGATCGCCAGCCGCTCAGCAAAGCCGAGCTCGAGGCCAATTCGCGCGCGCTCGAAGGCGTGCTCCAGGACTTCGGCGTGCGCGGCGAGATAGTGAAGGCCAATCCGGGTCCGGTGGTCACGCTGTACGAGCTGGAGCCTGCGCCCGGTATCAAATCCTCACGCGTGATCGGCCTGTCCGATGATATCGCCCGCTCGATGAGCGCGCTGTCGGCGCGCGTCGCCGTCGTTCCCGGCCGCAACGCCATCGGCATCGAACTGCCGAACGCGCATCGCGAAAAGGTCTACCTGCGCGAATTGCTCGTCGCGAAGGAGGCGACCGAGACGGTGGCAAAGCTTCCGCTCTGCCTCGGCAAGACCATCGGCGGCGATCCCGTCATCATCGATCTGGCGCGCACGCCGCACATGCTGATCGCCGGTACCACCGGCTCCGGTAAGTCTGTCGCCATCAACACCATGATCCTCAGCCTGGTCTACCGGCTGCGTCCCGACCAGTGCCGGCTGATCATGGTCGACCCGAAGATGCTCGAACTCTCCGTCTATGACGGCATCCCCCATCTGCTTACGCCCGTCGTGACCGATCCGAAGAAGGCCGTGGTCGCGCTGAAATGGGCCGTGCGCGAGATGGAAGAGCGCTACAAGAACATGGCCAAGCTCGGCGTGCGCAACATCGACGGATACAATGCACGCCTGCTCGAAGTGAAAGCCAAAGGCGAGGAGCCGACGCGCACGGTCCACACCGGTTTCGACAAGGAGACCGGCAAGGCGATCTACGAGGAAGAGAAGCTCTCGCTCGAGCCGCTGCCCTATATCGTCATCATCGTCGACGAAATGGCCGACCTGATGATGGTCGCGGGCAAGGACATCGAAGGCGCTGTCCAGCGTCTCGCGCAGATGGCGCGTGCCGCCGGCCTGCACGTGATCCTCGCCACGCAGCGTCCATCGGTCGACGTCATCACCGGTACCATCAAGGCGAACTTCCCGACCCGCATCGCCTTCCAGGTCACCTCGAAGATCGACAGCCGCACCATTCTCGGCGAGATGGGCGCCGAGCAACTGCTCGGCCAGGGCGACATGCTCTACATGGCCGGCGGCGGCCGCATCAGCCGCGTGCACGGCCCGTTCGCGTCCGACGAGGAGGTCGAGAAGGTGGTGCGTCACCTCAAGACCCAGGGACAGCCGGAATATCTCGAGGCGGTCACCGCCGAAGAGCCCACAGAGGACGAGGATGGCGCGGTGTTCGATGCCACCGGCATGGGCGCGGATGGCGGCGGCGACCTGTTCGCGCAGGCAGTTGCGATCGTCAAACGCGACCGCAAGGCCTCGACCAGCTACATCCAGCGCCGCCTGCAAATTGGCTATAACCGCGCTGCATCGCTGATGGAGCGCATGGAACTGGAAGGCATTGTCGGACCCGCCAACCACGCGGGAAAGCGCGAGATTCTGGTCGAGGAAGAAGACAGCCATATGTGAGGCAAGCCGCCTCGGAATGCTATTTTCACGCAAAAACGATCTCCGCTTTTGCCCAAAATCACGGTAAAAGGGCGCCCAGCCAAACAGGACGACGTGTTGACCAGACATCCGGACATTCGATTCGCTGCCTCCGTCGCTGCGCGAAGCGTGCGCGTCGTGGGCGTGCTTCTCGTCACCGCCGCGATGGCGACCGCGACGTCGTTTGCGCAGAATGTGCCTGTTCCAAAGCCTGCGCCGAAGGGCCGCGATGGCGGATCTGGCTCCGATGCCCAGCGTGGGCCGACGACGACGGGCGCGACGCACACGCCGCCGAATCCGGTAATCCCGGATCCGCGCCGCAACGTGCCGAGCAGCATCTTCCAGACTTTCGATGCGAACCAGAAAGCCCAAGCCGCCAAGGTGAGCGCCTATCTGTCGTCGTTGCAGACGCTGGTCGGGAATTTCGTCCAGGTCGGTCCCGACGGCAGCAAGACGCAGGGCGACTTCTACATCCAGAAGCCGGGCAAGGTGCGCTTCGAATACGATCCGCCGAGCCCGATCGACATCATCGCCGACGGCTCGTCGCTGGTCGTGCGCGACCGCAAGCTCGCGACGCAGGATGTCTATCCGCTGTCGCAGACGCCGCTACGCTTCCTGCTGTCGGACCGGATCGACCTGATGAAGGATACCAACGTCGTCAATGTCACCGCCGACGACGTCTTCGTCAGCGTCACCATCGAGGAGAAACAGGCGCTGGTCGGGACCAGCCGCCTGCTACTGATGTTCGGTGCCAAGGACGGCCAGCTCAAGCAGTGGACCGTCACCGACCCGCAGGGCTACGACACCACGATCGCGGTCTACAATCTCGATTCGACCAAGAAGCTCGATCCCGGCATGTTCAAGATCGACTTCACCAATTACGGCCCGGCGCCGGGTTGAGAATCGTAGGGTGGGTCAGCGAAAGCGTAACCCACCAAGCCTCAGCAGGCGGATTGAGATGATCGGTTACGCTGCGCCAACCCACCTACGCTTCTGACCCTGTGGACAAGCGGTTTCCCCAGGCCAATCCGTGCTAAGACGCAGTTCCCATGCGTCTCTCCCTGACAACCTGGAACATCAACTCGGTGCGGCTGCGCATCGATCTCGTCGCGAAATTTCTCAAGAGCGCGCGGCCGGACGTGCTGTGCCTGCAGGAGACCAAGTGCATCGACGACGCCTTTCCGCTGAAGCGCTTCAAGCGGCTCGGCTATGAGCACGTCGCGCTGAACGGGCAGAAGGGCTATCACGGCGTCGCCATCGTCTCGAAGCTGCCGTTCGAATCCAAGGACATCCGCACTTTCTGCGACAAGCTGGATTCGCGCCATATCTCTGTGTCGTTCGGCGAAAAGGCCAACATCGCAAAACCACTGGTGCTGCATAATTTCTACGTTCCTGCCGGCGGCGACATTCCCGATCCCGCGCTGAACGAGAAGTTCGACCACAAGCTCCGCTTCCTCGACGAGATGAAGGCCTGCGAGCCGCTGCACCCGCGGGGTGAGGATCGCCACATCCTGGTCGGCGATCTCAACGTCGCCCCGCACGAGAACGACGTGTGGTCGCACAAGCAGCTCCTGAAAGTCGTCTCGCACACGCCGATCGAATGCGAAAAGTTGCTGGCGGCGCTCAACGCCGGCGAATGGATCGACGTCGCGCGCGAGCGCATCCCAATGTCGGAGAAGGTCTATACGTGGTGGAGCTACCGCGCCGCCGACTGGACCGTCGGTGACCGCGGTCGCAGGCTCGACCACATTTGGGTCTCGCGCGCGCTGAAGGATACGGTCAGCGATTTCAGGATTTTGCGCGACGCGCGGAGCTGGGAGCGGCCGTCCGACCACGTCCCGGTGTCGGTGACGCTGGAGGTGTAGCTCACGCCGCGTGTGCGGGTGAGGGGGAGTCTCCGTGTACTCACTGCTCGCCGTTTGCGTGGATAGAGCCCCTCACCCAACCCTCTCCCCGCAAGAACGGGGAGAGCGGGAGGAAACGATCAGGACGTCAACTTCGCACCCGCCATCAAGATATCACTGGCGATCTGGCTGGAGCGAATGGCGAATTCGTCGCGCAGGCGGCGGGCGGCGGCGGGGTCGCTTTCCAGCACGCGCTGGAACAGGCTGCGGGCGACACGGATGACGGTGGAGTGCTCCAGCGCGATCGCGCTCGACGGCCGCTTCATCGGCACCACCAGCGCGAGCTCGCCGATCAGAGCGCCGGGACCCGCGATCATCTCGGCGCCGGCGCCGTCATCGACGCGAAAGGCGCCGCGCTGGACCACGAAGCCGGCGTCGGCGTCGTCGCCAAGATTGAACAGGACATCGCCACGGACGAAGTCGCGCTGCTCGGACCCGATCGCCAGCATGCGCAACGAAGCGTCTCCCAACAGGCGCAGTGTCGGGACACGCTCGAGCAGCGCTACGTCGTCGTCGATTGACATTCAGGTCCGAGACTTAAAGGCGTGCGACTTGAAACGATTCGCACGCCCCCAAAGCGTATCACGGCACCAGCTTGTAGCCACCGGCTTCCGTGACCAGGATTTCCGGGTTGGCGGCGTCCTTCTCGATCTTCTGGCGGAGGCGGTAGATGTGGGTTTCCAGCGTGTGGGTGGTGACGCCGGAGTTGTAGCCCCAGACCTCCTGGAGCAGGGTCTCGCGCGAGACCGGCATCTGGCCGGCCCGGTAGAGGAAGCGCAGGATCGCCGTTTCCTTTTCCGTCAAGCGCACCTTGCGCGCGTTGGCGGCCGTCAGCATCTTCGAGCCGGGGCGGAAGCTGTAGGGGCCGACCGAGAACACTGCGTCCTCGCTGGCCTCATGCTGGCGGAGCTGGGCGCGGATGCGTGCAAGCAGCACGGCGAAGCGGAAGGGCTTTGCGACATAGTCGTTGGCGCCGGATTCCAAGCCCAGGATGGTGTCGGAATCGGTGTCGTGGCCGGTCAGCATGATGATCGGGGCCTTGAATCCACCCTTGCGTAAGGAGCGGACCACTTCGCGGCCGTCGGTGTCGGGCAGGCCGACATCCATGAGGACGAGATCGGGGGAGTTGGCCTTTGCGGCGCTGGCTCCCTTGGCGCCGGTATCCACGGCGGAAGCTTCAAATTCTTCGTGCAGCGATAATTGCTCCACCAACGTATCGCGCAGATCGGAATCGTCATCCACGATCAGGATCTTGCGGGCATTGGGCATTGGGGATCATCCTTTTGGAGTCCGGCTCGACGCGCACGGATGCCGCGCCCAGCCGCGATGGTAAAGTTTAGAGGTCGCCGTTTTTATTGTTGTTCGTGTTGAAGTAGTGGGCTGTTACCGATTCACAAGCCAGAATTACTCTAGCTCAGAATAACAGGGCGTTTTGATGAATGTCCTGTAATGAACCCGACATTGCACGTTCACATGAAAAACAGCGCGATTTCAGATAGTTACCTCAAAAATCGGCGCGCGGGCCCGCTTTCGGCGATCCGCATCAGGCCGGCCGCCGGTAACCCGCGCCGGGGCTGGCTGACGGCGGGACCGCTGACGATTCCGGTAGCACTAGGCCGCGGCGGCATCCTGGCCAACAAGCGCGAGGGCGATGGCGGCACCCCAAGGGGGAGCTTCCGGCCGCGGCAATTGTGGTGGCGAGGCGATCGCCACAGCCGTCCGCAGACATTCCTGTCGGCCCGGAGCATCGGCGATGAGGATGCCTGGTGCGAAGACCCGAAGGACCGCCATTACAATCAGCCGGTCCGGCTCCGGCGGGAGCAGGGCGGCGACCGGCTCAAGCGAGCCGACCACCTCTACGATTTCATCGTCGAGATCGACCACAACACCAAGCCGCGCATCGCCGGTCGCGGCAGCGCGGTGTTCCTGCATCTGGCCCGCGACAATTTCGGTCCGACTGCGGGCTGCGTCTCCATGACCAAACCGGCGATGCTTCAGTTGCTCCGACGATTGGGACCACGAACCAGAATCATCATCGGGTGAGGGACCATGCTCGACAGAGATCAGATCGCCGCCGCATCGCGCGTGCTCGTCAAACATTGGCGCGACGGTACCAAGCTTGATGCGCTGGAGGCACGCTTGCGGCCGCAGAGCCGCACCGAAGGCTACGCCGTGCAGGCCGCGCTCGAAGCACATTCGGCCGGACAATTATTCGGCTGGAAGATCGCCGCAACGAGCGAGGCCGGACAGAAGCACATCAATGTCGCAGGCCCGATGGCCGGCCGCATATTGAACGACACCGTCATTGCCGATGGCGGCACGGCCTCGATGGAGGGCAATGAGATGCGGGTCGGCGAGCCGGAATTTGCCTTCCGCATGGGGCGCGATTTGCCGCCGCGCTCTGCGCCTTTCGGCGTCGATGAGGTGCTTGCCGCGGTCGACAGCTTGCATCCCGCGATCGAAATTCCTGATTCGCGCTTCGCCGATTTCGTCAGCGCCGGCGAAGCCCAGCTCATCGCCGACAATGCCTGCGCGCATCTGTTCGTGCTAGGCGCATCGACCACGGCCAACTGGCGCGCGATGGATCTCGTCGAGG
Organism: Bradyrhizobium sp. ISRA442; assembly: GCF_038085055.1. NCBI lineage: Bacteria > Pseudomonadati > Pseudomonadota > Alphaproteobacteria > Hyphomicrobiales > Nitrobacteraceae > Bradyrhizobium > Bradyrhizobium sp. ISRA442. The sequence continues at coordinate 205,318 of NZ_JALGCN010000005.1, forward strand.
AGCGGCCGCAGATTACGTTGCGGGACAAGCGCTACATCGGCCACGGCAAGAACGTGCTCGGCGATCCCCGAATCGCGCTCGCCTGGCTCGCGAACGAGCTGCGCGAACTCGGCATCACCTTGAGGGCAGGGGAGGTGGTGACGACAGGCACGTGCCATCCGCCATTGCCGATCCAGGCCGGCGATCATTTTGCCGCGGATTTTGGTACGCTGGGAAAAGTGTCGGTCAGGTTCGCCTAGCGCGGCTCACACTTCGCCGTCATTGCGAGCTTGTCCAAGCCTCGGCTTTCGCCAGGACGACCAGGAGCAACTTCGCCGGTAACCTAGCGGTGCCCGAAGATCGCACTCCCGACGCGCACATGCGTGGCACCGAGCATGATGGCGGTGGCAAAATCCGCGCTCATGCCCATCGACAGATTCTTCAATCCGTTGCGCGCGGCGATCTTGGCGGTCAGCGCGAAATGCGCCGCCGGCGGCTCGTCCACCGGCGGAATGCACATCAGCCCGGAAATCGTCAGCCCGTAGGTGTCGCGGCAACTCGCGATGAAGGCATCGGCCTCGCCAGGCGCAACGCCGGCCTTCTGCGGCTCCTCGCCGGTATTGATCTGGACGAAGAGCTGCGGGTGCTTGTTCTGGGATTCGATTTCTTTGGCTAACGCCTGGCAAATGCTCGGGCGATCGACCGAATGGATGGCATCGAACAGCGCGACCGCCTCCTTCGCCTTGTTGGACTGCAGCGGCCCGATCAGATGCAGCGCGATATCCGGGTAAGCGGACGTTAACGCTGGCCACTTGCCCTTCGCCTCCTGCACGCGATTCTCGCCGAATACGCGCTGTCCGGCGGCGATAATCGGCGTAATTGCGTCCGCAGCGAAGGTCTTGGACACCGCAATCAGCGTGACCGAGGCGCGATCGCGCCGCGCGTCCTTGCAGGCGCGCGCGATTTCCGCTTCGACTGCAGCGAGCGCATTTGGTGAATGCCCGGTTAGCGGGGCGGCGTTTTCGTCTGTCATGAAATTGACCCGTCGCTGATGCTGACGGAGGTAATTCCAATTTTACCAAGTTCAAGAAAGGGTTTTTGAACCCTTCGCTTTACCTTGCCGCCTGGGGTGGTAGCGAAGATGGCAAACGTCAGTTTCAACCGCAAACGAGCGAAACTCAAGCAGGTTCTCGGAATCCGGGCGCGGCTTGCGTTGCTTGCGGTGATTCTGGTGGCGCCCTTGATGCTCGAGCGCATCCGCTCGCTCGAAGAGACGCGCGCCCGGCAGATCGCGCAGGCCACCGGCGAATTCACCACCATTGCGCGGCACAGTGCCGATGCGCAGCGCGAAGTGATTTCATCGGTCGAGACCATCCTGAAATCGGAGGCCTTCATCCGTGCATCGGTCGGCGGCATCAGCCGAAGCTGCGATGTGCTGCGGGCGAGCCTTCCCTCCAGCCTTCCCTGGATTCGCACGCTTCTGATCGCGGGCGAGGACGGGCGCATCCAGTGCGCCACCAACAACATGTATGTCGGCCTCGATCTCAGCGATCGGCCATATTTCCAGCAGGCGCAGGAGACGGGCCGGTTCGTGCTCTCCGACTTCCTGCTCTCGCGTCCGGTGCAGTCGCCGACCGTGATGGCGGTCTACCCGGTGTCGGCGCTCAGCGGCGTATCCGACGCCGTGGTACTCGCGACCGTCAACCTCGACTGGATGTCGAAGGTGATGAGCAATCTCGGCGGCCGCGCCGGCATCACGGCGGTGCTGGTCGACAGTGCCGGCACTGTGCTGGCGGCGCCCGCGGACCAGCACAGCGCGGTCGGACGTCCGCTCGACAACATGCCGCTGATGTCCGCGATCGCGGATCGGGCCTTGCGTTCGGACCAGGACGAAGGCTCGCTGTCTTTCCTGGCCGCGGACGGCTCGCGCCGCGCGGTCAGCTTCATTCGCATCGCCGGCACCAATGCTCGCCTGATTGCGAGCATCGATGAGGACAAGGTGTCCGCGGCGGTCAGCCGCGACATCCGCACCGCCTATCTCCAGCTCGCTTTCGTCGTCGTGTTCGTCCTGCTCGGCGCGCTGATCGCTGCCGAGAAGCTCGTGATCAAGCCGATCGAGATGCTCGCCGACATGGCCAAGCGGCTCGGCGAGGGCGATCTGTCGGCGCGCGCTGCGCGCAAGAGCCTGCCGTCCGAATTCGTGCCGCTGGCGCGCGCGTTCAATGCGATGGCGGCGCAGCTCAGCCAACGCGAGCGCGAGCTGATCGCGAGCAACGACCGGCTGATGGTGATGGCCTCGATCGACATGCTGTCGGGGCTCGCCAACCGCCGAGGTTTCCAGAGCCGGCTCGATTTCGAATGGATGCGCGCGCAGCAATATGGCAGCGATCTCGCGCTGTTGATGATCGACGTCGACCATTTCAAGCTGTTCAACGACACCTACGGCCATCTCGAGGGCGATTCCTGCCTGACCCGGCTCGGCGAGACGTTGTCCGGTATCGCCGCCGACACGATGGGCTTTGCAGCGCGCTATGGCGGCGAAGAATTCTGCCTGTTGCTGCCGAACACCGACGTGGCGCGCGCCGTCGAGATCGGCGAGCAGGTGCGCGCGGCGGTGCTGAAGCTGTGCCTGCCGCACATCACGTCGAACCACATGATCGTCACCGTATCGATCGGCGTTGCCGCAACGCGGCCGAACGAGAGCTTGCGTCCCGGCGATCTGATCGAGGCGGCCGACGCCGCGCTCTACGCCGCCAAGCATCGCGGCCGCAACACCGTCGCCGAGCATGGCATCGCGCCAATCGAGGACGGCACGATGGCGATGGCGGGCTGATTCGGCGCGCTAACCTGCGGCCCAGACGCGGTCGAGCTCTCTCTCCGTCACGACGCGATTACGGCCGCGGCCCTTGGCGAGATACAGCGCGCGGTCGCCGCGCTCGATGAGGTCGGCGATCGGCTCGCCTGCCCGGTACTGCGCCACGCCAATCGATATGCTGATGTTGGGCAGCACCTCCCCGGTCGAACGGCGCGTGATGGTGCACGCCGCGATCGAACGCCGGATACGCTCGGCGATCGCCGCGCAGGCTGCAAGATCCGCATCCGGCATCACCGCGACCAGCTCTTCGCCGCCATAGCGCGCCGGCAGATCGATATCGCGAACCTTTTCGCGCAAGACTTTTGCCATCAGGCGCAGCACCTGGTCGCCAACGCCATGGCCGAAATTGTCGTTGAAGGCCTTGAAGTGGTCGATGTCGAGCATCAGCACGCTGAGCGGCGTGCCCTGCTTCATCGCATTCGCCTGCGCCTTGCGCAGGAATTCGTCGAGCGCACGCCGGTTCGCCAGGCCCGTCAGCGTGTCGGTCCGGGCGCGCTCTTCCGATTTGGAGAGGGAATCGCGGATCACGTCGAGCTCGCGGGTCTTTTCGGCAAAGCCCGCCTCCAACCGCGTCGCCCGGGTGGCGGCGCGTGCCAGCTCGTTCATGAGCTGCGCGACCAGGGTCCTCGGGTCGACGCCGGCCTGGCTCTGATCGGCAACGTCGCTGATCACCTGCATCTGGGAACGGTTGTCGGCGATCACGGTGGCCAGAAATTCTTTCGCCGTTCCCATCAGCGCATGCAGGCGTTCGGACGTCTCGAGGGCGACAACGCCCGCATTGGGCGCGACATAGGTTGTGAACAGGTCCTGATTGGTCCGGGCGTCGAAGGGTCGGTTGTGGTCGATCAGGAGGTCGACGGCGTTACGCAGATCGTCATGATCCCCCGCAAAATAATGGAACCAGACGGCAAAATTGTTCGGCGTCGGCGGAATCCGCTGCTCCACCATGCCCCGCATCGCCCGTTGGGCGATCGACGCGGCATAGTCGAAATCGAGATCATCGAAGCTGGTATCCATCGGGCGTATTGTGGGGTTCTGTCCGGCCGCAACCTCGCACCGACCCCTTAATCGCTTCCCAACGGCCGTCTCAGTATTTATGCGGGGGTCGGCCCTGCGGATCCGGCCCGTCGCAACCCATTGACCCCTTGAGGACTTCTATGGCCTAGTCCGCCGTCTTTAGACGGCCGAATCCAAGAAAACCCAACGATTCCATGACCTCCGAACGCTACAACGCCCGCGACGCCGAACCGCGCTGGCAGCGCCAATGGGACGAACAGGCGATCTTCGTCTCCAAGAACGATGATCCGCGGCCGAAATACTACGTGCTCGAGATGTTCCCCTACCCGTCCGGGCGCATCCATATCGGCCATGTCCGGAATTACACGCTCGGCGACGTGCTGGCGCGCTTCATGCGCGCCAAGGGGTTCAACGTGCTGCACCCGATGGGCTGGGACGCGTTCGGCCTGCCGGCCGAGAATGCCGCGATCGAGCGCAAGGTCGCGCCGAAGGCCTGGACCTACGACAACATCGCCGCGATGAAGAAGCAGCTCCGCTCGATCGGGCTGTCGCTGGACTGGAGCCGCGAGATAGCGACCTGCGATCCGTCCTACTACAAGCACCAGCAGAAGATGTTTCTGGATTTCCTGCGCGCGGGGCTCGCCGAGCGCGAGAAGCGCAAGGTGAACTGGGACCCCGTCGACATGACCGTGCTCGCCAACGAGCAGGTGATCGACGGCCGCGGCTGGCGTTCGGGTGCCGTTGTTGAACAACGGGAAATGAACCAGTGGGTCTTCAAGATCACGAAATATTCGCAGGAGCTGCTGGAGGCGCTGGACGGGCTGGATCGCTGGCCCGACAAGGTGCGGCTGATGCAGCGCAACTGGATCGGCCGCTCCGAGGGCCTGCTGATTCGTTTCGCGCTGGACCAGGCGACGACGCCGGCCGGCGAGACCGAGCTGAAGATTTTCACGACGCGCCCCGACACGCTGTTCGGCGCGAAGTTCATGGCGATCTCGGCCGATCATCCGCTGGCGATCGCCGCCGCCGCAAAGAATCCGAAGCTCGCGGAGTTCATCGCCGAGATCAAGAAGATCGGCACCGCGCAAGAGATCATCGACACCGCGGAGAAGCAGGGCTTTGACACCGGCATCCGCGCGATCCACCCGTTCGATCCGAGCTGGAAGCTGCCGGTCTATGTCGCCAATTTCGTGCTGATGGAATACGGCACCGGCGCGATCTTCGGGTGCCCCGCGCACGATCAGCGCGACCTCGATTTCGTCAACAAATACAATCTCGGCAACACGCCGGTCGTGTGCCCCGAAGGTCAGGATCCGAAGAGCTTCGTCATCACCGACACCGCCTATGACGGTGACGGCCGCATGATCAATTCCCGCTTCCTCGACGGCATGACCATCGCCGACGCCAAGGAAGAGATCGCAAAGCGCCTGGAAACCGAGATGCGTGGCAACGCGCCGGTCGGCGAGCGGCAGGTCAATTTCCGCCTGCGCGACTGGGGCATCTCGCGCCAGCGCTATTGGGGCTGTCCAATCCCCGTCATCCATTGCCCCAAGTGCGATGTGGTGCCGGTGCCGGATGCCGATCTGCCGGTAAAACTACCGGAGGACGCGACCTTCGACCGTCCCGGCAACGCGCTCGACCATCACCCGACCTGGAAGCACGTGACTTGCCCTCAGTGCGGCGGCAAGGCGCAGCGCGAAACCGACACCATGGACACCTTCGTGGACTCGTCCTGGTACTTTGCGCGCTTCACCGATCCCTGGAACGAGAACGCGCCGACGACGCCCGCGGTCGCCAACCGGATGATGCCGGTCGACCAGTATATCGGCGGCGTCGAACACGCGATCCTGCATCTGCTCTACAGCCGCTTCTTCGTGCGCGCGATGAAGGCAACCGGCCACATTGCAATGGACGAGCCGTTCGCCGGCATGTTCACGCAGGGCATGGTGGTGCACGAGACCTACCAGAAGGCGGATGGCACCTATGTCCAGCCGGCCGAAGTGAAGATCGAGGGCGCTGGCAACGACCGCCGGGCCACGCTGCTGGCGAGCGGCGAAGCCATCCAGATCGGCGCCATCGAGAAGATGTCGAAGTCGAAGAAGAACACGGTCGACCCCGACGACATCATCGAGACTTACGGCGCCGACGTCGCACGCTGGTTCATGCTCTCGGACTCCCCGCCCGACCGCGACGTGATCTGGAGCGACGAGCGCGTCCAGGGCGCCTCTCGCTTCGTGCAGCGGCTGTGGCGGCTGGTGAACGAATCAGCCGAGGCCGGAAAGGCCGCGCCGGCGGCACGGCCCGCAAGCTTCGGCCCCGACGCGACCGGCTTGCGCAAGGCCGCCCATGGCGCGCTGGACAAGGTCACCACGGGCATCGAGCGGCTGCACTTCAACGTCTGCCTCGCCCATATCCGCGAATTCGCCAACGCGTTGTCCGAGGTGCTGCAGCGCCCCGGCCAGCCTGCTACTGACCTCGCCTGGGCGATCCGGGAGGCCAGCCAGATCCTGGTCCAGCTCTTCTCCCCGATGATGCCGCATCTCGCCGAGGAGTGCTGGCAGGTCCTGGGCTTGACGGGGCTGGTTTCCGAGGCGTCCTGGCCCCAAATCGAACGCGATTTGCTGGTTGAAGACAGCGTGATCCTGGTGGTCCAGGTCAACGGCAAGAAGCGGGGTGAGATCACGGTTGCAACAGCGGCCGAGAATCCGGAAATCGAGGCTGCCGTTTTGGCCCTCGATGCGGTAAAGCTGGCGCTGGACGGCAAGCCCGTCCGCAAGGTGATCATCGTCCCCAAGAGGATCGTGAATGTTGTCGGCTAGGATCCGCATCGCAGCGCGTTTGCTGGCGGTCGCTGCCCTCGCGGCGCTGACGGCCGGCTGCTTCCGGCCGATGTATGCCGAGCATACCGACGGCACCCCCGGCCTGCGCGAGAAGCTGATGGGGGTCGAGCTCCCGCCGGTCGACAAGCCGAACGCCTCCCGCGAGGCCCGTGTCGGGGTCGAGGTCCGCAACGCCCTTGCCTTCAAGCTCTATGGCACGGCCACGGGGATGCCGCCAACCCATCGCCTGGTGCTGCGCTTCACGTCCAGCCGCTCGTCTCTGATCATCGATCCCAACACGGGCTTGCCGAGCAGCGAGAATTACGGCATCGACGTCCAGTACAATCTGATCGAGATCGCGACCAACAAGTCGGTGATGACCGGCACGACGTTCTCGCGAGTGTCGTACGATATGCCCGGCTCATACCAGCGCTTCTCGCGCAACCGCGCTGTGCGCGACGCCGAGGATCGCGCCGCCAACGAGGTCGCCGAGAATATCTCGACCCGGCTCGCCTCGTTCTTCACGGCTGGCACGTAACACATTCCAGTCATTCCGGGGCGCCCGACGTGTCCGCCGAAGCTCAAGGAGCGAAGGCGGAAGGGCGAAGCCGGAATCTCGATCCGCAACTTCTGGATTCTCTGGTGCGCAATTGCGTACCGGAGTTCGCCTCCGACGAGGCGCCCCGGAATGACGTCCTGAGGCGAAATGGTCGCGCTGCGCGGAAAAGAGATCGATGCCTTCCTCGCCCGTCCCGATGCGGGCCGGCCGATCATCCTGCTGTACGGTCCCGACGCCGGCCTCGTGCGCGAGCGCGCCGATGCGCTGATTGCCTCAGCCGTCGACGATCCGAATGATCCCTTCTCGCTCGTGAAACTCGACGGCGACGAGCTGTCCGGCGAACCATCACGGCTTGTCGATGAAGCCATGACCGTTCCGTTGTTCGGCGGCCGCCGCGCCATCCGCGTGCGTGCGGGCTCGCGCAGCTTTGCCAGCGGCATCGACACGCTGGCCGAGATGCAGGTGAGGGATTGCCGCATCGTAATCGAGGCCGGCGAGCTGCGGCCGGAGTCGCCGCTGCGCAAGGCCTGCGAACGCGCCAAGACGGCCGTGGCGATCGGCTGCTATCCCGACACCGAGCGCGACCTCGCCAAGCTGATGGAGGACGAGCTTCGTATCGCGAACCTGCGCATCGCGCAGGATGCCCGCGCCGCGCTGATGTCCTTCCTCGGCGGCGACCGTCAGGCCTCGCGCAACGAGCTGCGCAAGCTGACGCTCTATGCGCACGGCAGAGGCGAGATCACGCTCGATGATGTCATGGCCGTCGTCGCCGACGCCTCCGAGCTGAAGCTCGACCCGATCGTCGACGGCGCTTTCGCCGGCCGGCCGGATGTCGTCGAGAGTGAGTTCGCCAAAGCCATGATCGCCGGCACCTATCCTGGCGTGATCATCTCCGCGGCGCAGCGTCAGGCCGCCTGGCTGCACAAGTCCGCGCTCGCGATCGCCGACGGCACGCCGGCCTCCGCCGTGCTCGACGGCGGATTTCCGCGTCTGCACTTTTCACGAAAGCCCGCGGTCGAGACGGCGCTGCGCAATTTCACCGTACCGCGTCTCGCAGGCATCATCGAGCAGCTCGCAACCGCCGCGCTCGACACGCGCAAGCAGCCGGCCCTTGCCGCCGCGATCGCCCAGCGCACACTGATGGCAATCGCCGCGAATGCGAAGCGGCGGAGCTGAGCTCCGCTCTCTCCAAACGTCATTGCGAGCGCAGCGAAGCAATCCAGAGTCCCTCCGCGGGGAGATTCTGGATTGCTTCGCTGCGCTCGCAATGACGATGTGTGGAGATGTCGGTTCCCCATCCTGAGGAGCGCGGAACGCGCGTCTCGAAGGATGAAGGCCCGGCCGGTGCTCCTCGCCCTTCGAGACGCCGCTTCAGGGTGAGGGTGATAGAGGGCACATGGATGCACGATAAAACGCAGTCATTCCGTCGCGCGCCCCGGAATGACGGCGGAGTCAGAGATTGCCCTTCGCCAGCCGCCGCATCACCTCATCAAGCTGCTCGAGGTTGCGGTAGTTGATCTGCACGGAGCCACCGGGATCGCGGTGGTTCACCGTGACCTTGAGTCCGAGCGCGTCGCTGACGCGCTTCTCCAGATCGATCGTATCGGGATCCTTCTCCTTGGCCCCGGCGCGCGCCTTCTGCGGCTTGCGCTCCGGCACGCCCTCCTCATGCGCGAGCGCCTCGGCCTGGCGGACGTTGAGGCCCTCCTCGACGATGCGCTTGGCGGCGGCGAGCGGATCGGGCACGCCGATCAGCGCGCGGGCATGGCCGGCCGTCAGCTCCCCGCTCGCGATGAAGGCCTGCACCTCGGCCGGCAGTTTTGTCAGCCGCATCATGTTGGCGACGTGGCTACGGCTCTTGCCGACGACCTTGGCAATGTCGTCCTGGCTGCGTTTGAACTCACCCGCGAGCGCGTGATAGCCCTTCGCCTCTTCCATCGGGTTGAGGTCTTCGCGCTGCACGTTCTCGATGATCGCGAATTCCAGCGCATCGCTATCGCTGATGTCGACCGGCACGATCGGCACTTCGTGCAGGCCAGCAAGCTGCGAGGCGCGCCAGCGCCGTTCGCCGGCAATGATCTCATAGCGGTCCTGTGTGCCCTTCACCGGACGCACGATGATCGGCTGGATCACGCCGTGCTGCTTGATGGAGTCGCTTAGCTCCTTGAGCTCGACTTCCGGAAAGGTGCGGCGCGGGTTGCGCGGATTCGGCTTGAGGAATTCGATCGGCACCTTGCGCTGCGTGCGCGGACGCTCGACATGCGCCGCCTCGCCGCCGACGTCACCGATCAGACTCGCAAGACCTCGGCCCAGTCGCGAACGCGCTTCGTCGGCCATCGCCAGCTCCCTTGGATTCACTTAGCAGCACTCCAGAACTGAATTTCGAAACGTAGACTCGTAGGGTGGGTTAGCGAAGCGTAACCCACCACTGGTTTGCTCGGAGCGGGACACTTGGTGGGGTACGCTTCGCTAACCCACCCTACGGAACGGCAGTATCAATCCGCGGTGCGCAGCTCGCGCTCGCGCTGGATCACTTCGGTGGCGAGCCGCAAATAAGCTTCGCTGCCGACGCATTTGAGATCGTAGACCAGCACCGGCTTGCCGTAGGACGGCGCCTCCGAGATGCGCACGTTGCGCGGGATCATGGTCTTGTAGACCTTCTCGCCCATGAACTGGCGGACGTCGGCGACGACCTGGTTCGACAAATTGTTGCGCGAGTCGAACATGGTCAGCACGATGCCGTGGATCGACAGGTTCGGATTGAGCGTCGAGCGCACCTGCTCGACCGTCTGCAGCAGTTGCGACAGGCCTTCGAGCGCGAAGAACTCGCATTGCAGTGGCACCAGGATCGCGTCCGACGCGGCCATTGCGTTGACCGTGAGCAGGTTGAGCGACGGCGGGCAGTCGATCAGCACATAGGTGTAGTCGGCGTCGGGCGACACGTTGTTGTTGAGCGAGCCGATTGCATCACGCAGCTTGAATGCCCGGCCGGGCGTGTGGCCGAGCTCCAGCTCGAGGCCGGAGAGGTCCATGGTCGAGGGCGCGATGTGCAGCCGCGGCACCGCGGTCGCAACCACCGCTTCGCGCAGGTTGGCTTCGCCCACCAGCACGTCATAGGTCGAGCAGGAGCGATTGCGGCGGTCGATGCCGAGACCGGTCGAGGCGTTGCCTTGCGGATCGAGATCGACGATCAGGACACGCTCGCCGATTGCCGCGAGCGCCGTGCCGAGATTGATCGCTGTGGTTGTTTTTCCCACGCCGCCCTTCTGATTCGCCAGCGCCAGGATGCGGGGGTGGCCGTGCGGCACCACTTCGGTATGTTCTTGGGTTTGTTCTTGCTGCGGCTCGTCAATCACGGTCATCGCAAATTCCCCACTCCCCCTCACCCGCGCCGTTCGACGGACGTCAGTTCCACGATCCAGCCGTCACCCGTGCGGCTTTGGTGGAGCTGAGGCTGAATATTCCAATATTTAGCGGCTTCGGTCAATTCGGCCTCTACATCTTGACCCTTGAGAAACAACGCTTTTGCCCCATTACGCATCAGCGGCTCCGCAAAGCCGATGAGTTGATGTAGCGGAGCCAGCGCCCGGGCGGTGACGCAATCGACCGGACCGGTGATTCTATCCACATTATCCCCGATCTCGGCGAGATGTACGACCCCCGGCGACGCCGTGATCCGAATCGCTTCGCGCAGGAAAGCCGCCTTTTTGGCGATTCGCTCGACGAGATGGACGCTCGCACCCACCGTCTCCGCCATCGCGCAGGCCAGGACCACGCCGGGAAAACCGCCGCCGCTGCCGAGGTCCGCCCAGCGCTTTGCGGACGGCGCGAGGTCCACGAGCTGAAGCGAATCGGCGATGTGCCGGGTCCAGAGGTGCGGCAGCGTCGAGGGCGCGACCAGATTGGTTTTGGCCTGCCATTCACGGAGCAGCGCGACGTAGCGGTCGAGCCGGACTTCCGTTTCACGTGAAACCGGCGCGAGCTCGAGTGCTGTGACCTTGTCGGTAGCCAGGACAGAGTCCAGCGACTTATCGTTCGCGCTGGCTCTATCGATCTTCGGGCTCGTCGGGGCCGGTCCGGATCGACGGCCACCACCCTCGCCTGCCTTGGATTGCCGTGATGATGATTTATCCCGGCCCGGGCCGCCGCGCTGTTTCACGTGAAACGCCTATGCGATTGCCTTCGAGGTCTTGCGGGCTTCGCGGCGAAGATAGGCCGCGAGGATGCCCAAAGCCGCCGGCGTCATCCCGTCGATCCGACCGGCTTGGCCGACGGTGAACGGCCGGGCCTTCTCCAGCTTGGCGCGCACCTCGTTGGAGAGACCCGGCACCAGCTTGTAGTCAACCTCGGACAGCACCAACCCTTCGTCCCGCCTGAAGGCTTCGACATCGGCGCTCTGGCGCTCCAGATAGACGTCGTACTTGGCGTCAATCTCGAGATGGGTGGCGATGACCGGATCGATGGCCGACAGCTCCGGCCAGATCGCGCGCACCTGGCTCCAGCCTACGTCCGGATAGGCCATCAGCTCGAAGGCTGAGCGGCGCTGGCCGTCCCGGTTCAGTGACAGCCCGTGCTTGATCGCCTCATTCGGGGTGACGGCCAGGGACTTCGCAAGCGTCCGTGCTGCGTTCAAGGCCTCCATCTTGGCGCGATGATGCCGGGTCCGCGCGCTGCCGACGCACCCCAAATCGATGCCCTTCTCGGTCAGGCGCTGGTCGGCATTGTCGGCCCGCAGCGTCAGCCGGTACTCGGCCCGCGAGGTAAACATTCGATAGGGTTCGCTGATCCCGCGGGTGACGAGGTCATCGATCATCACCCCGAGATAGCCGTCCGCCCGGTCGAACACCGTCAGCGCGGCGCCGCTGGCGGCAAGCGCAGCGTTCACCCCGGCGACAATGCCCTGGCCGCCGGCTTCCTCATATCCGGTGGTGCCGTTGATCTGTCCGGCCAGGAACAAGCCGCGTAGCCGCTTGGTCTGAAGGGTCGGATCAAGCTCGCGGGGATCGATGTGGTCGTATTCGATGGCGTAGCCCGGTCGGACCATCTTCGCCCGTTCCAGGCCAGGAATGCTGGCCAGAATCGCGAGCTGGACCTCCTCCGGAAGCGAGGTCGAGATGCCGTTGGGATAGACCGTGGTGTCGTCCAGCCCCTCCGGCTCAAGAAAGATCTGGTGGCCATCGCGATCACCGAACCGGACGATCTTGTCCTCGATCGAGGGGCAATAACGGGGTCCGGTGCTCTTGATCTGGCCGGAGTACATCGGCGAGCGATGGACATTGGCCCGGATCACCTCATGGGTCGCGGACGTGGTCCGGGTGATCCCACACTGGATCTGCGGCGTCGTGATCCGATCTGTCAGTGCCGAGAAAGGCTCCGGCGGGTCGTCGCCGGGCTGCATTTCGACCGCGGACCAGTCGATGGTCGTGCCGTCCAGACGCGGCGGCGTCCCGGTCTTCAACCGCCCGAGGGTGAAGCCGGCCCGTTCAAAGGACTTCGACAGACCCATCGCTGGCGCTTCACCAACGCGCCCCGCGGGCCAGTTCTTCTCTCCGAGATGAATCAGACCACGCAGAAAGGTCCCAGTCGTGACGACGATGGCTCCTGCCTGGAAGCTTCGGCCATCGGCCAGACGAAGCCCGGTCACCCGTCCGTCGGCCATGATCAGTTCGTCGGCCTCCCCTTCGATCACGGAAAGACCGTCGGTCTGACGGATCGCGGATTGCATCGCCGCGGCATAGAGCTTCCGGTCGGCCTGGGCCCGTGGACCGCGGACCGCCGGGCCTTTACGACGATTAAGAACCCGGAATTGGATGCCACCGACATCAGCCACACGACCCATCAGACCGTCGAGTGCGTCCACCTCGCGGACAAGGTGACCCTTGCCGAGGCCGCCGATGGCGGGATTGCACGACATCGCACCTACGGTCGAAAATCGGTGCGTCACCAGAGCGGTTGTCGCGCCCATCCGCGCAGCCGCAGCCGCGGCTTCACAGCCGGCATGGCCGCCGCCAATGACGATGACGTCGAAACTCGCTCGCTCTGTTCGCATGGGCAACTTTTAGCTCAGCCGGGAAAAAGCCGGAAGCGGAAACTGGCCCTCGAATGTTTCACGTGAAACAAGTGCGCGGCATGCTGACGTCGTCGCATTTTTGGCAAAACAACCCCATGCAAAGTAGCCGAGGTTCCATATGGAACGACGTTTCACGTGAAACAACGAAGCACTGGAACAAGGGCTAATTCTACATTGAAGAACTAGCGCTACTTTCCGATGCAAAACTTCTGGAAGATGGCCCCGAGGACATCCTCGACGTCGACCCGGCCCAGCAGGCGACCCAGCACGTAGGCGGCGGCGCGGAGCTCCTCGGCTACCAATTCTTCACCATCTTTGACAAGGCCCAGACTGCGCTGCAAACAATCCGCCGCCTGGCGCAACAGGTCGCGTTGGCGCGCGCGGGTGACCAGCGCCCCCTCACCGGTTGCGAAGAACGCAGCGGCGAATCCCACCAGTGCCTCGATCAGCTCCGTCAGACCGTCGCCACGCCGTGCCGAAATTGCGAACGTCCTGTCCGCCGCCGCGGTTGCGATCGAAGCCTCGTCGCCAAGATCGATCTTGTTGCGGATCAGCCAGACCGGTGCGGCGCCATCCTGCCGCCCGTCCGCTTCGGCGCCAGGACCGGTCAGCCACAGCACGAGATCCGCATCCGCAGCGCGCGCCCTGGCCCGACGTACGCCTTCGAGCTCGACCGGATCATCGGTCTCACGAATGCCGGCGGTGTCGATCACCGTGACCGGATAGCCGTCGAGGTCAAGCTGCACCTCGATCACGTCGCGCGTGGTGCCGGCATGCGGCGAGACGATCGCGACCTCGCGGCGCGCAAGCTGATTCATCAGCGTCGACTTGCCGACGTTCGGCGGGCCGGTGATGGCGACCACGAGGCCCTCGCGCAGACGTTCAGCATGACCCTGTGCCGCAAGCACTTTTGTAATTTCGCTGTGGAGCGATCCGATTGTCTTGAGCGCCGGCGCCATCAGCTCCACCGGTACATCGCCCTCGTCGGAAAAATCGATGCCGGCCTCGATCAACGCGGAGGCCTCGATGATGCGCTCGCGCCAGTCGCGCGCGCGATCGCCTAACAGACCCTGCAACTGACGCAGCGCCTGGCGCCTCTGCCGGTCGGTGTCGGCATGAATGAGGTCGTCCAAGCCCTCGGCCTCGGTGAGATCGAGCTTGCCGTTCTCGAACGCCCGCCGGGTGAACTCACCGGGGTCGGCCGCTCGCGTATTCGGAATCGCAGAAATGGCTGTGAAGACGGCCGACAGCACCGCGCGTCCGCCATGGACATGAAATTCAGCAACGTCCTCGCCGGTCGCACTCGCCGGCCCCGGAAACCAGAGCACCACGGCATCGTCGATTGGCAGGCCCGCACTGTCTTGGAGCAGCCTGCGGCTCGCCAGCCTTGGTGCCGGCAACTTGTCCGCGAGCGTCGTCAGCACCAGACCGGCCTGCGGCCCCGAGACACGCACCACGGCGATCGCGCTCGGCGGTCGGCCGGACGACAGTGCAAAGATGGTCTGGTCTCGCGGATGCATGGCCTATTTGTCCGGGTGCCGATGAAAAGGCAAACACCGTTTCGGTCGCCGATTGCTCTGTTTGTCGCTCTACCGTCGCAGTAAGTGCTGCGTGTTGCGCCGCAAGATAGAGTGCAGCATTTTTGCTGCGAAAGCTCCCCACTCCAGGCCAACGGATTCGGCCATATTCTACTTTTTACTAGCAAAATCAATATCTTAAATTGCGGTAATGCTGAGAAACAGAAAACCAGCCATGCTGCACCTTCGCGCAGCAAAGCCGCACAAAAGAAAAGGGCGCCCCCGAGGCGCCCTTTCGAATTCTGACGTTTGCGCACCGGCTCAGGTGTTCATCGAGTCGAAGAACTCGGCGTTACTCTTGGTCGAGCGCAGCTTGTCGAGCAGGAAGTCGATCGCGTCCATCGTGCCCATCGGGTTCAGGATGCGGCGGAGCACGTACATCTTCTTCAACACCTGCGGATCGGTGATCAACTCCTCCTTGCGGGTGCCGGAGCGCGAGATGTCGATCGCCGGGAAGGTACGCTTGTCCGAGACCTTGCGGTCGAGGATCAGTTCGGAGTTACCGGTGCCCTTGAACTCTTCGAAGATGACTTCGTCCATGCGGCTGCCGGTATCGACCAGCGCGGTTGCGATGATCGTCAGCGAACCGCCCTCCTCGATGTTACGGGCGGCACCGAAGAAGCGCTTCGGCCGCTGCAGCGCGTTGGCGTCGACACCACCGGTCAGCACCTTGCCGGATGACGGCACCACGGTGTTGTAGGCGCGGCCAAGACGCGTGATCGAATCGAGCAGGATCACCACGTCGCGGCCGTGTTCGACCAGGCGCTTCGCCTTCTCGATCACCATCTCGGCGACCTGGACGTGGCGCACCGCCGGCTCGTCGAAGGTCGAGGACACCACCTCGCCCTTCACCGAGCGCTGCATATCCGTGACTTCTTCCGGGCGCTCGTCGATCAGCAGCACGATCAGATAGCAATCCGGGTGATTCGCGGTGATCGAGTGCGCGATGTTCTGCATCAGCACGGTCTTACCCGTGCGCGGCGGCGCGACGATCAGCGCACGCTGGCCCTTGCCGATCGGCGCAACGATGTCGATCACGCGCGCGGACAGGTCTTTTCGCGTGGGATCGTCGATCTCCATGCGGAAACGCTGATTCGGAAACAGCGGCGTGAGATTGTCGAAATTGACCTTGTGCTTGGCCTTTTCCGGATCCTCGAAGTTGAGCGTGTTGACCTTCAACAGCGCGAAGTAGCGTTCGCCTTCCTTCGGGCTGCGGATGTGGCCCTCGATGGTGTCGCCGGTGCGCAGGCCGAAACGGCGGATCTGCGAGGGCGAGACGTAGATGTCGTCCGGGCCCGGCAGATAATTGGCATCCGGTGAGCGCAGAAAGCCGAAGCCGTCCGAGAGCACCTCGACGACGCCCTCGCCGACGATGTCGGTTTCGGCGAGCGAGAGCTGCTTGAGGATGGCGAAAAGCAGCTCCTGCTTGCGCATGGTGCTGGCGTTCTCGACCCCGTTCTCTTCCGCGAACGAGACGAGCTCGGCCGGGGTCTTGGACTTAAGGTCTTGGAGTTTAATTTCCCGCATTGGGGTGGTCCTGTGGGGTAACCTTGGGAGGGGTGCGAGGAGGCTCAGAAATGCGGACGCGAGCAGGTGCAGGTAAGGTCCGCAGGTCTAGCAAGGTGAGTGCCGGAGGGCTTCAAACCTGATGCGGTGTCCGGCCTTCAAAAGCTCGGCCACAACCACATCCGCCTGCGTTGGGTGGGATAAACACAATATAGAAAATCGCTCTTCACTCCGCAAGCCGAAGCGCTGAGCGATCAATCACGATGATTGCCTAGAACGGCTTCACGATCACCATGATCACGATGAAAATCATCAGGACGGTCGGCACCTCATTGATAATACGATAGAATTTCTGTGACCGCGGGCGCCGGTCGGCAGCGAAATCCTTGCACCAGCGCGAAAAAAAGCCGTGGACCGCGGATAGCGTCAGCACCAGTGCCAGCTTTACGTGCAACCAGCCGTAAGCGAACCAGTGGCCGGACCACGCGAGATAGAGCCCGGCGAGCCAGGTCACGACCATGGCAGGGTTGATGATCGCCTTGAGCAGCCGGCGCTCCATCACCTTTAAGGTCTCCGACTGCTTCGAGCCGATTTCAGCCTCGCAGTGATAGACGAACAGCCGCGGCAGATAGAGCATGCCCGCCATCCAGGAAATGACAGCGATCACGTGCAGCGCCTTGATCCACGGATAGAGCTCTTCAAGCATTTCCAACGTCCGAATTTCCGCCCAGCGCAGAGGTCGCTGGGGATAGTAAGAACTCGTTAAGTTCTTCCAGCGCACACATATCCGTCCGTAGCGCCCTTCTCAAATCTAGAATCTTAGATTCTTAAGGTTTGAGTCTGAATGACGGTGGATTGGACTCACGCAATGCCGTCCGCCGCTTCACACGCGCTTGTTCACATCCATCAACATATCCTGCGCGGATCCCGCCGGTCCGGATAAGCCGTCCGTCGTCAAGGGCTTGCGCTGACCTGTCGGCAGCTTATCAAGGGGCTTGTCCGCGCAATCCCGCTTCCTGGTCGCGTCGGCGTCCGACTTGTTCTTTTGGGCAGCGGTGTGAAGAAACTTGGCCGTTGTCCCGCCCCTGGTGTCGCACATCCCTTTCGGAGGGGTTAAGCTCCACAGAAATCCACAAATGGCCCCGTCGAAATTCAAAGAGTTTTTGTGCCGACCTCGAACAATTATTTCCATCTGCACCTCGTCTCCGACTCCACCGGTGAGACACTGATCACCGTGGCGCGCGCGGTCGCGGCCCAGTACGCCAACGTGACTCCGGTCGAGCACGTCTATCCGCTCGTGCGCAGCCAGAAGCAGCTCGACCGCGTGCTCGACGAGATTGAGGAAGCGCCGGGGATCGTGCTGTTCACCTTGCTCGAGAAGGATCTGGTCTCGCGCCTCGAGGACAAGTGCAAAGGGATCAACGTTCCTAGTCTCTCCATCATCGGTCCGGTGATGCAGCTCTTCGAGGCTTACCTCGGTGCTGCTACGACCGGACGTGTCGGCGCCCAGCACGTGCTCAACGCCGAATACTTCAAGCGCATCGATGCGCTGAACTACACGATGATGCACGACGACGGTCAGCACGTCGAAGGCTTGGAGGAGGCAGACGTCGTCCTGGTCGGCGTCTCCCGCACCTCGAAGACGCCGACGTCGATTTATCTCGCCAATCGCGGCATCCGCACCGCCAACGTGCCGTTGGTGCCCGGCATTCCGGTGCCGGGTCAGTTAGAGACTCTGACGAGCCCGCTCGTCGTCAGCCTGCACGCGACGCCGGAACGGCTGATCCAGGTGCGTCAGAATCGCCTGCTCACGATGGGCGCCGGCTCCGGCAACGACACCTATATCGACAAGCAGGCAGTGGCCGACGAAGTCGCATTCGCCCGCAAGCTGAGCGCCAAGCACAATTGGCCGCTGCTCGACGTCACCCGGCGCTCGATCGAGGAAACCGCCGCTGCAATCATGAAGCTCTACTCAGACCGGCAACGCAACCGACCTTCGGAATAGGTCCGATGGCCCTCTGGCGCGGCAAATCTCCCCTGATTTTGGCGTCGCAGAGCAGCGCGCGAAAAATGCTGCTGGCCAATGCCGGCCTCGATTTCCAGGCGATTTTGGCCGACATCGACGAGCGCGGCGTGCAGGCGGCTTCGAGCCTTTCAAATCCGCGCCAGATCGCGTTGCTGCTGGCGCGCGAAAAGGCCAAGGCGGTCTCGGTGAATCATCCGGGCGCCTATGTGATTGGGGCCGATCAGACGCTGGCGCTGGGCGAGCGTCTGTTCAACAAGCCCGCGGGCCGTGCCCAGGCCATGGCGCAACTGCGCGAGCTTGCCGGCAACAGCCATGAGCTGAATTCCGCCGTGGCCGTGGCCCATGATGGCCAGATTGTCTTCGAAGACGTTTCGGTCGCGTGCATGACCATGCGGCCGATGACCGAGGTGGAGCTTTCGGCCTATCTCGACGCGGCCGGCGAGGCCGTGACCTCCAGCGTCGGCGCCTATCAGCTCGAGGGCCTGGGAATCCATCTGTTCGAACGCATCGAGGGTGACCATTTCACCATTCTCGGTCTGCCGTTGCTGCCGCTGCTTGCGTTCCTGCGGCGCGAGCGGCTAGTTGCAGTGTAAATGGCAGAGATGGCTGTACGCTGATGCGGATCCTGGGACTGACCGGCTCGATCGGGATGGGGAAATCCACCACCGCGAAATTGTTCGCGGAGGCCGGTGTCCCCGTCTATGACGCCGATGCGGCGGTCCATCAATTGTATGAGGGTGAAGCGGCACCGGCGATCGAGGCCGTTTTCCCCGGCACCACCGCGGGCGGGAAGGTCGATCGGACAAAACTGTCCGCGCGCGTGGTGCACGATCCCGCCGCCATCAAGCAGCTTGAGCAGATCGTTCATCCGATGCTCGGTGCCTCGCGCCAAAAATTCTTTGCCGACGCGGAGGCCGCCAAGGCGCCCGTCGTGGTGCTGGACATTCCGCTGCTGTTCGAGACCGGCGGCGAAAAGCGAGTCGATGCCGTGGTCGTGGTGTCGACATCGCCGGAACTTCAGCGCGAGCGCGTGCTCGCCCGCGGCACGATGGACGAGGCCAAACTCGACGCCATCATCGCAAAGCAGATGCCCGACGCCGAGAAGCGCAAGCGCGCCGATTTCGTGGTGGATACGTCCCACGGACTCGAGCCGGTGCGCGCCCAAATCAAGCACATTCTGGCCGAGGCCGTTAAGATGCCGCAGCGGCGAGCCTGATTCGCCGCCTCACACGGCCTCTTGGATCATGCGCGAAATCGTTCTCGACACTGAAACCACCGGTCTCGATCCCCTCCGCGGTGATCGCTTGGTCGAAGTCGGCTGCGTCGAGATATTCAACCGCATGCCGACCGGACAGACCTTCCACCGCTACATCAATCCCGAAAGGGACATGCCGGCGGAGGCCTTTGCCGTGCACGGGCTGTCGAGCGAATTTCTGGCGACGAAGCCGCTGTTTCACGAGGTCGTCGACGAGTTCCTGGAGTTCATCGGTGATGCGCCGCTGGTGATCCACAACGCTTCATTCGACATCAGCTTCATCAATGCCGAACTCGACCGGATCAAGCGCGCTGCGATTCCACGCGAACGGCTGGTCGACACGCTGCTGCTGGCGCGGCGCAAGCATCCAGGCGTCTCCAACCGGCTCGACGATCTCTGCTCGCGCTATGCGATCGACAATTCCCACCGCACCAAGCACGGCGCGCTGCTCGACGCCGAGCTGCTCGCCGAAGTCTATGTCGATCTGATCGGGGCGCGGCAGTCGCAGCTCATCCTGGCCTCGGAGACCGAGGAGATCCGCATCAGTGTGAGCGGCGAAGCGCCGCGGCGGCAACGGCCGGCGCCGCTTACGCCGCGGATTACCGACGCCGAGCGCGAAGCCCATCGGGCCTTCATCGCGACGCTCGGCGACAAGGCGATCTGGAACGAATTCCTGCTCGCGCCAGTGGTCAGTCCTGCCGGTTAGGCCTGACCGGTTTGACCACCCTGGGCGGCCATTTGCCGCTCCATGTTCTGGCGGTAGAGTCCGACGAAATCGACCGGATCCAGCATCAGAGGCGGGAACCCGCCGTCGCGGACCGCGGTGGCGATGATCTCGCGGGCGAACGGGAACAGCAGCCGCGGGCATTCGATCATAACGAGCGGATGCAGGTTTTCCTTCGGCACGTTGACGATCCGGAACACGCCGGCATAGGCGAGCTCGAACGAGAACATCACCTTGCCTGCGGTCTCGGCCTTACCCTCGACCGACAGCGTCACCTCGAATTCCTGTTCGCTGAGGTTGTTGGCGTTGACGTTGATCTGGATATTGATTTGCGGTGGTTGGCTCTGCTGCTGGAGCGAGCTCGGAGCGTTCGGATTTTCGAACGAGAGGTCCTTGGTATACTGCGCCAGCACGTTGAGCTGGGGAGCCTGGGCCGCCTCGGGAGGGGTGCCGTTACCGTTGGTCATGAAAGTCTCTCCTTACCCGAATGGGCTGAATTTCGCGGCGGTTGGCTAACATAAGCCCGCCTCGTTCCACAAGGACGAACGCCTCCGGATACCCCGTCGCGGACATCGCTCGTAGAAGCGTCTCTCGGCCCGGCCGCGGTGAAATCGCGTCTTAAACAATTGAAGATGCGCGATTTCCAGGCCGGATCGGGTTTCCCCTCGAGCATAAAACGCGCTACAATCGGCGCTGTGCCAAAAGGCGCCATTGGCCGGGCAAGATTTCGTGCCTACATCCGATGAGCCCGATGTCGGCCCTCGAGAGCCGGACCTAAAATGGCGATGAAATCTTGCCGTTCCCGCGTGGAACGGTCTACTGGCCGGAGCGATTTTCCCGGCGAACACCTCTCTAGAAGACCAGACCAGAAAGCGAATACCACGTGGATATCTACACCATCATCTTCCTAGCGCTGGCGGTCTTTATCTTCCTGCGGCTGCGCAGTGTGCTGGGGCAGCGAACGGGCAATGAGCGGCCACCTTTCGATCGCCCCGCCCGCAATGCGCTCCAGGGTGCCCAGGACAAGAACGTCGTGACCATGCCGGGCAAGGTGATCGATCAGGCCCCGCTGGCGCCGACCGCTGAGCCGAACCCGCCGTCCGATCGCTGGAAAGGTCTGACCGAGCCCGGCACCGCGCTGGCCCAGGGCTTGGACGCGATCGTCGAGAAGGATTCTGCCTTCGATCCCCGGCACTTCCTGTCGGGTGCCCGCGGGGCCTACGAGATGATCGTGCTGGCCTTTGCCAATGGCGACCGCCGAGCGCTGCGCGATCTCTTGTCATCGGAGGTCTATGAGAGCTTCGACGCCGCGATCAAGGAGCGCGAGAAGAACGAGCAGAAGACCGAGACACGCTTCGTCTCGATCGACAAGGCCGAGCTCGTGGGCGCCGAGCTGCGCGACCGCACTGCACAGCTCACCGTGCGCTTCGTCTCGCAGATGATCTCGGTCACTCGCGACAAGGCCGGCAACATCGTCGACGGCAACCCCGACAAGGTTGCCGACATCACCGATATCTGGACGTTTGCCCGCGACACCACCTCTCGCGATCCGAACTGGAAGTTGGTTGGCACCGGAAGCGCGAATTAAGCTTGTCCTGAAGAATAGCGCGACGGCGCTGTGCGCAGGTGTCGTCGCGCTATCGTCGTTTTCGCTTGGCGCCGAGGCGGCGCGACGTCATTACCGCAGCCATCACCACCAACCTCCCGAAACCGCACTGCCGGTGCGGGCCTTGCCGTATCCGCAGCTCGCCCTTCCGCTCGAAATTACCGGCGCGCAATATCTGCCGCTGGCCTGGGCTGACGTGAAGGGCTGGAACAATGATGATCATCTCGCTGCCTACAAGACGTTTCGCGCGAGCTGCCGCTCGATCAACGCGCAAAACGGCACAGTAGAACCGAAGGCCTTGGGTGCCTCGCTGGGCGAACCCTGCCGAGTCGCCAGATCGCTCGAGCTCACCGACGACGCCAAAGCGAAGACGTTCTTCGAGAACAATTTCTCGCCCCTGCGCATCTCGCGGCTCGGCGAACCCGACGGCTTCGTGACAGGCTATTACGAACCGGTGCTCGAGGGCTCGCGCACCCAAACCGACGTCTACAACGTCCCGGTCTATCGCCGTCCTTCGAACCTGTTCGTGCGCGGCTACAAGCAGGACTCGGTCAGTCTGCCCAACAAGGGCCCGGTCTACCGCAAGATCGGCCGCCGCAAGCTCGTGCCCTATTACGATCGCGGCGAGATCGAGGACGGCATTATCGCCGGTCGCGGGCTCGAAATCTGCTGGCTGAAAGATCCCACCGATCTCCTATTCGCGCAGATCCAGGGCTCGGCGCGAATCAAGTTCGACGACGGCGCGACCATCCGGCTCAACTACGACGCGTATAACGGCTATCCCTACACAGCCGTCGGTCGCATCCTGATCGAGCGTGGCATCATCCCGAAGGAGGAGATGTCAATGCAGAAGATCAGGGAGTGGATGGCCCAGAATCCTGACGGCGCCAAGGAGTTGCGCCGGCAGAACCGCTCCTACATCTTCTTCCGCGAGGTCAACCTGTCCGACAAGGACGAGGCGGTCGGCGCACAAGGCATTCCGCTGACGGCGGGCCGGTCGATCGCGGTCGACAAATCCCTGCATGTCTACGGAACGCCTTTCTTCATCGAAGGCGAACTGCCGATCGATTCGGAACGATCCAAGACGCCGTTCCATCGCCTGATGATCGCGCAGGATACCGGCTCGGCCATCATTGGACCGGCGCGCGCCGATCTCTATTTCGGCGCGGGCCAGGAGGCCGGCCGCGTCTCCGGACGGCTGCGCCACAGCATGCATTTCGTGATGCTGGTGCCGAAGAGCCTCGATCCCGTCGCGCGCGGCCAAAGGTTGCCGGTGCCGGATCCGCGGCCATCGGCAAAGATCGCAAAATTGTTTCCGCAAACCGATGCCGCGACAGATTCGAAGGGCGCTGCGGCCGCGGCCAAGCCGGCTGAATCAGCGAAAGCTGGCGCGGCTTCACCAGCCGTGCCACAAGCCAAGGACGCCACCGTCGCGGTGGCGAGCCCGGTGCCGCTGCCGGAGCCGCGTCCCAACATCAGGCCCGCCCGCGAGCCGCGCCGTCAGGTGAATCGTCGTTCCAACCGGCAATGAAGCGATCGTCCCGTCCGCCCGTGTTGGATCAGCGTCCCCCGCCGCGCCGTCGTGCGCTCAGCGAGGAAGAGCGCGAGCTGTGGGACCTCGTCGCGCGGCAGGTGAAGCCGTTGAGGAAGCATCGCGCGGCGAAGGCGCATCCGGCACCGCGCTCCGAGCCACCGCCCGCTGCACCCGTCGGCAAGCCTGCCCCGACGGCGAGGCCCATTGCTGCAGCACCGTCGCCGCGTGCGGCCAAACCGGCCATGCCGCCTTTGGCGCCGCTCGGCAAGCGCGAGCGCACAAAACTGTCGCGCGGCCGCAGCGAGATCGAGGCGCGGCTCGACCTGCACGGCATGACCCAGATGCGGGCCCATCGCGCGCTCTCGGGTTTCCTGCAACGGGCGCACCATGACGGCCTCACTTTCGTGCTCGTCATCACCGGCAAGGGCCGCAGCGGCGGCGAAAGCGGCGTGCTGCGCCGCCAGGTGCCGGAGTGGCTCAGCCTGCCGGAATTTCGCGCCTTCGTCGTCGGCTTCGAGGAGGCGCATATCGGCCACGGCGGCGAGGGCGCGCTGTATGTCCGGATCCGTCGCGCTAGATTTTAGAACGGTCGCACGATTCCGACGCGCGGGATCAGGGTGACGATCAAGCCGAAAATATTGATCTTACGATCCTCCGCCGGAATCAGCGGCGTTTCATGTTTGGCCGGCAGCATCTTCACCGCATGCAGGATCAGGAACATGCAGACCGCCCAGTTCGAGATCCAGCGCGAATAGTCGAACACCATCGCAAACATCACGACGTAGGCGAAGCTGACGCCGATCAAAGCCGCGACGACGAGACGGCGGTGCGCCTCGCTTGCCAGCGCGCGGATCAGGCCGGCGAAATAGCGCCACAGCGGCGTGTGCAGCCAGATCAGCAGCGCGAAAACGGGCACGCCGAGGATGTTGTGGGGCATCCACCTCCAGGTGTCCGAAATCTCCTTCGCCAGCGGCTGATACCAGATGTAACTGAACTGCAGGAGATCGGTACGAGAGGGATCGGGCATACGCGTTTTCAGGTGCTCCACGAAATCCGCTTCCGGGATCGGCATCGTCCCCAAAAACTGCGCCGCGAAGAACAGCACGGAGATGATGAGGAAAGCGATGATCCCGACGGCGACGTTGGCGCGGTTGAGGCCGTAGGCGAGATAGTGCCTGATCGTGACGATGGTGATGATCGTCGGCACATACATGAGAAGATGAATGTGGTGGATCAGCACGAGAATGATCGAGAACAGCGCGGCGAGCGCGACGAACAGCAGTGAGCCCGCAGGTACCAGCAGCAGGACGATTGCCAGAGCACAGCCATAGATGTCGAAATGGCCGAGCGTGTGCATGAAGTTCTTCAGAAAGAACGGCGAGCCCGCCATGAAGACGAACAGCGGCAGCGTCTTCCTGGCAAAGCCGAAGGCCTTGTGAAACAGCTTTGCGAACAGCGCCAGCGTCGCCAGCCAAGTTGCGCCGCCGAGCGCGAACACCAGCCACACCGGCACCTTCGCCGTGAACAGCGCGACGACCGCCCCAATCAGCGCGCGCTTGATGAAGCCGAAATGGTAGTCGACGAGGAGGTGGACGTAGGGGACGTAAGGCGGGAGCTGGATCTTGTGAATGAAGACGCCGGCGATGACGACAGCGTTGATGCCAAGCAAGAGCCGCCAGGGATTTTGCCAAAAGCTAGTGCGCACGCCACACCTGCCGTGCGTCGGTCTCCATCGTCGTCCCGGACAAGCGAACTCCTGGCAACGCGCAGAGTTGTCTGGAGCGAGCGCCGATCAGGGACCCATGACCACAGCAAGTAGTTCGAGCTAAGATCGGAGCCGCCATCTGATTCAACAAGGACCGCTGGGGGTAGTGGGTCCTGGCTCTCGCCAGGACGACGGCGGCATAGATAGCGCGCTGGCCCGGAATTACAAAATAAACCGGCTCAGATCGGCGTTCTTGGCGAGGTCGCCGACGTGCTTCTGCACGTAATCCGCGTCGACCCGGACGGTGTCGCCGTTGCGGTCGGGCGCGGTGAAGGAGATCTCGTCCAGCACCCGCTCCATCACGGTCTGGAGCCGCCGCGCGCCGATGTTCTCGACGGACGAGTTCACGGCCACCGCGATGTCGGCAAGCGCATCGATGGCGCCGTCGGTGATGTCGAGCGTCACGCCCTCGGTCTGCATCAACGCGACGTATTGCTTGATCAGCGAGGCCTCCGGCTCGGTCAGGATGCGCCGCATGTCGTCGCGGCTCAGTGCCTGCAACTCGACGCGGATCGGCAAGCGGCCCTGCAATTCCGGCAGCAGGTCGGACGGTTTTGCGACATGGAACGCGCCGGAGGCGATGAACAGGATGTGGTCGGTCTTCACCGTGCCGTGCTTGGTGGACACCGTGGTGCCCTCGATCAGCGGCAGGAGATCGCGCTGCACGCCCTCGCGCGAGACGTCACCGCCGACGCGGCCGTCGCGTGCGCAGATTTTGTCGATCTCGTCGAGGAACACGATACCGTTATTCTCGACCGCGCTGATCGCTTCCAGGGTCAACTGATCGTTGTCCAGGAGTTTGTCGGATTCCTCGTTGACGAGGATCTCGTGCGAGCCCTCCACGGTCAGCCGCCGCGTCTTGCTGCGGCCACCCAACTTGCCGAAAATGTCGCCGATCGAGATCGCGCCCATCTGCGCACCCGGCATGCCCGGAATCTCGAACATCGGAAGACCGCTGCCGGACGACTGCGTCTCGATCTCGATTTCCTTGTCGTTAAGCTCGCCCGCGCGCAGCTTCTTGCGGAAGGACTCCCGCGTGGCGGCGCTGGAGTTGGCGCCGACCAGCGCGTCGAGCACGCGCTCCTCCGCGGCAAGTTGCGCGCGCGCCTGCACGTCCTTGCGCTTGCGCTCGCGCACTTGGGTGATCGCGACCTCGAGAAGGTCGCGCACGATCTGCTCGACGTCGCGGCCGACATAGCCGACCTCGGTGAATTTCGTGGCTTCCACCTTGAGGAACGGCGCGTTGGCCAGCTTGGCGAGCCGCCGCGCGATCTCGGTCTTGCCGACGCCGGTCGGGCCGATCATCAAAATGTTCTTCGGCAGAACCTCCTCGCGCAAGGAGCCTTGGAGCTGCTGGCGGCGCCAGCGGTTCCGCAGCGCGATCGAGACGGCGCGCTTGGCCTCGGATTGGCCGACGATGAAACGGTCGAGTTCGGAAACGATTTCGCGGGGGGAGAAGTCTGTCATGGGTCTTAGCTAGGGTCAGAAGCAGGCCGGGACAAGCCGCTTTTTTGGTCGTCAGATGATCGGCGGGCCCGACTGCCATTGTTTCACGGCATCGATCGGATGGATCAGCATCAAAATGTTCAGCGTCAGATTGTCGCGAATATGCAGCGCCATCATGACCTCGAAGGCGAGCCCGATCAGGATAGTGGCCGTGACCGG
This sequence comes from Bradyrhizobium sp. ISRA442, assembly GCF_038085055.1. Classification (NCBI taxonomy): domain Bacteria; kingdom Pseudomonadati; phylum Pseudomonadota; class Alphaproteobacteria; order Hyphomicrobiales; family Nitrobacteraceae; genus Bradyrhizobium; species Bradyrhizobium sp. ISRA442. The sequence continues at coordinate 232,295 of NZ_JALGCN010000005.1, forward strand.
CAGACCGCGGGCTGCAAGGAAGCCCAGTACCATGAACAGCGTGTCCGAGACCGAGTTGACGATGCTGTCGCCGTAATAGTCCAGCGAGATCGTGCCGGCGCGATAGCGCTCGATGATGAACGGCGAATTCTCGACGATCTCCCAGGTGCCTTCGATCAACATGGCGACGATCAGCCGCGCCGGCCAAGACAAACTTGGAAGAGGGAGCGGTAGCAAAGGCTGGCGCGAGAACAGAAGCCAGGTCAGCCCATAGAACAGGAAGCCGTGAAGGATGTGCGAGAAACTGTACCAGTCGGCGATATGCTGGGAATTCTCCGAGCTGTTCACCACGCCGTGCCAGAGCTTGACGTAGCCGCAGGTGCAGATCGGCACCCGCCCCATCGCGAACAGGATCGAGGCCTGCAGCGCCAGCAGCAACAGCGCGATGGCGACCCATGCAAGCGGCGGAAAAGCAGCCTTGGTCTTGTGGATGTGCGCCAGCGTCACGGCTCGCGCACCATCAAGAGTGCGGGTCCGTCAGGTGTTTCCACCATGCTGTCGCGGACGAACCCCGCCTTCTCATAGGCGCATAGCGCGCGCAGATTGAGCGGGTCGGGATCGGTCACCATGCGCGGCAGGCCGTCCCGGAGCTGCGCGTCGACGAACTGACGGATGAAGGCCGAGCCATGGCCGCGCGCGACCATGTCGCTCTCGCCGATGAACTGGTCGATCCCACGCGTGCCCTCCGGTTGCGGCCCAAAGCCCGTATTCCAGGCGGTCAGGCGATAGCACTGAAGATAGCCGAAGGGTCGCATCCCGGCCAACACGATGAACTGATCCATCGCTGGCTCAGTGAGGTCGCCGCTCACCAGCGCGAACTGCTCGTCCGGATCGCCCCACCATTCCCGCACATGCGCCTCGCCGAGCCATCGCCGGATCAGCGGCAGGTCGGCCGGGGTCATCGGACGGAAGGTGTAGGCGGGCGCCATCCTCTAGCCGCTCGACAGGCTCTCGATGGTGACGTTGCGGTTGGTGTAGACGCAAATTTCGGCGGCGATATCGAGCGAGCGGCGGACGATGGTCTCGGCGTCCTTGTCGGTGTCGAGCAGGGCGCGGGCTGCGGCCAGCGCGTAATTGCCGCCGGAGCCAATCGCCATCACGCCGGCCTCCGGCTCGAGCACGTCGCCGGTACCGGTCAGGACCAGGGAGACGTCCTTGTCGGCCACGATCATCATGGCCTCCAGCCGCCGCAAATAGCGATCGGTGCGCCAGTCCTTGGCAAGCTCGACCGCGGCCCGGGTCAATTGCCCCGGATATTGCTCGAGCTTGCTCTCCAGCCGCTCGAACAGGGTGAAGGCGTCGGCGGTGGCGCCGGCGAAGCCGCCGATGACGTCGCCCTTGCCGAGCTTGCGGACCTTCTTGGCGTTGGACTTGATGACGGTCTGGCCGATCGAAACCTGGCCGTCGCCGCCGACCACCACCTTGCCGCCCTTGCGGACCGTCAAAATCGTGGTGCCGTGCCACACCGGCAGGCTGTTTCGGGAATCCTGCATGAAATACCTCGTTGTCCGGCCTGATTTAGGGGGTCGGAGGCGGCGGCACAACGGGCCGCTCCGGGCCCAAATTCCGCTCACCATAGACGCAAGTGCCGCCCTGCTAGGTCGTTCCCGCAGTAGCGAAGGCGTCATTTGGCTGTTAAAAGACCGCCGTTTCCGGCTTAGGTGGACCAATGCGCACCGCGACGATCAAGCGCAAGACCAAAGAGACCGACATCGAGGTGACTGTGAACCTCGATGGCTCCGGCGCGTCCAACATCGCGACCGGCATCGGCTTTTTCGACCATATGCTCGATCTCCTCGCCCGTCATTCCCGCATCGACCTCTCGGTCAAGGCGGTGGGCGACCTGCACATTGATCATCATCATACCACCGAGGACACCGGTATTGCGCTGGGGCAGGCCGTCAAGCAGGCGCTCGGCAGCATGGCCGGCATCACCCGCTATGCCGACGTCCACCTGCCCATGGACGAGACGCTGTCGCGCGTCGTGATCGACATCTCGGGCCGGCCGGTCCTGGTGTTCAAGGTCGATTTCGCCCGCGACAAGATCGGCGAGTTCGATACCGAGCTCGTGCGCGAATGGTTTCATGCCTTCGCCATGAATGCCGGCGTGACTCTCCACGTCGAGACCCTATATGGCGAGAACAGCCACCATATCGCCGAGTCCTGCTTCAAGGGTCTGGCGCGGGCGCTGCGGGCGGCGGTCGTGATCGATCCGCGGGCGGCGGGCGAGGTGCCCTCCACCAAGGGCTCGCTCGGCGGCTGACCTCTTCGTTCGGCGGTGCCAAGGCGGTGCTGGCGGCTTCTACTCAATCCTCAAGAACGGGGCATCCAAAATGTCTGTCTACACAGTTCATGCTCCCTCCCCCGGCGGGGCCGACCTGCGCGCGATCGACAAGTTCGTGTTCGTGCGCGACGGCTTTCACTTCTGGGCGATGGTGCTCGGCCCGTTGTGGCTGCTCTGGAACCGGCTCTGGCTGGCGCTGATCGGCTGGCTGATCTTCGCCGCCGCGTTCTATGCGGGGCTGTCCAGCCTCGGACTCGGCCGCATCTCGATCTTCTTCGCCGACATTATCATTGCCCTGCTGATGGGCTTTGAGGCCTCGAGCCTGCGCCGCTGGACCCTGTCGCGCGGTAACTGGCGCCAGCTCGATGTCGTCGTCGCCGATGACGAGGACACCGCCGAGCGGCGCTTCTTCGAGCGCTGGAGCCAGAAGCAGCGCGGCATCGTCAATGATCAATGGGCGGTCGATCGCGGTGGCCCGCCCCCGACCCGCAACGTGCCGGGTCAGCAATTCTCCAGCCCGCCGCCGCTGCCGGCGGGCGGCATCATCGGATTGTTTCCAGAACCGGGAGGGTCAAGATGAGCGTTGCCATCATCGATTACGGTTCCGGTAATCTGCATTCTGCCGCCAAGGCGTTCGAGCGCGCCGCGCGCAGCCTGGAGAATCCGCAAAAAGTCTTCGTTACCAGTGATCCGGACCAGGCCTATGGTGCCGACCGCCTGGTGCTGCCTGGCGTCGGTGCTTTCGCCGATTGCCGGCGCGGGCTCGATGCCGTGAACGGCATGGTCGAGGCGATCACCGAAGCTGTCAGGGTCAAGGCACGGCCGATGTTCGGCATCTGCGTCGGCATGCAGCTCTTCGCCACCCGCGGCAAGGAGCATGTCATCACCGAAGGACTGAACTGGATCGCCGGCGATGTCGAGAAGATCACGCCCCGCGACGAGAGCCTGAAGATCCCGCACATGGGCTGGAACACGCTCGATGTGCTGCGCGAGCACCCGGTGCTGAACAAGCTGCCGCTCGGCCCCAAGGGCCAGCACGCCTATTTCGTGCACTCCTATCACCTCAATCCCGCCAATGAGGCGGACGTGCTCGCGCGCGCCGATTACGGCGGGCCGGTCACCGCGATCGTCGCGAAGGACACCGCCGTGGGCACGCAATTTCACCCCGAGAAGAGCCAGCGTTTTGGCCTCGCCCTGATCTCGAACTTTTTGCGATGGAAGCCGTGATTCTCTTTCCTGCCATCGACCTCAAGAACGGCCAATGCGTGCGCCTCGAGCAAGGCGACATGGCGCGCGCGACCGTGTTCAATCTCGATCCCGCGGCGCAGGCGCAGAGCTTCGTGACGCAGGGCTTTGAATATCTGCACGTCGTCGATCTCGACGGCGCCTTTGCCGGCAAGCCGGTGAACGCGCAGGCGGTCGAGGCCATGCTTAACGCGATCAAGATTCCCGTGCAGCTCGGCGGCGGTATTCGCGATCTCGCCACCGTCGAAGCCTGGCTCGCCAAGGGCATCAGCCGCGTCATCATCGGCACTGCCGCCGTGCGCGATCCCGAACTGGTGAAGGCGGCGGCGAAGAAATTCCCCGGCCGCGTCGCGGTCGGGCTCGATGCCCGCGACGGCAAGGTCGCGGTCGAAGGCTGGGCCGAGACCTCGCAGGTGACCGCGCTGGAGATCGCGCAGCGTTTCGAGGACGCCGGCGTCGCAGCCATCATCTTCACCGATATCGCCCGCGACGGCTTGCTCAAGGGGCTGAACCTGGATGCGACCATCGCGCTGGCCGACGCCATCTCCATTCCGGTGATCGCCTCCGGTGGCCTCGCCTCGATCGAGGACGTTAAGGCGATGCTGACGCCGCGGGCATCGAGGCTCGCTGGCGCGATCGCCGGCCGTGCGCTCTACGACGGCAGGCTCGATCCCACGGCTGCCCTCGCCTTGATCCGCAACGCGCGCGCCGCTTAGGAGACGACAGATGTTCAAGGTGCGCGTGATCCCCTGCCTCGACGTCAAGGACGGCCGGGTCGTCAAGGGCGTCAACTTCGTCGACCTGCGCGATGCCGGCGATCCCGTCGAAGCGGCGATCGCCTATGACGCCGCGGGCGCCGACGAGCTCTGCTTTCTCGACATCACCGCGACCCACGAGAACCGAGGCATCATGCTGGACGTGGTCCGGCGCACGGCGGAGGCCTGCTTCATGCCGGTCACCGTCGGCGGCGGCGTGCGGACCATTGACGACATCAGGACGCTGCTGCGCTCCGGCGCCGACAAGGTCTCGATCAACAGCGCCGCGGTCTCGCGACGCGAATTCGTCAAGGAAGCTGCCGAGAAATTTGGCGAACAATGCGTGGTCGTCGCGATCGACGCCAAGCGCGTCAAGCGCCCGGGGGGCTCCGACCGCTGGGAGATTTTTACGCATGGCGGGCGCAACTCGACTGGCATCGATGCCATCGAATATGCCCAGGAGGTGGTGTCGCTCGGCGCCGGTGAAATCCTGCTCACCTCGATGGATCGCGACGGCACCAGGCAGGGCTTTGACATCCCGTTGACCCGGGCCATCGCCGACAGCATTCCTGTCCCCGTCATCGCCTCGGGCGGCGTCGGCAATCTCGATCATCTCGTCGACGGTATCCGCGACGGGCACGCGACCGCGGTGCTGGCCGCTTCGATCTTCCACTTCGGGGAATTCACCATCCGCGAAGCCAAGGAGCACATGGCCCGGTGCGGGCTGGCCATGCGCCTCGATGCCTGACGACTCCCATTCATAAAACTGCTACATAGCTGGCAGTGACCGGCTCACCAGCCGGTGCGTGTTCCGAGTATCCTGTATGCCGCGTTTCACGATCCACGACCTGGCTCAGACCATCGATGCCCGCGCGGCGTCCGGTGGCGAGGGCTCCTATACCCGCAAGCTCCTGGACAAGGGCGCGGAGCATTGCGCCAAGAAGTTCGGCGAGGAAGCAGTCGAAACCGTAATCGCAGCAGTCGAAAACGATCGCGCGCATCTGATCGCCGAAAGCGCCGACCTGCTCTACCACTTCCTTGTGTTGCTCAAGGCACGCGGCGTAAAGCTGGAAGAGGTCGAGGCGGCGCTGGACAAGCGGACGTCGATGTCTGGGTTGGAAGAGAAAGCGTCGCGCAAGGGCGACTAGCCAAGGTGGGAACGGTCATGGATATCCGCGCACCCGAGCAGATCTATAATCCCTACCGCATCTTCACGCGCGAGCAGTGGGCGCGATTGCGTGACGATACGCCGATGACGCTGGAGCCTGGCGAGTTCGATCGGCTGCGCTCGATGCACGACCGCCTCGACCTTCAGGAGGTCGAAGACATCTACCTGCCACTGTCGCGCCTGTTGTCGATCTATGTCGATGCCATGCAGCGCCTGTATTATGCGCAGCGTCAGTTCCTCAACATCCGCGACCGGAAGATGCCCTACATCATCGGCGTCGCCGGCTCGGTCGCGGTCGGAAAATCCACCACGGCCCGCGTGCTCCAGGCCCTGCTCGCGCGCTGGTCGCCGCGTCCGAAGGTCGACCTGATCACGACCGACGGCTTTCTGTATCCGAACGCCGTGCTCGAGCGCCAGGGCATCATGCAGAAGAAGGGTTTTCCGGAAAGCTACGATCTGCCGCTGCTGCTCGGCTTCCTCTCCGACATCAAGGCTGGCCGCCGCCGTGTGCGCGCACCGGTCTATTCGCATTTGACTTACGACATTGTGCCGAACCAATGGATCGAGATCGACCAGCCTGACATTCTGATCGTCGAGGGCGTCAATGTGCTGCAGACCGGCAAGTTGCCGCGCGACGGCAAGGCGGTGCCGGTCGTCTCCGACTTCTTCGATTTCTCGGTCTATATCGACGCCGATGAAGCGGCGCTGCGGCAGTGGTACATCAAGCGCTTCCTGGCGCTGCGCGATACCGCGTTCACCAATCCAAAATCCTACTTCCATCGCTACGCGCTGCTGTCGGATGAAGAGGCCACCGCCACCGCGATCGCCATCTGGGAGCGCACCAACCTCGCCAATCTCGAGGATAACATCCTGCCCACCCGCCCCCGCGCGACCCTGATCCTGAAGAAGGGCGCGGACCATGTGGTGGAGACCGTGGCGCTGCGGCGGCTGTAGTGGCTTCGTAGGATGGATTAGCTCGTGGGGTGGGTTAGCGAAGCGTAACCCACCTCTTTCGTTTCCGCGGAGACGAACAGTGGTGGGTTACGCCTTCGGCTAACCGGCTAACCCACCCTGCGATTGTCACGACCGCCCTTCTCACATCGTCATTGCGAGCGAAGCGAAGCAATCCAGAATCTTTGCGCGGCGGGATTCTGGATTGCTTTGTCGCTTGCGCTCCTCGCAATGACAGTGGAGAGAGCTCGCTACACCGCCAGATGCCGCGACGCCGCGAGCCCCGCCAGCGCCTCCTCGAGCTTCTCGCGGTCGAGCGGCTTGATCAAGAACCCATCCATGCCCGCCTCGAAGCAGGCATAGCGATCCTCCACCAGCGTATTCGCCGTAAGCGCCAGGATCGGCGTGCGGCGGCCGCCTGCGCGGGCTTCATGCGCGCGGATGCGCTTGGTCGCCTCGATGCCGTCGAGCTGCGGCATCTGGATATCCATCAGCACGAGGTCATGGGGCGCGCCGGCAGATGCCGCGGCGAGCCAGGATTCCAGCGCGGCATCGCCATGAACCGCGATGACGACGCGGTGGCCGAGCTTGGTCAGCAGCGACCGCATCAAGAGCGCGTTGATCTCGTTGTCTTCCGCCACAAGAATCGAAAGGCCCTTCATCGGCGCTGCTGCTGTCTCCGCCGGTTCGACTGGCGGCTCAGGCGCGAGATCGGGCGACGTGACTTCCGGCGTCAGCGCCAGCCGCGCGGCGAGCGAGGCCGCACGCAGCGGCTTCACCAGATAGCCTGTGAAGGCGGGCGAGAGCTTTTCGTGGCGCGAGCTCGGCGTCAGCAGCACCAGCCGCTGCGTCGCATGCTTGCGGGCCACCTCCCCCAGGCGATCCGCTGCGGCCACGCCGAGTGCACGATCGATCAACACGGCATGCCATGAACGCTCCGGCAGCAGCGCTTCGGCGACCGCTGCGTCCGCGACCATGCAGGTCTGGCTGCCCCAGCGCTCCAGCCGCCGTGCGATCAGCGAGGCCTCGATGCCGTCGGCGACCAGGAGGATCGATTTGTTTGAAAGGTCGGGGCTTGGGAAGGCCGTCTGTCCCGCGCCGGCTTGCGACGGCGCAAGCGGGATCGCGACCTCGAAGGTCGAGCCCTTGCCCGGCTCGCTCTCCAGTGTGATGCGGCCGCCCATGCGCTTGACGATGCGCTCGCTGATGGCGAGGCCGAGCCCTGTGCCGCCATAGGTGCGCGCGACGCGTTCGTCCGCCTGCTCGAATTCACGGAAGATGCGCGACTGCGCTTCCGGCGCGATGCCGATGCCGGTGTCGCGCACCAGGAAGCTGATCTCGTTCGGCCAGATGCCGGGCTCGACGATCAGCGCGACGCCGCCGCTCGCGGTGAATTTGATGGCGTTGCCGGCAAGGTTGAGCAGCACCTGGCGCAGCCGTGCGGCGTCGCCAGCGACCTCGAGCGGCAGGCGCTCGTCGACATAGGCGGCGATCTCGAGATTTTTCGCCTGCGCGCGGGGCGCCAGCAGCTCGGTGATCTCCTCGATGAGGGTCGAGAGCGCGAAGGAACGTTGCTCGAGGTCGAGCTTGCCGGCCTCGATCTTGGAATAGTCGAGCAGCTCCTCGATCAGCGCCATCAAGGCCTCGCCCGAGGTCTTCACCGCCTTCGCATAGGTCGCCTGCTCCGGCGTCAACATGGTATCGAGCAGCAGCCCGCTCATGCCCATGATGCCGTTCAGCGGCGTGCGGATCTCGTGCGAGGCCATCGCGAGGAAGCGCGATTTGGCGCGGTTGGCGGCGTCGGCCTGGTCGCGCGCGTCCGACAGCGCGCGCTCGGTCTCGGTCCGGTCGGTGACGTCGCGCCCTACGCTCTGCAATTCGGCGGGCTGGCCGGCATCGAGGCGCACGAAGCCCTCGCGCCAGGCGATCCAGCGCGCGCCGAGATGCGTTGCGATCTTCTGGTCGTGGATGCGCGTGCCGCTGCTTTCGCGCGCGCTGTCGCCCTGCTCCAGCACGTCGAAATCGAAGCGGGTGCCGACCAGCGCGGCGCGCGCCTCGCCCGCCAGCGCGCAATAGGCGTCGTTGGCAAAGGTGATGCGGCCCTGATGGTCGCGCAGCACGATCAGATCGCCCTGCGACTCGAACAGGCTGCGGGCGCGTTCCTCGGCTTCCTTGAGTTCCCAATTGCGGTCGATCAGCGCCTCGTTATGCGCGGCCAGCTTGCGCAGGCGCTTGTTGACGAAGCGCAGCCGCATGCTCAGCGTCGCCAAGCCGAGGCAGGCGAGCGCGAACAGGAAGCTCGCACCGATCGCGAAAGCGTTCGGATCATAGCCGGAATGCTCGGCCCGGCTGCCGGTGATGAAGCCGTAGGCGGCGCCGAACGTCGCCGAGAAGATCACGAACGAGCGGATCGCGAAGGCGATCCTCGGATGACGGCGCCTGAAGCGGCGCATGCGCACCTTGATCCGGAACGTCCGACCCATCGCTACCGACCCCGACTCTTTCCGAAACCCTGTGATCGCCACCAGTGACGATGTCCCCGCCGGCGTTGCGAACAGTTTGAGGTTTGGAAGCCGCCTCCAAACAGGGTTGACGAGGCGTTAACGCCTCAGAGCGAGGCGGCCTGGAGGTGGCGGTGGCCGCCGCGGGCCCCGACGATCAATGCCGCGGCCTCGCGCGGCGAGAACGTCTTCGAGCGTACATAGATGCGGTAGTCAGCGGGCCCGTCGGGGGAGAGATAGATCACGGAACGGCCATCGCTCGGGTGCGCGGAGATCGCGACAAGGCGCGTCGCGGCGTTGGCCTCGCAGGCGCCCGGCTCATCGCTGGTGCCGTCGTCGACTACCGCAAAATCCGCGGCATCCGCGTTCTCGGTCATCTGGACCCGTACGGTGGCTTGTGTGGGATCTTCGGTGAAGGCAACCTGGATGCCGGCCGTCCAGAACAGGGATGTGAGCTCGACCGAGGTCTCGCCAAGGGCAATGCAGGGATGGGAGACCGACCGGATCTCGCTGCGGGCGAACACCGCAGCCGCCAAGAGGGGAACAACCGAGGCCAGGATCTTGAAACGCAACATGACACGCTACTCGCCAGGCCACGCGGGGGCACTTGCGGGCCTTATGGTTTGCAGAGCGTAAAGGAAACTCGTTACCGCCGGGTTGATACGCGAGGCTGTCACGCCATCTGGCGCACATCCTCCGCGAGTGCACGGTAGGACAGCGCCTCGGCGAGATGCAGCCGGCCGATCTTCTCGGCGCCGTCGAGGTCGGCGAGCGTACGCGCCACGCGCAGCACGCGGTGATAGCCGCGCGCCGACAGCCGCATGCTCTCGGCGGCATCGCGCAGCAGCTTCTGGCCCTGCGCGTCGGGCCTCGCGATCTCCTCCAGCACGGAGGCCGGCGCCTCGGCATTGGTGCGGACATGCGGCAGGCCGGCCGCCGCGTAGCGTGCGAGCTGGATGTCGCGCGCCGCGGCCACGCGCGCGGCGACTTCGGCGGAGCCTTCCGCCGACGGCGGCAGGATCAGATCGGCCGCGGTCACCGCCGGCACCTCAATGCGCAGATCGATGCGGTCCATCAGCGGACCCGAGATGCGCGTCTGATAGTCTGCCGTGCAGCGGTCGATGCGGCCACGCTTGCAGGTATAGCCCGGCTCGAACGCGTTGCCGCAACGGCAGGGATTCATCGCCGCGACCAGCATGAAGCGCGCCGGATACGTCACGCGATGATTGGCGCGGGACACCGCGACCTCACCGTTCTCCAAGGGCTGGCGCAGCGAATCCAGCACGCGCGGATCGAACTCGGGCAGCTCGTCGAGGAACAGGACGCCCTGATGCGCGAGCGAGATCTCGCCGGGCTTTGCGCGCACGCCGCCGCCGGTAAGCGCGGCCATGCTGGCGGAATGATGCGGCGAGCGGAACGGCCGCCGCGAGGTCAGCGCACCGCCCTGAATTTCGCCAGCGACGGAGGCGATCATCGAGACCTCCAGCAGCTCGCCCGGCGACAGCGGCGGCAGGATCGAGGGCAGGCGCGCCGCCAGCATCGATTTGCCCGCGCCGGGCGCGCCGATCATCAACAGGTGATGCCCGCCGGCGGCTGCGATCTCCAGCGCCCGCTTGGCGCTCTCCTGGCCCTTGATGTCGCGCAGGTCGAGCTTTGAAGCGGCCGTCTCATGCACCTTCGGTGAGGGCCGCGACAGCACCTGCGTGCCCTTGAAATGGTTGGCGATCTGGATCAGCGAACTTGCGGCAATGATCTGGATGTCCGGGCTCGCCCAGGCTGCCTCCGAGCCGCAGGCGGCCGGACAGATCAGCCCCTCCTCGCGCGCATTGGCGCCGATCGCGGCCGGCAACACGCCCGCAACGGGTGCGATCGAGCCGTCGAGGCCGAGCTCGCCAAGCACCGTAAAGCCCGTCAGTGCATCCGGCGGGATCGCCCCGATCGCCGCCATCAGCCCGAGCGCGATCGGCAGGTCGTAATGGCTGCCTTCCTTGGGCAGATCGGCGGGCGCAAGGTTGACGGTGATCCGCCGCGCCGGCAGCGCCAGGCCTGAGGCGATCAGCGCCGAGCGGACCCGCTCGCGGGCCTCCGACACGGCCTTGTCCGGGAGGCCGACGATGGCAAACGCCGGCAGGCCTGGTGCGACCTGCACCTGCACATCGACCGCGCGCGCCTCGATCCCCTCAAAGGCGACTGTAGAAACCCGCTGAACCATGCGCGCCCCAGACTGCTCCCTCGTACAATCGAGGGTAGCAGGACGCGGCGCGCCTGACAAGAACAATACAGGAACGATTTTGGCGACCCGGCAAGCCCTAACCAATCGTAAACGGGATGCGCACACTACGCCTCGAATGCGACCGGCTTCGCTCAGCACATTCCAACGAATGTTCGCTACGTTTAGAGCCGCGGGATGGGCCGTGATCTAACAAGTGAACAATCGAAATGCTTGTAAATCGCCGGAGAAGCGAACGTCGGGTGTGCAGTCGGCTCGCCAAGATTCATTTTGGCGCCGGCTCGCTGCCGAGGGACTGCACGATCACGGATATCTCCGATGGCGGCGTGAAAGTCGTGGCGGAGTTTCTGGAAGTGCCGCCGCAATTCACCATCATCTTTGCGCCCGACTATTCGCGCCAATGCCGCCTGCGCTGGCGTATCGGTTGCGAGTTCGGCGCCGAATTCGTCGACTAGGCCGCGACGAGGACGGCGCGTCCTTAACGGGAATTTAGGGTTAATCGGCAAAGCATCTCTGATCATTCGCCGACGGTAGATCAGAGTATGTCCAAGCGTTCGTCCCCTGCCTCTCCCCTGGCGAGATTCCTCCTTCCGGCGCTCTTGGTGCTGGTCCTCGGCGGCTGCCAGACCATGGGCCTCGAGGATGTGACCGGCGCGCTCGGCGGCCAGCCGGAAACCGCGAGCAAGGTCGACGCCAAACCGGACATGGACGCTCTGCGCGAGCGCTATCGCGCCAAGCCGAGCGATCCCAATGTTTCGCTCGAATACGGCAAGGCGCTACGCGAGACCGGCCAGCGCGCCCAGGCGGTTGCGGTGATGGAGCAGGCTGTGCTCGCCCATCCCAGCAACAAGGCGCTGCTCGCCGGCTACGGCCGTGCGCTCGCCGACAACGGCAATTTCCAACAGGCGTTCGATGTCCTGAGCCGCGCGCATACGCCCGAGGATCCCGACTGGCACATCCTGTCGGCGCAGGGCGCGGTGCTCGACCAGCTCGGCCGCAACGAGGAAGCGCAGCAATATTACGCGACCGCGCTCAAGATCGTGCCCGACGAGCCGTCGGTGCTGTCCAACCTCGGACTGTCCTACGTGCTTCAGAACAATCTGTCCAAGGCGGAGGAGACGCTGCGCCGCGCGCATGAGCGCAGTCCCGCCGATTCCCGCATCCGGACCAATCTTGCCTTCGTGCTGGGGCTGCAGGGAAAACAGTCCGAGGCCGAGGCCATCGTGAAAGCCGACCTGCCGCCGGCCGAAGCCGCAGCCAAGGTCACGGCGCTGCATCAGCTCCTGGCGAAGAAACAGCAGCGCGCCGACAACAAATAGCCCGCCGTCCCGTTCGGGTTACGACGCCTTGCGATGCGGCGCGGAGCTGCGCCCACCCCTGCCCTTCAGCTTCTTCAGCAGCGGTCCGAGCAGCGAGCGTTTCGGCTTCTTCACGTCGCCGCGCCCGGCTAATCGGTTGGCCATGTTCTGGAATAGCTCGGTGGTGCGGTGGTTCTTGGAGACCTCCGCGATCATCTGGCCGTTGTTTGCGGCGGCAGAGAACAGCTTCGAATCGAACGGAATCACCGCCATCGGCTGGCTTTCCATCGTCTTGGCGAATGCCTTGACCTCGATCTCCGCCCGCTTGGGCATGCCGACCTGGTTGATGCAGTAGAGCGGCGGCCGATCGTTGGGCCGCGCCGCCTTCAGCACGCTCAGCATGTTCTTGGTGTTGCGTAGATTGGCGAGATCGGGCTCGGCCACGATCAGGATGTCGTCGGCGCTGACGAGCGCGCGCCGGGTCCAGCCCGACCATTGATGGGGTACGTCGAGCACGATGCAAGGCGTGGTCATGCGCAGCGTGTCGAAGATCGCGTCGAACGCCTCCGCGCCGAAATCATAGACGCGGTCGAGCGTCGCCGGCGCAGCAAGCAGGCTGAGATGCTCGGTGCATTTGGCGAGCAGGCGCTCCATCAGCGCGGTATCGGGCCGCTCCTGCGACAGCACCGCGTTGGCGATGCCCTGGATCGGATCCTGATTGTAGTCGAGGCCGGCGGTGCCGAAGGCGAGGTCGAGATCGATCACGACGGAATCGAGCGCGAGGTCGCGCGCGATGGTCCAGGCCACGTTGTGCGCGACGGTGGATGCGCCGACGCCGCCCTTGGCGCCGACCACGGCGATGATGCGGCCGGTGATGATGGCTTCCGAGGCCGAGAACAGGCTGCAGATCGAACGCACCACGTCGATGGTCTCGACCGGCCCCAGCACATAGTCGTTGACGCCGCGGCGCACGAGCTCGCGATAGGGCGCTTCATCGTTCGGATTGCCGATCACGACCACGCGCGTGCCGGGATCGCAGACACCGGCGAGGTCGTCGAGCCCTTCGAGGATGTCGCGCGTGCCGTCGGATTCGATCACGATCACGTTCGGCGTCGGCATCGAGTCGTAGGCTTCGATCGCTGCGGCAAGGCCGCCGCTCTTGGCGGTGAGATGCGCCTTGGCGAGACGGCGATCCTGACCCGCCGCGGTCACCGCGGCGAGCGTCTGCTCGGTCTCGCAAAATGCCTGCACCGAAATGCGCGGAACCGGCGCAATGTGTTCCTCGGGGTGCCGCGGATCGTCCGCTTGGTCTTCGTGGCCGCTTGTCATTTGCCTGTGTCGCTGAGTTTGGCCTTGTCAGCCTCGGGATAACTAGTCGCGGTCGACGTACCCTTGCGGTAGCGGTCGAAGGCGATGTCGCGCCGTGCGGTATAGACCGGCGTCTCCGCCCGCGGCTGCTCGAGGTCGGCGGGGTTGTCGATCATCGCCGCGAGGTTGCGCTGGCTGGCGCAGCCCAGATTGAAGTACGGCCGATTCTCGTTGTAGTCGGGGTTGAGCAGAGACGGCCCCACGTCTTCCGGCCACAATCCGCATGGGCCTGCGACGGCGGCGATCCTGGAATAGCTCAGACGGATGGTCGGCAGCAGTCCGGGATCCTCGGGGCGGTAAGGGTGCTGGACGATGGCGCGCGACGGCACGCCGCCGGCCATCAGCACGGAATGAATCTCCTGATAGGTCGCCGCTGCGGGCCTTGCATTGGCGGTGTCGACCGGCACATCGACGACGACGGAGCCGGTGCCTTCCCGCACCCAGTCCCGCGCGATGCCGACGACATCGGCGTGCTGTGCGGCCGAGAGGCCGCCGCGAGCCTTGCCGACGAAGATCACGATCGAGCGCTTGCCTTCCTGCACCGCGATCGGATGACGCTGGCGATAGTCGGCCGGCACCGTCTGGGTGACGATCTCGCCGGTGGTATTGCACGCGCCCAGCATGACGGAAAGCCCCGTCAGCGCGACTGCGAGGCGCAGCCTGCCACTATGATCGGCCGCTGTGTTCGCCATCGATTTCCCCCTCTTGCCCTCGTCCCCAAGCTGTCGTCGTCGAGCCGCCCGCTCGTCTCAGTCGATGATGAAGCCGAAATCGCCCTGGTAGCCGCTGATGGGATCGGCGCGGCGCGCGATGCCATAGAGACGGTTCATGCGGCCGAGCAGCGCCGACTGCGCATCCGAGGCGGGTGCGAAGCCGTCGTCAGGCCGCGACAATTCCTTCTGCGCGACCGCGCGCACCACATAGGGCGTCACGATCACCATCAGTTCGGTCTCGTTGTTGACGTAGTCCTGGCTGCGGAACAGCGCGCCGAGGATCGGCACCTGGTCGACGCCGGGCAGGCCGTTGATGGCCTGCTTGGTCTGCTGCTGGATCAGGCCGGCCATCGCCATCGAGCCGCCCGAGGGAATCTCGAGCGTCGTCTCGGCACGGCGGGTCTGGATCGACGGGATGGTGATGGAGCTCGATGAGCCCGAGGAAAGCGCTTGCGTCACCGAGATTGCGTTCTGGCTCGACAGCTCCGACACTTCGGTCATCACCCGCAGGCTTATACGTCCTTCGCTGAGCACCACCGGCGTGAAGTTCAGCGAGATGCCGAACTTCTTGTAGGTGATCTGGGTGGTACAGACATGCGTGGTCGGATCGCAGGAATAGCCTGCGGGGATTGGAAATTCGCCGCCGGCGATGAAGGTCGCCGATTCACCCGAGATTGCCGTCAGGCTCGGCTCGGCCAGCGTGCGCATCACGCCGGCACTTTCCATCGCGCGCATCGTGGCGGTGACGGTGGCCACGCCCTTGGCGAGGCCGGCGACGCCGAGTCCGTTGTTGCTGACGAGCGGACCGCCGCTGACCGAGAAGGGGTTGGAATTGTTGAACTGCACGACGGCGGTGCCGGCGTTCAGGCTGGCGCTGAGATCGACGCCCATCTGCTTGACGATGTCGCGGCGCACCTCGCCGACGACGACCTTGAGCATCACCTGGTCGCGGCCGCGCACGACGATATTGTTGACGACCTTCTCCGAGCCGCCGACCAGCTTCGCGGCGACGTCGCCCGCCTGCTGGGCTTCGACCGGGCTCGACACCGAGCCGGTCAGCATCACGCTGTCGCCGACACCTTCGATCTGCACGCCCGGCAGCGACTGGCGCAGTGCGGCGCGCATGCCGTTGAGGTCGCGCTTCACCGCGATGTCATAGGAGGCGACCTGCTGGCCGTCGGCCGAGAAGAAAACGACGTTGGTCTGGCCGACTTGGCCGCCGATGATATAGGCGCGCTGTGCCGAGCGGATCACCGCATTGGCGATCTTGGGATCGGCCACCAGCACGTCCTTGACCTCACGCGGCAGGTCGATGACGACCGATTTGCCGACACCGAGCGACAGAAAGCGTGTCCGGGCCGGTGCGATCGTCGCGACCGGCGCGACGCCGAGATCGGGCGCTTGCATCGGCGCCTGGTCGCCGACCGGCGCGTCCGCGCCGCTTGCCCAGTTCGGGGCTGTGACGAGCCCCAGCACTAGCATTGCTCCCCTCCAGAACGCGCGTGCGCCATTCCCCCGAATGCGCATGCACGTCTGATCATCCCCGTAGTTCATCTTGGGTGTTCCCATCACTTCTGTGACGTTAATTGCCGCGCCGGCACGCCGTAGCGGATCACGCTGACGCCGCCGGGACGCTTGATTGCCTGGTCCTCGAGTGAGACCTCCGATGCGTTGGCGTCGACGATGCTCCGCAGCGCAAGCTGCAGCGTGCCGCCCTGGCGCGCGGCTGCGAGCGCGGCGGCCTGGTCGGGCCTGAGCTCGAGCGTCACGGTCTTGCCGACGACGGCGTTCTGGCCGTCCTTTTCTTTCGGCGCCTGATCGATCGCGAGCACGCGGATGTTGGTCAGGATGATCTCGGAGAGGATGAGGTCGTTGCCGTTGGTCTGGCCGTTGTTGCCGTTGGCGCCGTCGGGATTCTTCAGGCGCCGCGTCAGGATGATGTCGACGCGGTCGTTCGGCAGGATGAAGCCGCCGGCGCCAGTCTCGGCTGAAATTTCGGTGGAGACGGCGCGCATGCCCGTCGGCAGGATTGCGGCCATGAAGCCGGAGCCCTCGGCCTTCACCAGCTTCTGCTCGCGGATCGGCTCGCCCTGCATCAGCGGCACGCGCGCGATCGAACCTGCGATCTGGTTCTGCGCCTCGGGCCTGCTGTCGCGGCGGATGAAGGCGCCGCTCGCCGTCGCCGCCGGCCAGATCTGCCACTGCAGATCCTCGGGCTTCAAGGCTTGGCCAAGCTGGATGTCGGACTTGGCGACGAGGACCTCGACCGTCGGCAGCTTCTCAGCCACCGGGAGGGCCGGAGCGGGCTTGTTGTCGTAGCCGCTTGCCAGATACGCGGCGACGCCACCGGCGCCCAGCGCAATAACGAGAACGACTATGCGTGCGGTATTCATACGCTTCTACTCTTACGCGGGACACTCGAACCGCACGTGGCGGGTTCCCCCGCGTCGATGAGTAGGCAGTAAAAGTATAAGGGGTGTTGCGGGCCCGAATGTGATGGCCGGTCACGGTGCGGGTTTTGGGCGGATGGTGAACGCCGCGTTATTCAAGAGAGCCATGAACTCCGTAGATTCACGCACGGCAGCAGACGCTCGCAGATGCGGCGCGAGGCGTCATGGTGAATGGGTGGTTAGGGATTTGCGAAGTTCGAAGCCGCGTCGCCGAAGCGGGTGCAGGCAGCCACCTTACCGGTGTGTCGTCCTGGCGAAAGCCGGGACCCATAACCACAGGCAGTCGTGACTACAGGGACTAGCGGTTATCAATGCGCGTCAAACCACTCCCTGAAGTAATGGGTCCTGGCTTTCGCCAGGACGACATTGGGGAGTAGCGTGCGGCTTGCTGCTTGAAGCGTTACTTCTTCCGCTTCTGCTCGATCACGTCCCAGATCTTCGCCGCCACATCGGGGCCGCCGAGCCGCGCGATTGCGCGGATGCCGGTGGGCGAAGTCACGTTGATCTCGGTGAGCCGGTCGTTGATCACGTCGAGGCCGACGAACAAGAGGCCGCGTTCGCGCAGCGCCGGTCCGACCGTCTCGCAGATCTCGCGCTCGCGCGGGGTGAGGTCGGTCGCCTGCGCCGCGCCGCCTCGCACCATGTTGGAGCGAAGGTCATCGGCGGCCGGAACGCGGTTCACTGCGCCGGCAAACTCGCCATTGACCAGGATGATACGCTTGTCGCCGTGCTTCACCTCGGGGATGAACTGCTGAATCACCCAGGGCTCCTTGAAGGTCACCGAGAACATGTCGAACAGCGAGCCGAAGTTCATGTCCTGCGGCATCACGCGGAACACCGCCGCGCCGCCATGGCCGTGCAGCGGCTTCATCACCACGGCGCCATGCTGCTCGCGAAAGGCGTTGATCTCGTCGAGATCGCGCGAGATCAGTGTCGGCGGCATCAACTGCGGAAAATTCATCACGAACAGCTTTTCCGGCGCATTGCGCACGGAGGCGGGATCGTTGACGACCAGCGTCTTCGGATGGATGCCCTCCAGGAAATGCGTCGAGGTGATGTAAGCGAGGTCGAACGGCGGATCCTGGCGCAGCAACACCACGTCAAAGCCATTCAGCGCCTCGCGCTTGGGCTCGCCGAGGGTGAAGTGGTCACCGGGCTCGTCGCGCACGGTCAGGAGCTGGACCGGAGCCACCACCTCGGCGCCGACCATCGAGAGCTTGTCCGGCGTGTAATAGGACAGGCCATGGCCGCGCTTCTGCGCCTCCAGCAGCAGTGCGAAGGTGGAATCCCCGCGGACGTTGATGCGGGCGATGGGGTCCATCTGGACGGCGACGTTCAGTTTCATGGGCTGCCTTTCAGGTCGAGGCGTCGAATGCCGCCAACACATGGCGCGGAAGTCGTTTCGGCGCAATCAGCATGGCGTCGAATCGCAATTCGAATTCGGCATGCTCGGGATGCGCGGCCAGCCAGCCCTGTGCGGCATCGATGATGCGCTGCTGCTGGCGCGGCGTCACCGCGAAGGCGGCGTCATCCAGGCTCGCGCGGGCCTTGACCTCGACGAAGGCGACCAGATTGCGTCGTCGCGCCACGATGTCGATCTCGCCATGTGGTGTGCGGTAACGCTTGGCCAGGATCCGGTAGCCCTTTGCCATCAGATAGGCGGCGGCGCGACTCTCCGCGGAGATGCCGGTGCGGAACGCGGCGACGCGCTCGGGCGAGGCGACTTTTAGTTCCGTCGGCGTGGCACCATTGGTGTTCGCCCCCTCAGTCTTCGCCATCGTCGCCCCGCATATCCTTGCCCCGCAGATCCCTGGCGAGCTCGAGGGCGCGTGCATAGACCTCGCGGCGCGGCCGGCCCGATAGCCCGACCGCATGCGCCACTGCATCCTTGACGCTGTGCGTGGCGAGCTGCTCGCGCAGGAGGTCGTCGAGAGCATCCGCCGTCAGCACCTCGGCATCGGCGGCAGGCGGGCCGATCACCAGCACGAATTCGCCGCGCGTTTCGAGCGTGCCTGCCTCGCGCGCAAGCTCACGCAGCGGGGCGCGCGTGATCTCCTCGTGCAACTTGGTCAGTTCGCGACAGATTGCGGCTTCGCGGCCGCCCATGATCTCGGCGAGGTCCGCGAGCGTGTTCTGCACGCGGTTGCCGGATTCGAACATCACCAGCGTCGCATCGATGCGGGCGAGCTCGGTGAGCCGCGTGCGCCGGGCTACCGATTTGGCGGGCAGAAAGCCCTCGAAGAAGAAACGGTCCGTCGGCAAGGCCGCGACCGACAGCGCCGCCAGCACCGAGGACGGGCCGGGCAGGGCGTACACTGCGTGGCCCACGGCGCAGACCTCGCGCACCAGCTTGAAGCCGGGATCGGAGATCAGGGGCGTGCCTGCGTCGGAGACCAGCGCGACCGAGCCGCCTTGCGCCAGCGCCTCCAGGATTTTTGGGCGCGCAGCTTCCGCGTTGTGTTCGTGATAGGGCTTGAGCGGCGCGGCGATGGCGTAGCGCTCGGTCAGGCGCCGCGTGATGCGGGTGTCCTCGCAGGCGATCACATCGACACCGGCCAGGGTTTCGAGCGCCCGCAGCGTGATGTCGCCGAGATTGCCTATGGGGGTCGCGACCAGGTGCAGCCCGGGCGGCGCCTTTGGCGCGGCGAGGCGGTGGGCGTCGATAGAGAAACCGCGCGCGGCGGAGTCCACCGCACCTTCAGGCGTATTTATCGGGACCGGCTTTGCGCGCATAATGAGGTGAACTTAGGCATGATCCGAAGGGCTGGGAACCAGTCCTCCGAAAAAGATCGCGACTGAGACAGGACGGGAATGTGATCCGTGCAGGATCACATTCGAGAGGAACAAAGCGCTGGTGCCATATTCGCGGCGGAAATGCCGCCTTGATGCTGCGCGACGGACGGCGAACAGTTGGCCGAGACGGGGGATGAGCTGTGTTAGGCGTTTATTATCCTTTTGTTTTGGTTAACTAATTGTCGAGAATATACAGAAATCCGTGGCCTCGGTCGCGGCAAGACTGGTTCTGACTGGGCGGCAAGCGGCCGGTCAAAAGAAGAGCTGCCATGGTGGGCCCGCGTTATCCCAAATTCTCTTCCGAAATGTCGGAGCAGTCTTCTATTCCAGGACCCCGGTTGCCGGGGGCGACCCGTCGGAGCGCGCTTGGCCTGTTGCTCGGCGCGCCCCTGCTGTCGGCCTGCACGGGCGTGCAGCAGAGCCTCAGCCAGTTCTCCAATCCGTCCAGCAGTTCGTCGCCTCCGGCTGGGCCCGCCGGCCCGCCACAGCAGGCCACGACCGCCGGCACCGGCGGGGTGAAGGTCGGCCTGATTCTGCCGCTCTCGGCCGCCGGCAATGCCGGGCTCGCCGCGCAATCCATGCGCAACGCCGCCGAGATGGCGCTGGCTGAGTTCCAGAACCCCAACATCCAGCTCCTGATCAAGGACGACAACGGTAGCCCGCAAGGCGCGCAACAGGGCGCGCAGCAGGCGGTCGAGGAAGGCGCCGAGATCATTCTGGGACCGCTGTTCGCGCAGTCGGTCCCGGCGGTGGCGCAGGTGGCGCGCGCCCGCGGCATCTCGGTGATCGCGTTCTCGACCGACTCCAGCATCGCCGGCCGCGGCGTGTATCTGCTCAGCTTCCTGCCGGAGTCCGACGTCAATCGCATCATCGAATATTCCGCGAGCATCGGAAAGCGTTCCGTCGCCGCGCTCGTGCCCGAGAATGCCTATGGCAATGTCGTCGAGGCGGCGTTGAAGGCGGCGGTGCCGCGGCGCGGCGGCCGTCTCGTTGCTTTCGAGAAATACGGCTCCGATCGCGCGACACCGGCGCGCAACGTGGCGCAGCAGCTCGGCAGTGCGGATGCGCTGTTCATTGCCGACGATGGCGATGCCGTCGTCGCGGTCGCGGATGCGCTGACCGCGGCCGGCGCCAACCTGCGCAACATCCAGCTTCTCGGCACCGGCCTCTGGGACAATCCGCGGGTCTATGCCAGCGCCGCGCTCCAGGGCGGCCTCTACGCCGCGCCGGATCCTGCGGGCTTCCGCGCCTTCTCTGGCCGGTACCGCACCAAATTCGGCGGCGAGCCGGTGCGCACCGCAACGCTCGCCTATGACGCGGTGGCCCTCGTCGCGGCGCTCGCGCGCACGCAAGGCACCACGCGCTTCTCGTCCGACGTGCTCACCAACCCCTCCGGCTTTGCCGGCATCGACGGCCTATTCCGCTTCCGCGCGGATGGCACGAATGAACGCGGGCTTGCGGTGATGAAGGTGACAACAGGCGGCGGCGTCGCGGTGGCGGGCTCGCCGAAGAGCTTTGGGGCTTAGCTCTCGCCGCGCATGTCGCTGCGCTCCCTCGCCCCGCTTGCGGGGAGAGGGTTGGGGTGAGGGGGAATCTCCACGAGGGCGGTGAGAGTTGGACTCGCGGAGAGTCCCCTCACCCGGAATCCGCGCTTCGCGCGAATTCCGGCCTCTCCCCGCAAGCGGGGCGAGGCGAACAGCCTACGCCGCCAGATCTGCGACCACTGCATCCAGCACGGGAAATCCGCTGCTCGTGACGCGCAGCCGCCCCGTTGCATCGACCGTGATCGCGCCTTCCTCGCGGAGCAGCGCGATGCGGCGGGGATCGAGCGGCCGGCCGGAGAGCGCGGTGTAGCGATCGGGGTCGATGCCTTCGGCGAGACGCAATCCCATCAGCAAAAATTCGTCGGCGCGCTCCTCGCTGTTGAGGAGGTCGTCGGTGACGACGCCGTGACCGGTGCCTTCAACCCGCATCAGCCAGGCTTCGGGACGCTTCTCGGTGGCCGTCGCGTGCCTGATGCCGTCGATGTCAATGCGGCCGTGGGCGCCGGGACCGATGCCGGCATATTCCTCGCCGCGCCAGTAGACGAGATTGTGCCGGCACTCCGCGCCACGCCGCGCATGGTTGGAGATCTCGTAGGCGGGCAGGCCGAGCTTGTCACAGGTCTCCTGCGTCACGTCATAGAGCGCGCGCGCGACCGCTTCGTCCGGCGTCTTCAATTTGCCGGCCTGGTGCAGGCCGAAGAAGGGCGTGCCTTCCTCGATCGTCAATTGATAGAGCGACAGATGCTCGGCCGCTTCATCGATGGCGTGGCGAAGCTCATCAGCCCACATCGCCGGCGTCTGGTCGGGGCGGGCGTAGATCAGGTCGAAGGAGTAGCGGTCGAACGAGCGGCGCGCGATAGCGACCGCATCGAGGGCCTCGCGTGCGCTGTGCAGGCGGCCCAGCGCTTTCAGCGAGGCATCGTCGAGCGCCTGCACGCCGAGCGAGACGCGGTTGACGCCGGCGGTACGATAGCCGGCGAAGCGTGTGGCTTCGACGCTGGTGGGGTTGGCTTCCAGGGTGACTTCAACGTCGCCCGCGACGTGCCAGTGCTTGCCGATCGCATCGAGCACAGCGCCGACCGTTGCCGGCTGCATGAGCGACGGCGTGCCGCCGCCGAGGAAGATCGAGGTGACCTCGCGGCCGGGCGCGCGCTCGGCGGTGGTCGCAATCTCGCGCGCGAAGGCCGCGGCGAAGCGCGCCTCGTCGATCGCGACGTGGCGAACGTGGCTGTTGAAATCGCAATAGGGGCACTTCGACAGACAGAACGGCCAGTGCACGTAGACGCCGAAGGCTTCCTTAGCGCGTCTCAAGGCAGATCTCCGCCAGTTTCACGAAAGCGCGGGCACGGTGCGACAGGCCAAGGCCGAGCGGCGGCACGCCGTGCTTTTCGATGCTGGTCATCTCGCCGAAGGTGCGGCTGTAGCCGTTGGGCAGGAACATTGGATCATAGCCAAAGCCGGCTGTGCCGCGCGGTGGCCACACCAGTGTGCCGTCGACGCGCGCTTCGACCTCCTCGAGATGACCGTCCGGCCAGGCGACGCAGAGCGCGGAGACGAAGTGTGCCGTGCGCTTGTCGGCCGTGGTCGCGCCGCGCTCCTGCAACAGGCGTTCGATCTGCGCCATCGCCGCGGTGAAGTCTTTGGTCGGACCGGCCCAGCGTGCGCTGTAAATGCCCGGCGCGCCATCGAGCGCGTCGACCACGATACCGGAATCGTCGGCGAAAGCCGGCAGCTTGGCCGCCCGCGCTGCGGCTATTGCCTTGATCGCGGCATTGCTGCGGAAATCGTGGCCGGTCTCGTCGGGCTCCGTGAGGCCGAGCTCACCGGCCGAGACCGCCTCGACACCGTGAGGCGCCAGGAGCTCGCGCATCTCGGCGAGCTTGCCGGGATTATGGGTCGCGATGACGAGCTTTCCGGTGATTCGGCGGTGCATGGCCTATTGACTACGCCACTGCCAGTTTCTGCAAGTCCACGAGGCGCGAGACGCCCTTGCGTGCCAGCGCCATCAGCGCCAGGAACTCGGTTTCCGTGAACGGCTCGCGTTCCGCGGTGCCCTGTACCTCGATGATGCGGCCATCGCCCGTCATGACGAAATTGGCGTCGGTCTCGGCCTCCGAATCCTCGGCATAGTCGAGGTCGAGAACCGGCGTGCCGTTGTAGATGCCGCAGGAAATCGCGGCGACGTTGTCGCGCAGCACATTCGCCTTGATCATGTTGCGCGCCTTCATCCAGTTGACGCAATCGGCGAGCGCGACCCAGGCGCCGGTAATCGACGCCGTACGCGTGCCGCCGTCGGCCTGGAGCACGTCGCAATCGACCGTGATCTGGCGCTCGCCGAGCGCTTCGAGGTCGATGATGGTGCGAAGCGAGCGGCCGATCAGGCGCTGGATCTCGACGGTGCGGCCGCTCTGCTTGCCGGCGGAGGCTTCGCGGCGGGTGCGCTCCAGCGTCGCTCGCGGCAGCATGCCGTATTCGGCGGTAACCCAGCCGCGGCCCTGGCCCTTCAGCCACGGTGGCAGGCGGTCCTCCAGCGTGGCGGTGACCAGCACATGGGTGTCGCCGAATCTCACGAGGCAGGAGCCTTCCGCATATTTGACCACGCCGCGCTCCAACGTCACGGGGCGCAACTCGTCGGGCGCACGGCGGCTTGGCCGCATGGGAAATCCTCCAAAACTCGCGGGAAAAGGCTGTTCGCGGTGCTTGTAGGAGCGGGAAGGGTGGGCGGCAAGGTTTTTTCGCCCCGATATCCGCCGCTCAACGCCGCGCTTGTCAGAACCATCAAGGATAGACAAATTACAAGTATCTGAGAGGAGTTAACGTCTGTGGCCCACCACGATCCGATCCATCTGATCGCGCCGCGCGCAGGCCTTGCCCAGCTCAACGAGCGTTCCCGCGACATCTTTCGTCAAATTGTCGAAAGCTACCTCGCGACCGGCGAGCCGGTTGGCTCGCGCAATATTTCGCGGCTGATCGCGGTTCCGCTGTCGCCGGCCTCCGTCCGCAATGTGATGGCCGATCTCGAACAGCTCGGCCTGATCTACGCCCCGCACACCTCCGCCGGCCGGCTGCCGACGGAACTCGGCCTGCGCTTCTTCGTCGACGCCCTGATGCAGGTCGGCGAGCTCAACGAGGCCGAACGGCAGTCGATCCAGAGCCAGCTTGCCTCCGTCGGCCAGGCCCAATCGGTCGAGGCGGCGCTGGACCAGGCGCTGACGCGGCTGTCGGGGCTCACCCGGGCCGCCGCGGTCGTGCTGACGCCGAAATCCAATGCGCGGCTGAAACACATCGAATTCGTCCGCCTGGAACCGGAGCGGGCGCTGGTGGTCCTGGTCGGCGAGGACGGCCAGGTCGAAAACCGCGTGCTGTCGCTGCCGCCCGGGGTTCCATCCTCGGCGCTCACCGAGGCCAGCAATTTCCTCAATGCGCGGATCCGGGGCCGGACGCTGGTGGAGGCGCGACTCGAGCTCGAGACCGCGTTGGGGCAGGCCCGCGCCGAGCTCGATCAACTGACGCAGAAGGTGATTTCGGCCGGTATCGCGAGCTGGTCCGGCGGCGAGAGCGAGGATCGCCAGCTCATCGTGCGCGGTCACGCCAATCTGCTTGAAGATCTGCATGCGCTGGAGGACCTTGAGCGCGTGCGCCTGTTGTTCGACGACCTCGAGACCAAGCGCGGTGTGATCGACCTTTTGGGCCGTGCCGAGACCGCCGAGGGCGTGCGGATCTTCATCGGAAGCGAGAACAAGCTGTTCTCGTTGTCCGGCTCGTCCACCATCATCTCACCCTATCGGGATGCCGCCGGCCACATCGTCGGCGTCTTGGGCGTGATCGGGCCGACGCGGCTGAATTATGCCCGCGTGATCCCGACCGTGGACTACGCCGCCCGCATCGTCAGCCGCCTGCTGGGTGGCTGACCCCGTTTTCGGCCGATCACGGGCGCTTGATTTTCGTGCTCCGAGGCACGATATCCCAGCCAACAAATCCCTAGAGATGAGTTCGAGACAGCAGCCGATGACCGATCAAGACCGGCAACCCGAAGACACGGCCACGCCGACCGGCGAGCCCGTGGTGTCGAAGCCCTATGTGATGCCCGACGATCCCGAGCCAGGCTCGGTCGAGACGTTGCAGAAGGAGGCGGCCGAGGTGCGCGACCGGATGCTGCGGACGCTGGCGGAGATGGAGAACCTGCGCAAGCGCACCACCAAGGAGGTCGCGGATGCCCGTCTCTATGGCATCACCGGCTTCGCCCGAGACGTGCTCGAGATTGCCGACAACCTCCAGCGCGCGCTCGATGCAGTTCCGGCCGAGGACCGCGCCAATGCCGATCCCGGCCTGAAATCGCTGATCGAGGGTGTCGAGCTCACCGAACGCTCGCTGCTCAATGCGCTCGAAAAACACGGCGTGAAGAAGTTCGATCCGCAGGGCCAGAAGTTCGACCCGAATTTCCAGCAAGCGATGTTCGAAGTGCCCGATCCGTCAGTGCCATCAGGCACGGTGGTGCAGGTCGTGCAGGCCGGCTACACGATTGGCGAACGCGTGCTGCGGCCGGCGCTGGTCGGTGTCGCCAAGGGCGGAGCCAAAGCCGCGCCCGCGGCTAACAACAACGAGCCAAATAGCGCGGTGTAAGCCGCGCTTCCCGTACGCGTACAGGCGCAGACCTTCATCCTGACGAGACGGCGCTTCGCGCCTCCTCACCATGAGGGTTGAGAGTGTTGCGCGATCTACGCGCTCACCGCGATATCGCTCGACTGAATCCGCTTCACGCCGGCCTTGGCCATGTCGGCCCAGGCTTTGGCGAGCGAGCCCTGCGTATCGATGCCGCGGCAGGCGTCCTCCACGACATAGACCTCGAAGCCCGCCTTGCGCGCGTCGAGGGCAGTCCAGGCGACGCAGAAATCGGTCGCCAGGCCTGCAACGAAGACGCGCTTGATCTTGCGCCCTTTGAGATAGCCGGCGAGTCCGGTCGAGGTCTTGCCGTCGGCCTCGAGGAAGGCCGAGTAGCTGTCGACCTCCTTGTGAAAGCCCTTGCGGATGATCAGCTCGGCGTGCGGGATCGAGAGGTCCTTCGAGAGCGCGGCGCCGTCGGTGCCCTGCACGCAATGATCCGGCCACAGCACCTGCTTGCCATAGGGCAGGTCGATGGTCTCGAACGGCTTCTTGCCGGAATGGACCGAGGCGAACGAGACGTGGCCGGGCGTGTGCCAGTCCTGCGTCATCACCACGTTGGCAAACGCCTTCGCGATCCTGTTGATGACCGGCACCACCTGCTCGCCTTCCTTCACGGCAAGGCTGCCGCCGGGCAGGAAGCAGTTCTGCACGTCGATGACGAGCAGCGCGGACGCCTCATCCGGCTTGATCGATGTCGCCGCCAAAGCCGGATGTGACGCGAGCGCCACAAGCGCCGTCGTCCCCAGCGCCGCCAAGATTTGCCGCCGATCCAGCATCGTTCGCCTCCCTCCAGGATGAACTCAACGAGGGAGAAGCGTAGTTCCGCCAATGCGCGAACAGAAGCCCGAAAATGCAGCCGGTTCTGTCCAGCGCTTGAGCTTGCCGGCCCTGAAATCCTAGCCCTTCGGCTGGATGCCGTCACGCACGGCGCGGAAGCGGGTGAAGGCGCTCGACCACTGATCGCGCGGGGCGCTGGCGATGATGCGCAGCGAGGTGCTGCCGCCGAAGCGGATCCACTGCACTACCGTTACGGGGGTCTTGTCCTTGCCGCTGACGCCGTCGATCCGGGTCTCAAAGCCCTGCTGGCCGTTGATCCGGATCGGCTCGGACATGGTGACGCGCGATTCGCGCACGCCGGGGATCTGGAGCGCTGCTTCCTGGGCGAAGCGGGCGCGATCGTCGGCCTGCTGCGGCGTCGCGCCGATCAAGCCGAGGATCATGAACGGCTTCGGCTCGAGGCCGGAGCTCTCATCGCCATCGGCGAGGATGATGCTGACCCCGGGCGCCAGCGTGCGGATATTCTTGAAGTCGGCGAGATCGGTGATCTTGAACGGCATCAGCGCGATCTGCTCGTCGATCGACACCTCCCTGCGGGTGACGGCGCTCGCAAACATCTGCCGCACTGCCTCGTCCGTGTAGATCTTGGTGGCGTTTTCCGGGATCTGCACGGCGACATAGCCGGAGAAGCCGGCGCCCGGCACGATCATTGAATAGCGCTTCACCGGGGTATCGCCGGCCTTACCGCTCTCGGTGGTGAAATAGGCAAGGCCCGCGGGCGTCTCGATCTTGTCCTGCTTGACGCCGCCGGTACCCGCAGGATTGGCGTTGAAGGCGCTCACGACCTCGCCATAGGCCGCTGGCGGCAGCTCGGTGATCAGCACCTTGACGCTGCCGTCCTCGTTCTCGAAGCCCGGAAAGGTCTTGGCCTTGTTGAGGCCGATCAACGGCACCATGCCGAGGCGCAGTCCGGGCGGAAACACGGCATCGGCGGCAATGGCCGGAAGCGCCGAGGCGACGAGAAAAGCGAGCGCGGCGAGGGGACGAATGAGCTTCATGGGCACTCTACTTGGTTCACATTGAGGCCGTTCGATGGTGGGCGACCGGGCCCCTTTGTCGCGTCAGGCCGCCTCGATGGCGAGCAGGTCCCGCGGCCCGCCTTTTAGCGGGTTTGGCCTTCCGGCAACAGGGCCGGACGACAGCCTGCCCCGAGGGCAGGACCTGTTAATAATTCCTCACCTGCAAGGCCGGTGGCACCCGGATATGATCTTCCAAAACCCAATGTTTTCACGGCCGAAACTTGCGTTCGGTCCTTGCGGGCCCCTCCCCCCCTCCTATATGAGCCTCAACCATCGCAATATCGCGGATGTTTGATCTTAGGGGGTTTTGGATCGGGTGCCTTCTGGGCCCAACCAACCTGCCGCAATAAAGAAGGATATCAGGACCATGGGAAAGGTCATTGGCATCGACCTCGGCACGACGAACTCGTGCGTCGCCGTAATGGACGGCAAGAACGCCAAAGTTATCGAGAATTCGGAAGGCATGCGCACGACGCCTTCGATCGTCGCGGTCACGGATGACGGCGAGCGACTCGTCGGCCAGCCTGCGAAGCGCCAGGCCGTCACCAATCCAGAGCGCACCTTCTTCGCAGTGAAGCGCCTTATCGGCCGCCGCTACGACGACCCGATGGTCGAGAAGGACAAGAAGCTCGTTCCGTACAAGATCGTCAAAGCTTCCAACGGCGACGCCTGGGTCGAGGCTGACGGTCAGACCTATTCGCCTTCGCAGGTCTCGGCGTTCATCTTGCAGAAGATGAAGGAGACCGCGGAAGCCCATCTCGGCCAGAAGGTCGACCGGGCCGTCATCACCGTTCCCGCCTACTTCAACGACGCCCAGCGCCAGGCGACCAAGGACGCCGGCAAGATCGCGGGCCTTGAAGTGCTGCGCATCATCAACGAGCCGACCGCGGCTGCGCTCGCCTACGGTCTGGACAAGACCAAGGCCGGCACGATCGCCGTGTACGACCTCGGCGGCGGCACGTTCGATATCTCCATTCTCGAAATCGGCGACGGCGTGTTCGAGGTGAAGTCGACCAACGGCGACACCTTCCTCGGCGGCGAAGATTTTGACATGCGCCTCGTGGGCTATCTGGCCGACGAGTTCCAGAAGGAGCAGGGCATCAACCTGCGCAACGACAAGCTCGCGCTGCAGCGCCTGAAGGAGGCCGCTGAAAAGGCCAAGATCGAGCTGTCGTCGACGACGCAGACCGAGATCAACCTGCCCTTCATCACAGCGGACCAGACCGGCCCGAAGCATCTGACGATGAAGCTCACCCGCGCCAAGTTCGAGGCGCTGGTGGACGACCTCATCCAGAAGACGGTCGAGCCCTGCCGCAAGGCGCTGAAGGATGCCGGCGTCACCGCCGGTGAGATCGGCGAAGTGGTTCTGGTCGGCGGCATGTCGCGCATGCCGAAGGTTCAGGAAGTCGTGAAGCAGTTGTTCGGCAAGGAGCCGCACAAGGGCGTGAACCCGGACGAAGTCGTGGCGATCGGTGCCGCGATCCAGGCCGGCGTGCTCCAGGGCGACGTCAAGGACGTGCTGCTGCTCGACGTGACCCCGCTGTCGTTGGGCATCGAGACGCTCGGCGGCGTGTTCACCCGAATCATCGACCGCAACACCACGATCCCGACCAAGAAGAGCCAGGTGTTCTCGACCGCCGAGGACAACCAGAACGCGGTCACCATCCGCGTCTTCCAGGGCGAGCGTGAAATGGCGGCCGACAACAAGATGCTCGGTCAGTTCGACCTGATGGGCATTCCGCCGGCCCCGCGCGGCATGCCGCAGATCGAGGTGACGTTCGACATCGATGCCAACGGCATCGTCAACGTCTCGGCCAAGGACAAGGCAACCGGCAAGGAGCAGCAGATCCGCATCCAGGCCTCCGGCGGCCTGTCGGAAGCCGACATCGACAAGATGGTCAAGGACGCCGAAGCCAACGCTGCGGCCGACAAGCAGCGCCGCGAGGCCGTCGACGCCAAGAACCATGCCGATGCGCTGGTGCACTCCACCGAGAAGGCGCTGGCCGAGCACGGTTCGAAGGTCGGCGAGAGCGAGCGCAGGGCGATCGAGGATGCCGTCAGCGATCTCAAGGAAGCGCTGAAGGGCAACGATGCCGAGGCGATCAAGGCCAAGACCAACACGCTGGCCCAGGCCTCGATGAAGCTTGGCGAGGCCATGTACAAGCAGCAGGCCGAGGCCGACGCGGCCAAGGACGCTGCGAAGGACGACGTGGTCGACGCGGAATTCACCGAAGTCGACGACGACAAGAACAACAAGAAGTCCGCCTGAAGCCCTTAGAGGGTCATCATGCGGACGGCTTGGACCCCACACGCTCTACCAGCCTCCCCCCTCAGGGGGGAGGCTTTCGTGTCGGGACGGGCGGGGCGCCTCCCCGTTACGATCAATCAATTCCCAGCCGTTATCCTGAACACCGCCGTGCTGCCCTCTGCCGCAAGGCGGAAGGCTGCCTATATTGTCGCGTGGCGACGCTGTTTCGCTCCGACTTGAATCGCGATTGGATAGACCGAGTCCGACATGTCCACCAAGCGCTGCTACTACGAAACCCTCGAAGTCGAACGCGACGCTGACGAGTCCAAGCTGAAATCGTCGTTCCGCAAGCTGGCGATGAAATTCCATCCCGACCGCAATCCCGGGGATGAGACGAGCGAAGTCCGGTTCAAGGAGATCAACGAGGCCTACGAGGTCCTCAAGGACAAGGACAAGCGCGCCGCCTATGACCGTTACGGTCATGCCGCCTTCGAGCAGGGCGGCTTCGGCGGTGGTGGTGCCGGCTTCGGCGCGGGCTTTGCGTCCTCTTTCTCCGACATTTTCGAGGATTTGTTCGGCATGGCCGGACAGCGCGGCCGCGGTGGCCGCGAACGTGGCGCCGACCTCCGCTACAACATGGAGATCACGCTCGAGGAAGCTTTCGGCGGCAAGACGGCGCAGATCGAGATCCCGGTCTCCGTCACCTGCGAGGCCTGCTCGGGCACCGGCGCGAAGGCCGGCACCAAGCCCAAGACCTGCTCGACCTGCGGTGGCGCCGGACGCGTGCGCCAGTCGCAGGGCTTCTTCACGCTCGAGCGCACCTGTCCCGGTTGTCAGGGCCGTGGTCAGATGATCGAGGATGCCTGCCCGTCCTGCGCGGGCCAGGGCCGGGTCACGCGCGAGCGGACGTTGTCGGTCAACATTCCCCAGGGCGTCGAGGACGGCACCCGGATCAGGCTCGCCGGTGAAGGCGAGGCCGGCGTTCGCGGCGGCCCGCCCGGCGACCTCTACATCTTCCTGTCGCTGGCCCAGCACCAGTTCTTCCAGCGCGACGGCGCCGACCTGCATTGCCGCGTGCCGATCTCGATGGTGACCGCCGCTCTTGGCGGCGAATTCGAGGTCCCGACCATCGACAAGGGGAAGACCAAGGTGAAGGTCCCGGCCGGGACCCAGTCCGGCCGCCGATTCCGCATTGCATCAAAAGGCATGCCGGTGCTGCGCTCGCGCCAGATGGGCGACATGTACGTCCAGGTCGTGGTCGAAACCCCGCAGAACCTCACCAAGAAGCAGCAGGAATTGCTGGCCGAGTTCGAGAAGCTCTCTTCCGGTGCGACCCATCCGGAATCGGTGGGTTTCTTCGCCAAGGTCAAGGACTTCTTCGGCAATCGAGCGAATTGACTCGGCTTGACCGTACCGCCCGCGGCCTATACGTCTTTATGACCATTTTCTGACACGCCGCGGCGACGCGGTCCCGTCCGGTCCTGACATGCCATTGCAATCGTCCGCGCGTGCGTTGAAGAAGCCCCGTCTCGACGACGAGGTTCGTTTTCTCCGATCGTGGATCGAAAAGCCGCTGCATATGGGTGCGGTGATGCCTTCGGGTAAGCTGCTGGCCCGGACCATGGCCCATTACGTCGACGTCGATTCAGACGGACCGGTGGTCGAGCTCGGGCCAGGCACCGGCGCCATCACTTCGGCGCTGATCGAGCGCGGCGTCGATCCGAAGCGTCTCGTCCTCGTCGAATATAATCCCGGCTTCTGCGCGCTGCTGCGCGACCGCTATCCGCAGGCCAAGGTCGTCCAGGGCGACGCCTATCGCCTGCGTGACACGCTCTGGAATGTGCTGAGCACGCCGGCTTCCGCGGTCGTCTCCGGCCTGCCGCTGGTGACCAAACCGATGCTGACGCGGCTGCGGCTCATTCGCGACGCCTTCACGGCGTTGGCGCCCGGCGCGCCCTTCGTGCAATTCACCTACGCGGTTGTGCCGCCGATTCCGAAATCGCTCCCCGGCGTGTCCACAGAGGCCTCGGAACGGATCTGGATGAACCTTCCGCCGGCCCGCGTCTGGGTGTATCGCAAGGATTAATTCCGCCGGCTTTCCTCTATGCGCGGCGGGCTCGTTTCGCCGAACGCGTTTGATTGGATGCCCGCACCCAAGATCCTCGTCATTCCCGGCTCGCTGCGCACCGGCTCGCACAACGCGAAACTGGCGGCGGTTGCGGCTTACGAATTCGCCCAGGCCGGCGTCGACGTCACCCGCATCTCGCTCGCCGATTTTCCGCTGCCGATCTACGATGGCGAGTCAGGGGTGCCCAAGCACGCGATCAATCTCAAGCGCATGATCGGCGCACACCAGGGCGTTCTGATCGTCACGCCCGAATACAATGCCTCGGTGCCTCCGCTGCTCAAGAACGCGATCGACTGGGTCAGCCGCGTGCAGGATCCGCACGAGGCGCGCGGCGACGTATTCCGCCATCGGGTGTTTGCGCTTGCCGGTGCTTCGCAGAGCCGGCTCGGCGCGTCCCGCGCGCTTGGGGCGTTGCGGCTGATCCTGACCTCCTGCCACGCCAATGTGATCGCCGGCCAGCTCGCGCTCGCCTTTGCCGACCAGGCCTATGACGATATGGACAGGCTGAAGAACCAGTCCGACATCGACGCGCTGAAGGAGATGGTGCGGCAGTTGATCGACGTTTCCCAACGCATGATGTGAGGTGACATGACGCCTGCTGAAATCGCCCCCAAGGACCGCTTGATCGTCGCGCTCGATTTGCCGAGCCTTGAGCTTGCGGAGGCGATGGTCAATCGGCTCGGCGACAGCGTCACCTTTTACAAGATCGGCTATCGGCTCGCTTATGCTGGTGGTCTGCCGCTGGTCGGCAAGCTCGCCGACAGGGGCAAGAAGGTCTTCCTCGATCTCAAGCTGCACGATATCGGCAACACGGTGATGCAGGGCGTCGAGAGCATCACCAGGTTAGGAGCGACCTTCCTCACCGTGCACGCCTATCCGCAGACCATGAAGGGCGCCGTCGAAGGCCGCCGCAACTCGAGCCTGAAGATCCTCGCCGTCACGGTGCTGACCTCTTACAACGAGGACGATCTGCACGCCGCCGGCTACCGGCTCGGCGTCTCCGAGCTGGTCGAAGCGCGCGCCCAGCAGGCGCAGGTGCTCGGCATCGACGGTCTCATCTGCTCGCCGGAGGAAGTGGGCAGCCTGCGCAAGATCGTCGGCCACCAGATGAACCTCGTCACTCCCGGCATCAGGCCGGCAGGCTCGGCGACCGGCGACCAGAAGCGCATCATGACGCCGGGGCGCGCGATTGCCGCGGGCGCCGACTATCTCGTCGTCGGGCGGCCGGTGGTGGAGGCCGCTGATCCGAAGGCAACGGCCGATGCAATCCAGGCCGAGATTGCGCAAGCACTCGGCTAGAGCATGATCCGGATCCGAAGGATCGCTTTAGCGAAGCGTGTAACGGCTTTCCGACAAGATCATGCTCAGATCGACAGCCACAACAGGGAGAAGAACAATGGCAAAGGGCTACTGGATCGGACGCGTCGACGTGCACAATGACGAGGGCTACAAGCCCTACGCCGTCGCCAACGGCCCGATCTTCAAGAAATTTGGCGGCCGCTTCGTCGTCCGTGCCGGCAGGTTCACCACCGTCGAAGGCCAGAGCCGCACCCGCAACGTGGTGATCGAATTCCCGGACTACGAGACCGCGATCGCCTGCTACAACTCGCCGGAATATCAGGCCAACATCAAGGTGCGCCAGCCGCACTCCCTCGCCGACCTCATCATCATCGAGGGCTACGACGGCCCGCAGCCCTAGGGCGGCGCTATCGTCATGGCCGGGCTTGTCCCTGCCATCCACGTCTTCTTGCCCACGTACGGCTCTTTGTGGATGCCCGGGACAAGCCCGGGCATGACGGGTCCATGACCCTCGGTTGCCGGAACTCCATCCCGCCGCTACAACGGCCCCGAAGAGGATCACACCATGTCCGACATGCGCTTGATTGTTGCAGGAGCCGGCGGCCGGATGGGTCGCGCGTTGACGCGGGCGATTGCCGAAACCAAAGGCGCGGTGCTGGTCGGCGCGCTGGAAGCGCCGGGCTCGGAACTGCTCGGCAAGGACGCCGGCGTGCTCGCAGGGCTGCCGGCCAATGGCATACAACTCTCCGCCGACCTCTGGGCGATGTCGAAGGATGCCGACGGCATCCTCGATTTCACTGTGCCGGCGGCGACCATCGCCAATGTCGCGATCGCGGCCGAGCGCGGCCTCGTGCATGTCATCGGCACGACCGGGCTTTCGGCCTCCGACAACGCCGTGATCAAGAGCGTCACCAACCGCGCCGTCGTCGTGCAGTCCGGCAATATGAGCCTGGGCGTCAATTTGCTCGCTGCCGTGGTCAAGCGTGTCGCCAAGGCGCTCGACGAAACCTTCGACATCGAGATTGTCGAAACCCATCATCGCATGAAGGTCGATGCGCCCTCGGGCACGGCGCTGATGCTGGGCCAAGCCGCTGCGGCCGGCCGCGGCATCTCGCTCGATAAGCATTCGGCACGTGGCCGCGACGGCATCACCGGTGCACGGCGTCCCGGCGACATCGGCTTTGCCTCCTTGCGTGGCGGCACCGCGGCGGGCGACCACAGCGTCAGCTTTCTTGGAGCCTTCGAGCGCCTGACGCTGTCGCATCATGCCGAAGACCGCATGCTGTTCGCCCATGGCGCGCTGAGAGCAGCACTCTGGGCGCACGGCAAGAAGCCGGGGCACTACTCGATGGCCGACGTGCTGGGTCTTGCCGACATCTGAACGAAGATAAGTAACGGAAAGCAGTCAATGAGCGAACGTCTCCTCGTGCTCGTGCGCCACGGCCAGAGCGAATGGAATCTGAAGAACCTGTTCACGGGGTGGAAGGATCCCGATCTCACCGAGCAGGGTGTGGCGGAAGCCAGGGAAGCGGGTCGCAAGCTGAAGGCGCAGGGGCTCGTCTTCGACGTTGCCTTCACCTCGGTGCTGACCCGCGCGCAGCACACGCTCGACCTCATCCTCGGCGAGCTCGGCCAGGAAGGCCTGCCCACAGCCAAGGATCTCGCGCTGAACGAGCGCGACTATGGCGATCTCTCCGGCCTCAACAAGGACGACGCGCGCAAGAAATGGGGCGAGGAACAAGTGCACATCTGGCGCCGCTCCTACGACGTGTCGCCGCCCGGCGGCGAAAGCCTGAAGGACACGCTGGCGCGCGCGCTGCCCTATTACGTGCAGGAGATTCTGCCCGCCGTGCTCAACGGCAAGCGCACGCTGGTCGCCGCCCACGGCAACTCGCTGCGCGCGCTGATCATGGTGCTGGAGAAGCTTTCGCCCGAGGGCATCCTGAAGCGCGAGCTCGCCACCGGCGTGCCGATCATCTACCGCCTCAACGCGGATTCGACGGTGGCATCGAAGCTGGACCTGGCGGGGTAAGCTCGATAGCGTGAGGTGCGGTTAGGTCGCGCCAAACATTCAGCGTCGTCCCGGCGAAGGCCGGGACCCATAACCCCAGGAAGAAGTTTAGCGAAGACTTGCAGTTATCCTGTCTTCGCGTCGGACTTATACAGTCTGCCGCCGATAGAGCGCGCGGTATGGGTCCCGGCCTTCGCCGGGACGACGATGTGGATCTACTGCACCCCAAGCCGCCCGGCTTCCCAGCCCAGCATCGCCTGCTTGCGGGTGATGCCCCAGTGATAGCCGGTGAGCGTACCGCCCTTGCCGAGCGCGCGGTGGCAGGGCACGACGAACGAGACCGGGTTCTTGCCGACGGCGGCGCCGACGGCGCGCGAGGCCTTCGGATTGTTGATGTTGCAGGCGATGTCGGAATAGGACACCGCGCGCCCCATCGGGATCTTGAGCAGCGTCTCCCACACCCGCACCTCGAAATCGGTGCCGATCAGCACGACGCGAAGCGGCTGGTCGGGTCGCCAGAGGTTTGGGTCGAAGATGCGCTGGGCGAGTGGCGCCGTGCCTTCGTGATCCTCGACGTAAGTTGCCTTCGGCCAGCGCCGGGTCATATCGGCAAGCGCGATGTTCTCTTCACCGGGATCGGCGAAAGCGAGGCCCGACAATCCCCGCTCGGTCGCGATCACGATCGCGGTGCCGAAGGGGGAGGGATGGAAGCCATAGCGCAACGTCAGGCCCGCGCCGCCATTCTTCCATTCGCCCGGCGACATCGCCTCATGGGTGACGAAGAGGTCGTGCAGCCGGCCGGGCCCCGACAGACCGGAATCGAGTGCCGCGTCGAGGATGCTCGCGGAATCCCGGAGCAGGCTCTTGGCATGGTCGAGGGTGAGCGCCTGCATGAAGGCCTTCGGCGTGATCGAGGCCCAGCGGCGGAACAGATGGTGCAGTTCATCCGGCGTGACCCCCGCGGCATCCGCCATCGCCTCGATGGTTGGCTGTGCGCGCCAGTTCTCCGAAATGAAGGCGATCGCCCGGCGCACCGAATCATAGTCGCGTAGTGCGGCGTTCTGGGAGCCTGGCCTGGCCAGGCGCTGGTCATGTATGGCGAGTGTCATCATGACCGGAAATGTAGGAGAGCGGACCGCTTGAAACCACCCGATTTCCGACTCGCAAATCAGGTGACCGGATTGTAGGTCAGGCCGCGCCTGGCCGCGTTCAGCGCCTGGATTAAGGCCTTGGCGAAGCTTGCCTTTTCCTCGGGTCCGAGGAACCCGCCGATGGACAGGCAGCGGCCCCGCGAGATCAGATAGAGGTGTTCGAGGCCGTACTCCTCATCGACATCCTGGTCGAGGCGGACCCAGAGCGGGTTGAACACCCATTCGGCGACATCGCCGCGATGGCTGACGCGCCGCACGCGCAATTCCGACGGCGTGACGACGATCTCCTCGCTCGCCCGCGCGCTGCGGAAATTGACCTTGAACGCCCACCAGATCACCAGCACGTCGAGGCCGAAGAAGCCGAGCACCGGCCATGCGCCCATCATCAGAAAGACGATGCCGGTCGCAAAACTGACGACGCTCAAGAACAGCATCACGGCGAGAAAGCCGGTGCGGTTAAGCGAGCGATGCGGGGTCAGCAACGCGGAAAAGATCAGCGGCTCGCTCTCGCGCTCAATTTCGTTGCCTGTGCTCATCGTCTCTCAGTATATCCCGATCATGGCGAAAATCACCCGCAAGCCGGCTCCGCGCAAACCGGCCGTGCCGAAGAAAAAGGCAAAAAAAGCCACTGGCGGGCCAAAGCGGCCTGCGAAGTCCTCGCTCAAAGCCACCAAAACCAAACCTGCAAAGCCCTGGACGCCGGCGGAGATCCATGAGGTCTTCAGCCGTTTCCGCAAGGCCAATCCTGAGCCGAAGGGGGAGCTGGAGCACCTCAATCCCTTTACGCTGCTCGTGGCCGTCGTGCTGTCGGCGCAGGCGACCGACGCCGGAGTCAACAAGGCGACACGGGAATTGTTCAAGGTCGCCGACAGCCCGCAGAAGATGCTCGACCTCGGCGAGGAACGCTTGCGCGACTACATCAAGAGCGTCGGGCTCTACCGCACCAAGGCCAAGAATGTGATCGCGCTGTCGGCAAAGCTGCTGGCGGAGTTCGGCGGCGAAGTGCCGCGCACGCGCGCCGGGATTGAGTCGCTGCCCGGCGCGGGCCGCAAGACCGCCAATGTCGTGCTCAACATGGCCTTTGGCGAGCACACCATGGCGGTCGACACCCATGTCTTCCGCGTCGGCAACCGCACCGGGCTTGCGCGCGGCAAGACGCCGCTCGAGGTCGAGCTCGGTCTCGAAAAGGTGATCCCGGCGGAGTTCATGTTGCATGCGCATCATTGGTTGATCCTGCACGGCCGCTATACTTGCCTCGCGCGCAAGCCGCGCTGCGAGGTGTGCCTGATCAACGATCTCTGCCGCTGGCCGGAGAAGACGGTCTGAGTCGCCGTCACCGCATCGAGCGCGCCGGCTCGATCAGCTCGGGCCGCGACCCCGACAGCCGCTTGTGCATGTGGACCATGAAGGCCATGCCGAAGATCGGCGTCGCCAGATTGACCACCGGGATCGAGACGAAGGCCGCGATGATCAGGCCGGCGGCGAAGATGGTCGACGCGTTGTCGCGCCGCATCGCCTTGGCTTCCTCCGGTGACCGGAAGCGCATCGCCGCGAGCTCGAAATATTCGCGTCCGAGCAGCCAGGCGGTGGCGAGAAAGAAGATCAAGAAGCCGGCACCGGCCAGGAACACGAAGGGCAGCACTATCAGATAGACCAGAATCGTGAGCAGCGCGGTCTTGATGCCCTCGTGGATCGCGAGCGTGAACGGCAGCGCGACGCCGGGACGCTCGG
Organism: Bradyrhizobium sp. ISRA442; assembly: GCF_038085055.1. Classification (NCBI taxonomy): domain Bacteria; kingdom Pseudomonadati; phylum Pseudomonadota; class Alphaproteobacteria; order Hyphomicrobiales; family Nitrobacteraceae; genus Bradyrhizobium; species Bradyrhizobium sp. ISRA442. The sequence continues at coordinate 270,723 of NZ_JALGCN010000005.1, forward strand.
CGGGATAATGCTCGCGCTCGACATGGTCGGCGACGTCGTCGACGAACAGGCTCGCCACCAGCGAGGTGATCGCAGGCATCAAGAGAATGCCGCCGAACACGACGCCGAGGCCAGCGGCAATCGAGACAATCCAGGACAACACCTCGAGCGCAGAGTGCCAGCCGGGGCCGAGCAGCCCTTCGAGCCAGACCTCGCCATAGGTCGCAAACCAGCTCAATAGCCGCTGCAAGCCGATCGCCAGCACGGTGATCAGCACCAGGGCAACGCCGATCGAGCGCCACAGGATCGAGCGCATCGGCGGCGAGATCATTTGCGACAGCGCCTTGACGGCGGCATCCAGCATGGGAGTACCTCTCACGAAACCACCCGCGAGAGGTAGACACGAGAAGCTGCTTCGGCAAGGGATGCTGATCCGTCGCCGCCTGCGGCGTAAAGCGCGATCGAGCCGGAACGGGACGAGCCAAGTGGCGGCTACGCCGCGTCGAGCGGCTTGCCGCGCACGTTCGGACCGAACAACGCCATCGCGATCACCACGATCAGCATCGCCGCAGTGATCAGGCCGAACACGCCGATGACGCCGCCCTCCTTCAGCATGTAGGCGACGATGAAGCCCGAGAATGTCGCGCTGAGCCGGCTCATCGAATAGACGAGACCGGAGGCGCGCGCCCGGATCTGCGTCGGGAACACTTCGGTCTGATAGGCATGGTAGGCGTAGGACATCGTCGTATTGCAGGCCGTCAGCAACACGCCGCAGACGATCAGCAGCGCCGGCGCGCTGAGCTGCGCGAACGCCATGCCGAAGACGATGATGGCGATGCAGGCGCCCGCGATGATCCAGCGCCGCTCGAATTTGTCGGCAAAGCTAGCGGCCAATAGCGGCGCGATCGGATAGGCGAAGGCGACGATGAAGGAATATTGCAGGCTCTTGGTGACGGTGATGCCCTTCTCGACCAGCAGCGTCGGCACCCAGTTGGCGAACCCGTAGAAGCCGAAGGCCTGACAGAGGTTGAACACCATGAACAGCACGACGAGCGAGAGGTAAGGCGGACGAAACAGATCGGCGAAGCCCACCGCCGCAACCGGCGGCGTCGCGGAGTGTGCCGGGATGGTGCCTGGACGCGATGCGGTCCTACTCCCGGCTGCCGCCTCCAGCGTCGCCAGGACGCGGAAGGCCTCCTCGTTGCGGCCATGCCGCGCCAGCCAGAGCGGGCTTTCGGGCAGGAACAGCCGCAGCACCCAGATGATCATGCTGGCAGCCGCGCCAATCAGCACCACCCAGCGCCAGCCGTCGACCCCATAGGGCGTGAGCGGCACCAGCCACCAGGCCAGAAAGGCGACGACGGGCACCGCGATGAACATGATCGCCTGGTTCACCGCAAAGGCGCGCCCGCGCATCCAGCTCGGCACGAGTTCGGTGATGTAGGCATCGATGGTGATGACCTCGACGCCAATGCCGATGCCCGCAAGGAAGCGCCAGAACAGGAGGCCTTCAGAGGAGGTCTGGCACGCCATGATGACGGACGCCGCGGAATAGCCGAGCAGCGCATAGGTGAAGATCGCGCGCCGTCCGAAGCGGTCGGCGAGGAAGCCGAGGAAGAAGGTGCCGACGAACAGGCCGGCAAAGGTCGCGGCGACGAAGGCGCCGATGCCGGAGAAGCCGAAGAAAGCCTGCGTCGTCGTGGTCAATAGCCCGCTGCGGCCCAGGCCCGGCGCGATATAGCCGGTCAGGAACAGGTCGTAGATCTCGAAGCAGCCGCCGAGCGAAAGCAGGATGATGAGGCGCCAGACGTAGGCGGAGGCCGGCATGGCTTCCAGCCGTCGCGAGATCTCGTCCGGCGCTGCGGCTGCCGTGTCGAGCTCAAAGCCGGTGTCGATGCCCACGACGCTCATGATGTCCTCCCCGTGAAGCGCGCGCATCTCGCGGCGCCGGTCCCGGTGGCTTTCTTGCCGAAGCTCTGCCGGGTCGCGCCATGTTGGCGGCGGCTGGCCAGAAATCCAGACGAACATATCGATGGAAGCGTTCGAGAAACGCGAACTCGTGTGTTCTTCGCCTCTCCCCGCAAGCGGGGAGAGGCCGGAATTCACGACGGCAAATTCCGGGTGAGGGGACTCTCCACGAGTCCATTTGCTACCGTCTTTGCGAAGGCAGCCCCTCACCCCAACCCTCTCCCCGTAAGAACGGGGAGAGGGAGCGCATCGTCTCCGCGGCGACAGTCTTCCTTCAGCCCAACAGCTTCGCCTGCCAGTGCCCGCCGCGCACCTGCTCGGCGATCAGCTTGAGCATCAGGCGCCGCATCTCTTCCATGACATAGGTCATCGGCCGGTTGCGCAGGCGGCAGAGATAGAGCGTTCGGGTCAGCTTCGGCTCGATCACCTCGCGCGCGACCAGGCGGCGCGCCGCAAGCTGTTCCTGCGCGAACAATTTGGTCGCGATGGTGCATCCGAGACCCGCAACCAGCGCGCCGGTCATGCCGCTGATCGAGTTGGCGTGCAGGATGGCGCCGGCTTCGAGCCGCTTGAGCAGCACCGGATCATCCAGCAAGGCTCGGGCCGAGAGGCCGTGGCGCAGTAGGATCAGCGGCAGCCGGCTCAATTCCTCGAACCTGATCGGAAGCTTGGCCTTGCCTACCAGCTTCGTCGTGCCGACCAGGAACATCTGCTCCTCGAGCACCGGCTCGGTGATCAGGTCCTTTTCCGACGGCGGGTTGTAGACCAGCGCGAGATCGACGTCGGAGGCCATCAGATGCATCAGCGTCGCGCCTGACAGGCTCTCGGTGAGCGACAGCTTCAGCTTCGGATAGTCGGCGAGCACGGTGCGCATCAAGGGCACCCCGATCGCCTTGACGCCGGAATTCGCCATGCCGATCGAGATTTCGCCCGCGATTACGCGCGCGCCCTGGCGCACCTCGGTCTCGGCCTCTGCCATCGCGCGCAGGATGATGCGGGCGTGCTCGTAGAGCCGCTCTCCGGCAGCGGTCGGTTCCATGCCGCGCGACTTGCGCTCGAACAAGGGCGCCGCAAACTCGGCTTCGAGATTGGAGATATGATGGCTCAGCGCCGACTGCGCGACATTGACCTGGTCGGCCGCGCGCGACAGGTTCCGCTGCTCATAGACAGCGATGAAATAGCGGAGCTGGCGCGAATCCATATCAGGTCGGGGTCAGCGTTCGAAAACCGTGAAGAGAGTCTTCGACAGATTATATTTTTCAGAAGGCTTGTGAAGGCCTAGGCTGCCTGCCAGCGAACAGGGAGTGGCGCATGGAGAGGGAAGGATCAGCGGCCGGACTGCCGCTGGCAGGCGTGCGCGTCATCGAGATGACCCACATGGTCATGGGTCCGACCTGCGGCATGATCCTCGCGCAATTGGGCGCCGAGGTGATCAAGGTCGAGCCGCCGGCCGGCGACAAGACCCGCAGCTTGGGGGGCATGGGCACCTCCTTCTTTCCGCTGTTCAATCGCGGCAAGCGCAGTGTCGTACTCGATTTCGAGAAGGCGGAGGATCGCGACACCATGCACCGCCTGCTCGCGACCGCCGACGTGTTCCTGGAAAATTTCCGCGACGGTCTGCTCGAAAAGCAGGGGCTCGACGCAGACGAGTTGCGCCGCCGCCATCCACATCTGATCGTCGCGGGCCACAAGGGCTTTCTGTCCGGCCCTTACGAGCATCGCCCGGCGCTCGACGAGGTCGTGCAGATGATGTCAGGCCTCGCCGCGATGACCGGCACGCGCGAGAAACCGCAGCGCGTCGGCTCGTCCGCCAACGACATCATGGGTGGCATGTTCGGCGTGATCGCGATTCTCGCGGCGCTCTATCAGAAGCGCGCGGGCAAGCGCGACGGCGCCGACATCCGCATCGGCCTGTTCGAGAACTGCCTGTTCCTGGTGGCCCAACACATGGTCGAATACGAGATGACCGGCAACAAGCCGCGCTCGATGCCGGAGCGCGAGCACGCCTGGCCGATCTACGACATCTTCGATGCCGCCGGTGGCGAGCGCATTTTCATCGGTGTCGTCACCGAAGGCCATTGGCAAAGCTTTTGCCGCGAGTTTGGTCTCACCGAGTTCCTCGATGACCCCGCCTTGCGGACCACGACCGACCGCATCCTGGCGCGCGCACGGATCATTCCGCGCGTTGCCGAGGTGATCGCGCAGCGGAGCGTGGCGGAGCTGTCGCAAAAGCTCGATGCGCTCAACATCTGCTTCTCGCCGATCAATCGCCCTGAGGATCTCTTCGCCGATCCTCACGTGTTGCGGCCGGGCGGGCTCGTCAACAACGCCAATACCGACGGACAGCCATTCCGTGTGCCGGCGCTGCCGATCGAGTGGAACGGCCGCAACCTCGGCGAAGGCTTGAAGGTCGCGCCGCTCGGCGCCGACACGTCGGCCGTTCGTGCCGAGATCGACAATGAAGACACCACGTCGAAAGCCGCAGGGAGGCGCGCATGAGCCGCATTCAGGAGATTTATCCCTCGGGTCGCGTCAGCCTGCGCGAGGTGGGTCTGCGCGACGGGCTTCAGCTCGTGAAAAAGTTTCCCTCAACCGAAGCCAAGCAGCGCTGGGTACGCGAGGAATATGCTGCCGGCGCGCGGCATTTCGAAGTCGGCTCGTTCCTGCCCGCAAAGACCTTTCCGCAGTTCGTCGATGTTCGCGATGTGATCGCGACGGTGGCGAGCCTGCGCGGCGCCCATGGCGTCGCGCTCACGCTCAATGAGCGCGGGGTCAATGACGCCCTTGAATCCGGCGTCGGCGAGATCGCCTCGGTTGTTTCGGCGACCGAGGAGCACAGCCTGGCCAACGCGCATCGCTCGCGCGAGTCCGCAATCGCGAACGTCAGGCGCCTCTGCGAAATGCGCGACGCCAGCCAGCACAAGCCGCTCGTCAATGCGGCAATCTCGATGGCGCTGGGCTGCTCGATCACCGGCCCGGTCGATCCTGTCGAGGTGCTGCGGCTGGTCGACAAATGCCTCGAGGCAGGCGTCGATTTCGTCGGGATCGCCGACACCGTCGGCTATGCCGGGCCGAAGCAGGTGGCCGAGCTGACGCGCGCCGCGGTGAAGCTCGCCGGGTCGAAGCCGATCTGCATCCATCTCCACGACACCCGCGGCATGGGCATCGCCAACGCCGCGGCCGCGCTCGACGAAGGCGTTCGCATCCTCGACGGCTCGCTCGGCGGCCTTGGCGGCTGTCCCTTCGCGCCCGGTGCGACCGGCAATGTCGTGTTCGAAGACCTCGCGTTTCTCTGCGAAAGCAAGGGTTTTGTCACCGGGATCGATCTGGAGAAGCTGATCGCCGTGCGCAAGATCCTGCGCGAGGAAATGCCGAACGAGCCGCTCTATGGCGGTGTCGCGAGGGCGGGCCTGCCGTGCGGGAGCGCAGCGAAAGCGGCCTAGGGGCCCACTCCTGCGCTGCTCTCCCTTCTCCCCTTGTGGGAGAAGGTGGCGCGCGTAGCGCGCCGGATGAGGGGTTCTCTCCGCGAGTTCAGATCTAGAGTGAGACTCTCGGCGAGAGACCCCTCACCCGTCTCGCCGCTATGCGGCGAGCCACCCTCTCCCACAAGGGGTAGAGGGCAAGCACCGCACGCGCGTCGACTACTCATGCCGATGCGCATGCTTTCGCGCCCTCGCCTGCCTTCCTTCCCCCGTCGGGATCATCACCACGCGGCCATAGCGAACGCCGCGTTCGGCGATGATGTGGTCGGCGAAATGCCGGACTTCACCGGCGTCGCCGCGTAGCGCCGTCATCTCCATGCAGTTGTTGTCGTCGAGATGGACGTGCAGCGTCGCCAGCGCGAGATCGTGATGGCCGTGGAATTCCTGCACCAGGCGCTTTGAGAGATCGCGGGCGGCATGATCGTAGACATAGACGAGCCCGGCAACGCACGGGCCGGTCTGCGCGGTACCTTCGCTGCTCTGCTGCAGCCCGGCGCGCGCAAGGTCGCGGATGATCTCGGAGCGGTTCTGGTAGCCGCGCGCTTCCGCTGCGGCATCGATCTCCGCCAAGAGATCATCTTCGATCGTGATCGTAATTCGCTGCATCAGACTCCTCCCTCGCGTGGCGCCGCTCGCGGCCGTTTTACACGGATTCCGCGGCGCTCACAGTCGCGTCGCGCGCAGGCGCAACGCATTGCCCACGACGCTCACCGAGGACAGCGCCATCGCCGCCGCCGCGATGATCGGCGACAGCAGGATGCCGAAAGCCGGATAGAGGATGCCGGCCGCGATCGGAATGCCGGCGGCGTTGTAGATGAAGGCGAAGAACAGGTTCTGGCGGATGTTGCGCATCGTTGCCTGCGACAGCTTTCGCGCACGCACGATGCCGGTGAGGTCGCCCTTGAGCAGGGTGACGCCGGCGCTCTCCATCGCCACGTCGGTGCCGGTGCCCATGGCGATGCCGACCTCGGCGGCCGCCAGTGCCGGTGCGTCGTTGACGCCGTCGCCGGCCATCGCGACGCTGCGGCCGCTCGTCTGCAGCTTTGCGACCACCGCGCTCTTCTGATCCGGCAGGACCTCTGCTTCCACCTCAGTGATGCCGAGCCTGCGCGCGACCGCCTCCGCGGTGGTACGGTTGTCGCCGGTCAGCATGATCACCTTGATGCCTTCGGCCGCGAGCGCCCTCAGCGCGTCCGGCGTCGACGCCTTGACTGGATCGGCGATCGCGAGCAGCCCGGCGACTGTGCCGTCGACGGCCATGTTGATCGCGGTGGCGCCATCCAGGCGCAGGCGCTCGGCCTCGGCATCGAGCTGCTTGGTGTCGATCCCGGTCGAGGCAAAGTACCTTGCATTCCCGAGCACGATGGTCTTGCCGTCGGCCTTGCCGGTCGCGCCCTTGCCGGTCGGCGAATCGAACGCGTCGACCTGGCTGAGCGCGAGCTGCTTCTCCTTGGCCGCGCGGACGATCGCGTCGGCCAGCGGGTGCTCGCTGGCGCGCTCGACGCTGGCCGCGAGGCGAAGGATCTCGTCCTCCGCAAACCCTGCCGCCGGGACGATCGCGACCACCTTGGGCCTGCCTTCCGTCAGCGTGCCGGTCTTGTCGACCACCAGCGTATCGATCTTCTCCATCCGCTCCAGCGCTTCGGCGTTCTTGATCAAAACACCGGCCTGCGCGCCGCGACCGACGCCGACCATGATCGACATCGGGGTCGCGAGCCCCAGCGCGCAGGGGCAGGCTATGATCAGCACGCTGACCGCGGCGACGAGGCCGAAAGCAAGCCGCGGCTCCGGTCCGAACCAGGCCCAGGCCGCGAACGCGATGATTGCGACGAGAATGACCGTCGGTACGAACCAGCCTGCCACCTGGTCGGCGAGCCGCTGGATCGGCGCCCGCGAACGCTGCGCGTCGGCGACCATCTGCACGATCTGCGACAGCAGCGTTTCGCGCCCGACCTTGTCGGCACGCATGATGAAGCCGCCCGATTGGTTGAGCGTGCCGGCGATCACGTTTGCGCCGGCCTCCTTGGTGACCGGCATGGATTCGCCGGTGACGAGGGATTCATCGAGCGAGGAGCGGCCTTCGAGGATGATGCCGTCGACCGGCACCTTCTCGCCGGGACGGACGCGCAAGCGGTCGCCGGCATGCAGCGCCTCGATCTCGACCTCGTGCTCGCTGCCGTCGGCATCGATGCGACGCGCGGTCTTCGGCGCAAGCTGCAACAGCGCCTTGATCGCGCCCGACGTCGCATCCCGGGCGCGTAGCTCCAGCACCTGGCCGAGCAGCACCAGCACCGTGATGACCGCGGCCGCCTCGAAATAGACGGCGACGGCGCCCTCATGGCCGCGGAAAGTGTCGGGGAAGAGGTTGGGCGCGATGGTGCCGATCAGGCTGTAGACATAGGCGACGCCCGTGCCCATCGCGATCAGCGTGAACATGTTCAAATTGCGCGTGATCAGCGACTGCCAGCCGCGCACCAGGAACGGCCAGCCGGCCCAAAGCACCACCGGCGTAGCAAAGACGAGCTGGATCCAGTTCGACAGCGTCGGATCGATCCAGTTGTGCGGACCGGCGAGATGGCCGCCCATCTCCAGCACCACCGCCGGCAGCGCCAGCGCGCCGCCGATCCAGAATCGCCGCGTCATGTCGGCAAGCTCCGGATTGGGACCGGTATCGAGGCTCGTGACCTCCGGTTCGAGCGCCATGCCGCAGATCGGGCAGCTTCCAGGTCCGACCTGGCGGATCTCAGGGTGCATCGGGCAAGTGTAGATCGTGCCCGCAGGCATTTCGGGCTCGGGCGCCTTTTCCTTGGCGAGATATTTGGCGGGATCGGCGGCGAACTTGGCGCGGCAACCGGCCGAGCAGAAATGGAAGGTCTCGCCCTGATGTTCGAAGCGATGCTTCGAGGTCGCGGGATTGACCGTCATGCCGCAGACGGGATCGCGAACCTTCTCGTCCCCACCATCGCTGTGGTGATGATGATGGGCGTGACCGGCAGGATCGACATGTCCGCCGCAGCATGAGGATGCGGCAGGCCTGGTGGCCGGCGGAGCCGCCTTCGCGGAGCACCCGCATCCGGAACCGCCTTCCGCGTCGTGATGATGCTTGTGTTCGGCGTTGTTCATTGCTGTGCTCCGGCCTTGCAACCTATACCCGGTAGGGGTATTTAGACCCTATGCGCAAGGACATCAAGGCATCTGTCGGAAAACGTCTCGGCCGGATCGAGGGCCAGGTTCGCGGCCTGTCGAAAATGGTCGAGGACGACCGTTACTGCATCGATATCGTCACGCAGATCTCGGCGGTGCGCGCGGCGCTGCGCCGGGTCGAGGAAGAGATATTGAAGGATCACGTCGCCCATTGCGTCGAGCACGCGATCGCGAGCGGCGACAAGGCAGATCAGCGCGAGAAGATCGCGGAGCTGATGGCGGTGATCGGAAGGGCGGAGCGGTAGGTTTTCGCATTCGCCGTCATTGCGAGCGCAGCGAAACAATCCAGAATCTTTTTCCGTGGTGATAGTCTGGATTGCTTCGCTACGCTCGCAATGACGGAGGAGAGCAAGCAACATATCTCCCCCACGTCGTCCCGGCGAAGGCCGGGACCTCCGCGCGAACGCTTGCGCTCGTCGCGATTATCCCAGGGAGGAGTTTGACGAAGACTCGTCGTTCGGTACTCCTACCGCCCAAACTCGATAGATCATGCGGTATGGGTCCTGGCTTTCGCCAGGACGACGCGGGCTGGCGTTCACGCCGCCACCTTGCGCGCGCGTCTGCGGCGCCTCGAACGGTACATCGCGATCTTCTTCAGCAACCGCTCGGACGCCGTTATGCGCTCGACAATCTTTTGCGGCGTGTGCAGGCACCTCGCCTGTCATCACTTCTTCAGCCGGAATTTCAACCGGCGCTTCTTCGTCAATCGCCTCAGGAACGAGCGGCGGCGCACTGATCGCTTCTGGAAACACACTGAACGTGCCCGCCACCTCCTCGAGCGGCTTTTGCTTGTCGGCCCAGTGCAGGGCTGTGTAGTCGAAGCCGTGCACGATGGTGGGTTTGACGACTTCGAAATAGGGCGAGATGTCGAAGTCGCGGGGCATGTAGAGCGAGGAGTCGCGGATATGCAGGATCTCGCGGCGGGCTGCGCGGCTGCCGGCTTTGGTGATCTTCGGCAGGATCGGATAGCGCACTGCGTCGAAGGCCTGTGCGATCAGGGCCGAGCAGATGATTTTGGTCGGATCGCCCGAGCCGAGCGCGATCATGCGGCGCCGCCAGCGCTGCGGCACCGGCAGCGGAATCAGGAAGCGCATCAGGTCGACGATGTTCTTGGTGTCGTAGCCGAAGCCGATGCGGTTGATCGCGTAACGGCAGACCGTGGTGCGGTCCTCATAGGACAGCCCGACCGGACGGCAGACGCGGGTATGATAGGGGAAATATTTCGACAGCGGCGCAGAGGTGACGCCTTCGCCGATATTGGCCTCGATCAGCACATGCGGCTCGCCGCTGGGCTCAACGGCGCCCTCGATCGGACCAACATATAGCGCGGCATGCGACCAGGTCGACTGCGTCAGATACTTGATGATGCCGGAGATGCGATTGTTGCCCTCGACGAGCAGCACGTCGCCCTGCTGGATGACGCCGCGCAGGTGCTCGGGGTCGCTCGGCGTGAACGGCTCGTAGCCCGGCACCTCCTTGGAGAGGTACGCGGCAATCAGCTTGCCGACTGAGTCTAGGACGGTCCCCATGTCGAACTCCCCCCACGGCCTTTTCCGGCCGTCTTTTTCCCTTCTCTATCATGGTCGAAACGTGTTGCAATTCGGTTCATCGTTCCGTGAGCTCAAGCACGATTGATTCACCATGATGGTTGCCGCGCAACATCAGATACGGCAAGGTTCGCTAGCTGTTCCCGTTACGCGCAAGTCCCCGGAAACCATGACATGATGATCACGCGCCGCAGCTTCCTATCGGCGTCGGCGGCCTTTGCCGCAACGCCGGTCCTGCGCGCAATGGCCGCGCCTCTGCCACGCGAGGCTGACATTGTCGTGATCGGCGCGGGGGTCGCCGGCATCGCTGCGGCCCGGCGGATCATGGCGACGGGCCGCAAGGTGGTGGTGGTCGAAGCGGCATCCCGGATCGGAGGCCGCTGCATCACCGATAGTACGACGTTCGGCGTGCCGTTCGACCGTGGCGCACGCTGGATGCACAATCCCGAGACCAACCCGATGATCCGCCTGGCGCGCGGCGTCGGGCTCGACGTGTCGCCTGCGCCTGTCAGTCAGAAGATGCGCATCGGCCGCCGCAATGCGCGCGCTGGCGAGACCGAGGAGTTTCTGGCGGCGCTGGTGCGCGCCAATCGCGCGATCGACGAGGCATCGCGCGGCAAGCTGGATACCTCCTGCGCTGCCGTACTGCCAAAAGATCTCGGCGATTGGGCGGGTGCTACCGAGTTCCTGTTGGGCGCGAGTTTCGCCGGCAAGGATCTCAAGGAACTCTCGGCCATCGACAAGGCACGCGCGCAGGACCGCAACGCGGCGATCGCCTGCCGCCAGGGCCTGGGCACGCTGATCAGCAAGCTCGGCGAACAGGTGCCGGTCGCGTTATCGACGCCGGCAAGCCGGATGGCGTGGAGCAATCGCGACGTCAGCGTCGAGACCCCCGCGGGCAAGATCACGGCGCGCGCCGCCATCATCACCGTCTCGACCAACGTGCTGAGCGCGGGAGCAATCAAGTTCGCGCCCGACATCCCGAAGCGGACGCTCGATGCCGCGGCCAAGCTCGGGCTCGGCAGCTACGATCACATCATGCTGGAATTGCCGGGCAATCCGCTCGGGCTCGCGCGCGACGACATTCTCATCGAGCAGAGCAATTCGACGCGCACGGCGCTCATGTTCGCCAATATCGGCGGCTCCTCGCTGTGTTCGATCGATGTTGGCGGCTCCTTCGGCCGCGATCTTTCCGAACAGGGCGAGCAGGCCATGGCGGCCTTTGCCCGGGAATGGATCACAAAGCTGTTCGGCGGCGAAGCGTCTGCAGCGATCAAGAAGACCAGCGCGACGCGCTGGAATGCCTCGCCCTTCGTGATGGGCGCGATGTCGGCCGCCTCGCCCGGCGGCCAGCTCTCGCGAAAGGTCCTCGCCGAGCCGATCGGCTGTATGTTCCTCGCGGGCGAGGCGACCCACGAGACCCTGTGGGGCACGGTCGATGGCGCCTGGGACAGCGGCGAGCGCGCGGCTGATGCCGCGCTGCGCAGGATTGGTGCGATCAGGGACGAACCCGCCGACGTGCCGACGCAATCGACCAAGCGAAGGAAAAAACGTTAGCCGTCGTCGCGGACAAGCGCCCAGATCTCAGCTCGTCGTCCTGGACAAGCGGAGCGCAGCTCCAGGACCCATTACCCCAGGGAGTGGTTTGACGAAGACTCGGGGTTACCACTTCGCACCACAACTACATCCTGGGGTAGTGGGTCCTGGCTTTCGCCAGGACGACACTGGATAGTTTTCAACGCAAAATCCCATCCAGTGCCGGCAGGCCGGTGATCACAGCCACGGCAATCAACACGTAGCAGATGCCGCGAAACATCTTTTCGCTGGCGCGGCCGAACAGGGACGCGCCGAAGGCGACGCCGAGGGCATAGACCGGGCCGACGATGAGCGAGAGCACCAGCGATTCGCGCGAGATCAGTCCCGTCGTCGCGTAGCTGATCATCGAGAAGGAGTCCGACGCTCCAAAGAACAGCACGATATTGGCGCGCGCGACAATCGGGGCAATCGGGCGGCCGAGCCAGTAGCCGACGATCGGCGGACCGCCGGTTTGCGCCAGCCCGCTGCAGAAGCCCGAGAGGCCGCCGATGCCGACCGACAGCCAGGTGTGATCCTTGCCGCGATAGCGCCAGCCCGAGAACAGCAGAAGCAGCAACGCGGCAACGAAGCAGGAGATGATCCAGCGCGTGGTGACGGAATCGAGCACGCTGAGGAAATAGGTGCCGACGGGCACGCCGATCAGCGCGCCCAGCACGATCACCGCAGTGGCCCTGCGATCGGCCTTCCGCCAGGCGTCTGGCACAAGCGGCGCCGCCGCAACGAAATCGATAACGAGAAGCAGCGCGGCGACCAGCCGCGGTGCCGCGACGCTGCTTGCGAGCGGCATGAAGATCAGCGCGGCGCCGAAGCCCGAGAAGCCGCGCGCAGTGCCCGAAACGAAAGCGATGGCGCAAAGCGCCAGCGCGACGGTGAGGCTGACGTCGCCGGGGAGAAAGTCTCCAAAACTCATGCTCTGTGATCTTGGAGCATGATGTTGTCCGAAAACCGCTTCACACTTTTCGGCATCATGCTCTCAAGGTGCCGCCGGTCTTCTTCGTCACTTCGGCGACGATCTTTCCGGCGACGGCCTCTATCTCCTGGTCGGTCAGGGTCTTCTCGCGCGGCTGGATCGTCACAGCGATCGCGATCGACTTCTTGCCGTCCTCGATGCCCTTGCCTTCATAGACGTCGAACACGTTGACGCCAGCGATCAGCTTCTTGTCGACGGCTTGTGCCGTACGCACGATGTCGCCGGCCTTCACGCCACGGTCGACGATGAAGGCGAAGTCGCGCGAGACCGGCTGGAATGCCGATAGCTCGATTGCGGGCTTGGCGCGGGTCGGCCTCTTCTTAGCCTCGGGAATCCGCTCGAGGATCACCTCGAACGCCATCAGCGGCCCATCGGCGCCGAGCGCTTCGAGCGCGCGCGGGTGCATCTCGCCGAAATAGCCGAGCACGTTCTGCGGCCCGATCTGGATCGTTCCGGAACGTCCGGGGTGCAGCCACGCGGCGCCGCCGGGCACGATTTGCAGCGCCTGCATCGGCGCGCCGGCCGCAGCCAGCACCGCCAGCGCATCGGCCTTGGCGTCGAAGACGTCCGCTATCGCCGAGCCCGACCAGTGTCGCCCAAGACCTTCGGACGAGGCAAAGCCGCGGCGGACGCCGCTTGCCGCCATGAACTGATCCTGCGGACGATCGCCCTTGAAGATCTGGCCGACCTCGAACAGCGCGACATCGCCGAAACCGCGATCGGCATTGGCCTGCGCTGCCGCGATCAGGCCCGACAACAGGCTCGGCCGCATATCGGAAAGGTCGGCGGCAATCGGGTTGGCGACCTCGAGCTCGCGCTGGCCGCCGCCGAAGAGCTCCGCCGCCGGCTTGGTGATGAACGACCAGGTCACAGCCTCGACCATGCCGCGGCTCGCGAGCGCGCGCCTGACGCGCCGCGTGCGGAACTGCAGCGGCGTCAGTACGGGTTTGCGCGCGTCCTCGCCACGCTCGAACGGCGTCTCCGGCACCTTGTCGACGCCGAAGATGCGGACGATCTCCTCGACGATGTCGGCCTTGCCGTGCACGTCCGTACGCCAGGACGGCACCGCGACCTTCACCACCGGCCCCGCGCCCGCCATCATGAAGCCGAGATGGTTGAGGATGCGCTTCATCTCGACCTGCGGCACCTCGATGCCGGACAGCCGCTTCACCTCGGCAAGCGGGAATTCGATCACGCGGTCGTCGCCAAAAGCCTTGCCGACCACGACGGTCTCGGACGGCGCGCCGCCGCACATCTCCATCACGAGCTTGGTCGCAAGCTCGAGGCCAGGAACCATAAAGGCGGGATCGACGCCGCGCTCGAAACGGTAGCGCGCATCCGAATTGATGCCGAGCTTGCGGCCGGTCTGGGCGATGTTGATTTCGTTCCACAGCGCCGATTCGATCAGCACGTCGGTGGTGTTCTCGTCACAGCCCGAGGCCTCGCCGCCCATGATGCCGGCGAGCGATTCGACACCGTGGTCGTCGGCGATGACGCAGACGGCGGGATCGAGATTGTAGGTGCGGCCGTCGAGCGCGAGCAGCGTTTCGCCGTCGCGAGCGCGGCGCACGACGAGGTTGCCCTTAACCTTCTTGGCGTCGAACACGTGCAGCGGCCGCGCGCGGTCGAAGGTCATGAAGTTGGTGATGTCGACCAGCGCATTGATCGGACGGAGCCCGATCGCGGTCAGCCGCTTCTGCAGCCATTCCGGCGACGCGCCGTTCTTCACCCCGCGCACGAGGCGCAGCGCGAAGCCCGGGCACAGCGTGGCGTCCTCGACCGTGACCTTCACCGGGCAGGGGAATTCGCCCTTCACGACCTTGATGGTCGGGTCCTTGAACTTGCCCATGTCGGCGGCGGCGAGATCGCGCGCAATGCCGTGAACGCCGGTGCAGTCCTGGCGGTTCGGCGTCAGGTTGATCTCGATCACGGGATCGCCGAGGCCCGCCCATTCGGCGTAAGCAGCGCCGATGGGGGCATCGGCCGGCAATTCCATGATGCCGTCGTGGTCGTTCGAGATCTGCAACTCGGCCGCCGAGCACAGCATGCCGCGGCTCTCGACGCCGCGGATGGTGCCGATGCCGAGCGTAATGTCCTTGCCGGGAATGTAGGTGCCGGGCGGCGAGAACACGCTGACGAGCCCGGTGCGCGCATTCGGCGCCCCGCATACGACTTGCACCGGCGCCGCACCGCCTCCGGTATCGACCATGCAGACGCGCAGACGGTCAGCGTTCGGATGCTGCTCGGCGGAGATCACCTTTGCGATGGTGAAGGGTTTCAGCGCCCTCGCCTTGTCCTCGATGCTCTCGACCTCGAGCCCGATCATGGTGAGCTTGTCGGCCAGCCTGTCCAGCGGCTCGTCGGTCTCGAGATGTTCCTTCAGCCAGGAGAGGGTGAATTTCACGAGCTCAGCCCTCCTGCGAGCGTGGGGACTTCGAGCGGCTTGAAGCCGTAATGGGACAGCCAGCGGACGTCGCCGTCGAAGAGCTGGCGCAGGTCGCTCATGCCGTATTTCAGCATCGCGATGCGATCGATGCCCATGCCCCAGGCGAAGCCCTGGTACTCGTCGGGATCGATGCCGCAAGCGCGCAACACGTTCGGATGCACCATGCCGCAGCCGAGAATCTCGAGCCAGTCCTCACCCTCGCCGAAGCGGATCTCGCCCTTGTCGCGGCGGCACTGAATGTCGACTTCCAGCGACGGCTCGGTGAACGGGAAGAACGAGGGACGGAAGCGCATATTGATGTGGTCGACCTCGAAGAACGCCTTGCAGAACTCGTGCAGGATCCACTTGAGGTGGCCGAGATGCGAGCTCTTGTCGATGACGAGGCCTTCGACCTGGTGGAATTGCGGCGTGTGGGTCGCGTCCGAATCGATGCGGTAGGTGCGGCCCGGGCAGATCACGCGGATCGGCGGTTTCTGGCTCAGCATGGTGCGCACCTGCACCGGCGAGGTGTGGGTCCGCAGCAGCATGCGCGAGCCGTCCTCCTTCGGATGGAAGAAGAACGTGTCGTGCATCTCGCGCGCGGGATGCCCTTCGGGAAAGTTCAGCTTGGTGAAGTTGTAGTCGTCGGTCTCGATATCGGGACCTTCGGCGACCGAAAATCCCATGTCGGCGAAGATGGTCGTCAGCTCGTCCCAGACCTGGCTGAGCGGATGGATACGGCCGGCCTCGGCCGGCGCGTCGCGCAGCGGCAGGGTGACGTCGATGGTCTCGGAGGCGAGCCGCGCATCGAGCGCGGCCGACTTCAAGACGTCCCGCCGCGCAGTAAGCGCCTGCATGACCTTGTCCTTGGCCTGGTTGATCGCGGCTCCTTGCGTCTTGCGTTCGTCGGGCGACATCTTTCCGAGCGTCGCAAGCAGCGCGGAGATCGAGCCCTTCTTGCCGAGCGCTGCGACGCGCACCGCCTCGAGGGCGGCTTCGTCGCCGGCGCCGGCGATCTGGTCGAGGATGGAGGTTTCGAGCGTTGCGAGGTCAGACACAGTCAAATCCCTGCTGCCAAAATTCGGCTGGGTTGTCGCCGCCCGAAGGCCGTAACGTCAAGCAAAAAGCCGGTCATTTCGGGCTTGCGACCGGCTGGGTTGAACCTCGCGCATCGGCTCGGCACCAAGGGATACGAGGAGACTTTCGCGATGCTTCCAAGATCCTGTCTGGCCGTTCTGGCCGTCGCTTTGTCGGTCGCCGGGACCTCCGTGCGCGCCGCGGTTTGCATGGAGAAATCCATGACGCAGGACGAGATCATCGAGACGATCAACGCCCAGAAGGGCTGCGAAAGCGCGATGAAGGTGTTCCAGGATTGCGAATACGGCGCGAGCGGCGATGTCCAGCTTGGCGCCGCCGTCGAGAAGAAATGCGAGGCGGACTTCATGTCCGGCCTCAAGAGTGCGCGGAAACAGGCCTACCAACGCGAGATGCACGTCTGCGACCGAAAATACCGGAATCAATCCGGCACCATGTATCGATCGTTCACAGCGTTCTGCCGGGCGGAGGTCGCCCAGCGTTACTCGCAACGGGCGCTCAAGGCCGCGGGCCCGAAGGCCCGCTAGCGCTAAAGGCTTCAGGCAGCCAAAGCAGCCTTGGCCTTCTCGGCGATCGCCTGGAACGCAGCCGGCTCGCGGATTGCGAGATCCGACAGCACCTTGCGGTCGACCGTGATGCCCGACTTGGCGAGGCCGTCGATAAATCGGCTGTAGGTCAGGCCGAAGGGACGGACGGCGGCGTTGAGGCGCTGGATCCAGAGCGCGCGGAAGGTGCGCTTGCGACGCTTGCGGTCACGGAAGGCATACTGCTGGGCCTTCTCGACGGCCGGCTTGGCGGCGCGGATCGTGTTCTTGCGGCGGCCGTAGAAACCCTTGGCGGCCTTGTAGACTTTCTTGTGCTTGGCGTGGGCGGTCACACCGCGTTTGACGCGAGACATGACAAAAATCCTTCAGAGATGACTTAGGTTCGGGATCACCGCGCGAAACGCGGCTCGGCTGATGTGATCGTGGACGCGATCAGGCGTTCGGCAAGAAGTACTTCTTGACGTTGTCGCCGTCGGTCTTGAACAGCACGCGGGTGCCGCGAAGCTGACGGATCTGCTTCTTCGTTCGCTTGATCATGCCGTGACGCTTGCCGCGCTGGGCGTGCATCACTTTGCCGGTGGCAGTCACCTTGAAGCGCTTTTTGGCGCCCGATTTGGTCTTCAACTTGGGCATTTGGCTCTCCTATGGCCACAATAGAAATCCGCCCGCGAAGGCGGCTGGCCGTCAAAAATGCTCGTTAGAGCGTTGATTGTGCTCAGGTTTTTGCGCAGTGGCAGAAACCCGCACGGACATCGCCACGGCAGCCCTTAAATCAGCCGGGCGATGAAGGCTGGGCTTATGGCAGAGCCGAAGCGAAATGGCAACGATGAACCGCCGGAACCTGCTCGCCGACTATTCTGGGTTACCATGTCCACGCCTCGCCGCCCAGAGGAGGACCAAAATGGCCGACTTCCCGCAATCGCTTTCGTTTTTATCCGCCGTGACCCGCCCGCGCCATCTGCTGCTGTTTGCCGCGCTCGCCGCGGCCGTACCGCTGTCGGCCGCCGACGCCCGTGTGGGCAGCTACGACGGGGTCTGGAACGTCACCTTCGCCACCACCCGCGGCAATTGCAGCTCTGGCTACAGTGTTCCCTTCACCGTGATCGGCGGCCGCGTCTCGTCCGCCGGCGGCGGTCGGGTCTCCGGCAGGGTCAATCGCGCCGGCGCCGTCGCGGTCCAGGTCTCGGTCGGCGCATCCCACGCCAGCGGCGGCGGCCGCCTCGCTCGCGTGTACGGTGCTGGTTCGTGGCACGGCATCATCTCCGGCGACCGCTGCAGCGGCACCTGGCAGGCGACACGGACCTGAAACACAAACGGCCCGCCGGACATCCGGACGGGCCGTTGAATTCCTTCGAGAGTTGCCGTCAGCGCGGCGCCAGCACCATGACGACCTGACGGCCCTCGAACTTGGCGTCCTGCTCGACCTTGGCGAGCTCGGCGACGTCGCTCTTGATCTTGTCGAGCAGCTTGGTGCCGATCTCCTGGTGCGCCATCTCGCGGCCACGGTAGCGCAGCGTGATCTTGACCTTGTCGCCCTCTTCGAAGAACCGCTGCATCGCGCGCATCTTCACGTCATAGTCGTGGTCGTCGATCATCGGGCGGAGCTTGATCTCCTTGATCTCGACGGTCTTCTGCCGCTTGCGGGCCTCGGCGGCTTTTTTCTGAGCGGAATACTTGTACTTCCCGTAGTCCATGATCTTGCAGACGGGAGGGCTGGTATTCGGCGAAATTTCAACCAGATCCATGCCAGCTTCCTGGGCCAGCCGAATGGCCACGACGGTCTCGACCGTGCCTTTGTTCTCACCGGTCTGATCGATCAGTTGGATCTGCGCATTGCGGATATCATCATTGATGCGCGGCCCGTCTTTGCTGGCAGGGGCCGGGGCTCTATTGGGACGACGAATGGGTGGTTCTCCAAAGTTGTGAAGGAAGCAGCTATTTTGAAGGAAGATGCGTTTGCCGGCAAGCAAGTCGCTCGTGCGAGAAGCGAAAAACCCTCAAATGCGAGGCATTTTGGTCACGCCCATCGGCACGGTGCTCGACATAGACACCTTGCTTCTGTTCCGCAAGCGTCCCAAAGGGTCAATGTCGACATGGGATTGCGCTGCAGGACATGCTCGAACAGCTCAAACCGCACAACCAGAGTAAACGTTCCATGACCAATGCGATTTCCGACGCGCCGAGCTTCATCGATGTGGGCGAAGGTCCGTCCGCGCGCAAGATCGCGGTGCGCAGCCGCGCTGGGCAAGGCCCCGGGTTGATCTGGCTCGGCGGCTTCAAATCAGACATGCAGGGTACCAAGGCGTTGGCGCTGGATGGCTGGGCCAAAGATCACGGCCGCGCCTCGGTGCGGTTCGACTATTCCGGCCACGGCGAATCCGGTGGCGATTTCGCCGACGGAACCATCGGACGCTGGCTGGAGGAAAGCGTGGCGGTGTTCGAGCAGTTCTGCGAAGGCCCGCAGATTGTGATCGGCTCCTCCATGGGCGGCTGGATGGCGCTTCTGCTCGCGCGCGAGATCAGGAAGCGACAAGGGAACGCGCAAGGGAACGAGCCAGAGCAACAGCAGGCGAAGGCGTCGCTCGCGGGCCTCGTGCTGATTGCGCCGGCGCCCGACTTCACCGAGGAGCTGATGTGGAAGAACTTCTCGGCCGCGGTGAAGAAGGAGATCGAGACCAAGGGCGTCTGGTTCAGGCCGTCCGAGTATGGTGACGGCTCGCCCTATCCGATCACGCGGAACCTGATCGTGGAGGGACGCAATCACCTCGTGCTCGGCAGCGCCATCGACCTCGGCTGCCCCGTCCGCATCCTGCAAGGTGCCAAGGATCCGGACGTGCCGTGGCAGCATGCGTTTGCGCTGACGCATCGCCTGCCGGCCGACGACGTCGTGCTGACCATGATCCAGGACGGCGATCACCGCCTGTCGCGTCCGCAGGACATCGCACGCATCCTTGCCGCAGTGGCTGAGATCGGGTGAAGTGTTGCTAGACACCAGTGTCATCGCCCGCCTTGTGCGCACTTGCGCACTGGGGCGGGCGATCCAGTATCCCAGAGATGGACGTGTCTAACTGAGAGGCCGCGGCGTGCTGGATGCCCGCCTGCGCGGGGCATGACGGAGAATGGGGAGCGAGAAGCGCCGATGACCACCACCATGCTGCGTGCCTTCTGCGACGCGGTCGAGCAGCGCAACGGCAAGGCTTTTGCCGAACTGTTCACCGAGGATGGCGTCTATCACGACGTGTTCTACGGCGCGTTCGCTGGCCGCGAAAAAATCGCGGGGATGATCGACGACTGGTTCTATCGAACGGCCAAGGATTTCCGCTGGGACATGCACGAGCCGGTCTCCGACGGCACCACGCTCTATGCGCGCTATACCTTCAGCTATTGCTCGACATTGCCTGAAGCGAACGGTGCGCGGGCGATGTTCGAGGGCGTGGCGATCATGACGCTCCGCGACGGCAAGATCGCCAGCTATCACGAGGTCGCCAATACCGCGCCTGCCTTCGTCGACCTGAAGTTCGCACCGGAGCGCATCGCCAAGATCGTCGCCAGGCAGGGCGCCGAGCTGAGGGCGAGACCGGAGATGAAGCGGCATCTGGCGTAACTCGCTCCTTCTTGTCGTGGGAAGCGAGCTCTCTCCGCATCGTCATTCCGGGATGCGCCGTAAGCGCAGGCCCGGATCCATAACCACCATCGGGAGCATGGATTCCGGGCCCACGCTTCGCGTGCCCCGGAATGACGACTTGAGATGAGAGCTACGGCGGCGGTGGCTTCGCCATCGGCTTGCGCTGCGCCAGCGCCGCCACCGTTGCGGTGCCGATTGGGCCCTGTTCGTCGTAGAGCCAGCATTCACCGATCGCGACGCCGTCGGTGGCGTGGTGGTTCACCACCTCGAAGCCGATCCACCTCGTCACCGGCAGGCGATGCAGATAGATGGTCACGTCGCTGTTGATGTAGCCGAGCCCCTTGTCGCCGGCGTTGGCGAACGGGCTTGCGAAGTCGGCGCCGGTTGCGACATGGACGAATGGCGTCATCGCAACGCCCGCGATCAGCTCGCGCACCTCGCTCATCCAGAGCCGGCGCGGACCGAGCGAGCCCATGTGGCCGACGATCGGGCGCGTCGTCCATTTCCCGTTCATGCCGAGCCGCGGGTCGGTCGGCGGCGGAATGTCGGCGGGCTTTGGCGCATCCCAGTTCGGCGGCGACCAGACGCTGCCATCCGGATTCTGCGTCCGGCGCAGGAGCTGGCACGAGGCGCGCGCCATGCTGACGCCGCCGGAGAAGAGCTCCGCCTCGACCACGCGGATGCGCAGGCCGTCGCGCACCAGCCGTGTCGTCACTTGAATCGGCTTGTCGATGGTTGGCAGGCGAAACATGTCGACGGTGAGCCGTGCCGGCACGAATTCCTGGCTCGAATGGCGCTCCTCGATGGCGAAGCCGAGCAGGCCGACGATGACGCGTCCGTGCAGCGATTTCGGATCCCACGGACCATTGGCGACTTCCGTCGGATGGAATGTGTCGCCGTCGCGGGTGAAGAAAGGCATATTGGTCATGATGCGCGACCTTGAAGCATCGCGCGGGGAAATCAAGGTGCCCGATCCTCATGGTGAGGAGGCGCGAGGCGCCGTCTCGAACCATGCAGGCCCGGCTGCGGCAGCTCGGCCTTCATCCTTCGAGACGCGCGCAAGCGCGCTCCTCAGGATGAGGGTCAGGAGCGCCACGCGTTCCCCTCATCCTCCGCTGTCATCACCCGCGAAAGCGGGTGATCCAGTATTCCAGAGACAGTGACGGGTACGGAGAAGCCGCGGCGTACTGGATGCCCCGCCTTCGCGGGGCATGACAGTGGAGTGTTAGGAAGCGGCCCGCCACTCCTCACACACACTCTCATCGCACTCGCTTGCGATTGCATTTGCGCCCAGCGCCGCAAACTCCTCGCGCGACAACAACTGCCCCAACGCCCACACCGCGGCCCCACGCACCAGCGGGCTCGCATCATCCAGCGAACGCCGCGCCTCTTCCGCCAATGCGACATCACTCGAGTTGCCGATCGCGATCAGCACGTTGCGCACGAAGCGGTCGCGGCCGATGCGCTTCACCGGCGATTTCGCGAACAGCGCGCGAAACGCGGCGTCGTCGAGGCGCGCCAGTTCGGCAAGCTTTGGCGCGCGCAGCACGTCGCGTGCTGCGAGCTTTGCTTCGCGGCCCTCTTGGGCAAACTTGTTCCAGGGACAGGCGGCAAGGCAATCGTCGCAGCCATAGATGCGGTTGCCGATTGCTTTGCGAAACTCGCGCGGGATCGGTCCCTTGTTCTCGATGGTCAGGTACGAGATGCAGCGGCGCGCATCGAGCTTGTAGGGCGCGGGGAATGCCGCGGTCGGGCAGATGTCGAGACATGCATGGCAGGAGCCGCAATGATCGATCTCCGCGTCGTCGCGCGGCAGCTCAAGCGTGGTGTAGATCGCGCCGAGGAACAGCCATGAGCCGAATTCGCGCGAGACGAGATTGGTGTGCTTGCCCTGCCAGCCCAGATGCGCCGCCTGCGCCAGCGGCTTTTCCATCACGGCCGCGGTGTCGACGAACACCTTCACCTCGGACGGCGCGGTCGCAACCAGCCAGCGCGCCAGCGCCTTCAGGCGCTTCTTGATCAGGTCGTGATAGTCGTCGCCTTTCGCATAGACCGAGATCGCCGCACGCGTGCGCTCTTGCAGGATCGCCAGTGGATCCTGGTCGGGGCCGTAGTTCACTCCGAGCATGATCACCGAGCGCACGTCCTGCCACAGCCCGCGCGGATCGACCCGGCGCTCGGGCTGCGCAGCAAGCCAGTCCATGTCGCCATGGCCGCCCGAGGCGATGAATTCGAGGAAGTACTTTCCGGCATTCTCGATCGTGCCGGGTGCGGTGATGCCGATGCAGTCGAAGCCGAGCGCCTGCGCCTCGCGCGCAAGCGCAGCCTTCAGATCGGACAGATCAGACGCAGAGTTCAGAAGTCGAGATCCACATAGGTCCGCGACGCCGGCACGCCGGCCAGCCATTCGCTCAGCAGCGGGCGGAACGACGGGCGGGATTTCACCCGCGCGTACCACGCCTTTGCTGCGTCGTCCTCGCTCCATGGCACGTCGCCCAGATAGTCGATCGCCGAAAGATGCGCTGCGGCGGCGAGATCCGCATAGGTTAACCGGTCGCCGGCGAGGAAGTTGCGCGTCTGCGCCAGCCAGCCGATGTAGGCCAGATGATACCGCACATTGGCCTTGGCGGCGCGCATTACGTCGGCCGACGGCGGGCCGCCGCCGTTCTCCTCGCTCATGAAGCGCTTGTAGATGCGCTCGGTCACCAGCGGATGGGAGACCTCCTCGAAGAATTTCTCGTTGAACCAGGCCATCAGCCGGCGCACCTCGACGCGCTCGGTGATCGTGTTCGGCATCAAGCGCTTGACGCCCATGCCTTGCCCATAGGCCTCGTCGAGATATTCGGCGATGATCGCCGCGCCCGGAATCGGCGGCTCCTTTTCGTCCACCAGCACCGGCGTCGTGCCCGCCGCGTTGAGCAGCAGAAATGCTTCGCGCCGTTCCCAGGTGCGTTCCTCGGTCAGCCGCAGCTCGAGCCCGTATTCGCCCACGATCAGGCGGATGAAGCGCGAATGCGGACAGAACGGATGATGAAACAGCGTAAACATGCAGCCTGTGACTATTTGATGGTGCTTAAGAATCCATCAATGTTTTCTTCGGCGCCACACT
This sequence comes from Bradyrhizobium sp. ISRA442, assembly GCF_038085055.1. Taxonomy (NCBI): domain Bacteria; kingdom Pseudomonadati; phylum Pseudomonadota; class Alphaproteobacteria; order Hyphomicrobiales; family Nitrobacteraceae; genus Bradyrhizobium; species Bradyrhizobium sp. ISRA442. The sequence continues at coordinate 294,268 of NZ_JALGCN010000005.1, forward strand.
AGCCCCTCAAAACCGCAAGACAAGCCGTGATATCGCATTTAGCGATTGCCGCAGCGGGACGAATAGGCGAGAAGAACCCCGCTTTTCCAGCCGAAATGGACCGTAAATATGTCAGACACAATACGGGCAGTGATCCTCGGCATCATCGAGGGCGTGACTGAGTTCCTTCCCGTTTCATCGACAGGTCACCTCCTGCTCGCGGAGCGCTTCTTCGGCCTTGGCGAAGGCGCCTTCTGGGATTCGTTTACCGTCCTGATCCAGCTCGGCGCGATCCTCGCGATCGTCGGCTTGTACTTCAGGAAGTTGTGGGACGTCTCGATCGGCATGTTCACCGGGGATGTCTATGCGCGCCGTTTCGTGATCGGTGTGCTGGTCGCGTTCCTGCCCGCGGTCATCGTCGGCCTGCTCGCCGGCAAATACATCAAGAGCGTGCTGTTCAATCCGTGGGTCGTCTGCTTCACGCTGATCGTCGGCGGCGCCATTCTCCTGTGGGTCGACCGGCTCAATCTGAAGCCGCGCGAGCACGATGCCACCAAGTTTCCGCTGCTGATGTATCTCTATATCGGCATCGCGCAATGCGTGGCGATGATCCCGGGCGTGTCGCGTTCCGGCGCCAGCATCGTCGCGGCGATGCTGCTCGGCGCAGACAAGCGCGCGGCGGCGGAGTTCTCGTTCTTCCTCGCCATCCCGACCATGATCGGCGCGTTCGCCTACGACTTCTACAAGAACCGGTCCGAGATGACGATGGACCACATGAACATCGTCGCGATCGGCTTCGTGGTGTCGTTCATCACCGCGATCATCGTGGTGAAGACGTTCCTGGAATACGTCACCCGCCACGGCTTCGTGCTGTTCGCCTGGTGGCGCGTCATCGTCGGCACGCTCGGCCTGATCGCGCTGGCGCTTGGCCGGTAATACCCGCAAAAGTCGCATCGCCGCCTCAACGTAATATAAGCTTTTGATCGGTAGGCAGTTTCTATAGCCAGGGCGAGGCACGCCCGGCAAAGGAGCTGAACGATGACCCTCGTCAGCGGCTGGGGGCGCTTCCCGGTCGTCGATACCGATGTCCTGCGGCCGCGGTCGTTTATGGCGATCGGCGAGGCCGTCGCCGGTGCGTCCGGCACGGTGGCCAGGGGTAACGGGCGCGCCTATGGCGACGCCGGCATCGGCGCCATCAGGACCATCGCGATGACCGGTTTCGACCGGGTCAGGTCGTTCGATCCGGTGACCGGACGCATTCGCCTGGAAGCCGGCGTGCTGCTGTCGGACCTGATCGACACCTTTGGTCCGCGCGGCTTCCTGCCCTTCGTCGTTCCGGGAACGCGGTTCGTGTCGGTCGGCGGCGCCATCGCCGCCGACGTCCACGGCAAGAACCATCATTGCGAGGGCGGCTTCGGCCGCTATGTCGACAGCATCCTGCTGCGCACCGGGCAGGGCGAGATCATCGAAGCCTCGCGCGAAGAGAATTCCGATGCCTTCTTCGCGACCGTCGGCGGCATGGGCCTGACCGGGGTCATTCTGGAAGCGACGATGCGGCTGCGGCCGGTCGAAACCGGCTGGATCCGCGAGCGGGTGGTCTCGACATCCGATCTGGGTGCTGCCATGCGCGCGCTCGATGCCGGCGATTCCGCGACCTATTCGGTGGCGTGGATCGACTGCGTGGCACGCGGCAGCGAGCTCGGCCGCTCGCTGATCTATCTCGGCGAGCACGCCCGCGCAGGCGAGCTTCCCGACGGTGCCGATGCATTTCCGCTTGGCAAGGATCCCGCCCTCGCCGTGCCCGTCGACCTGCCGTCCATCACGCTCAACCGCTATAGCATCCGCGCCTTCAACGAGCTCTATTATCGCATGGGTGCGAAGCGCGCCGGCGAAAGCCATCGGGTCTCGCTCTTCCCCTATTTCTTTCCGCTCGACAGCATCAGTGCCTGGAATCGCATCTATGGCCGGCGCGGCTTCCTGCAGCATCAATGCGTGATCCCGGAACACGGCGCGCGCGACGTGCTCGGCGACATTCTCGAACGTGTCACCAAGCGCGGCGACGCCTCGTTCCTCGCGGTGCTGAAGAAGCTCGGCCAGGGCGACGGTATCCTGTCGTTTCCGATGCCCGGCTATACGCTAGCGCTGGATTTCCCGATGCGCGGCGACATCCTGAATTTTCTCGACGAGATCGACCGGCTGGTCGTCGCCGCCGGCGGACGGCTGTACCTTGCCAAGGACGCGCGCCAGTCGCGCGCGACTTTCGAGGCCGGCTATCCCGCCCTGCAACGCTTCAAGGCGATCCGCAAATCGCTCGATCTCGCCGGAAAGATCCGATCAAAGCTCTCGCAGCGTCTGTTTGATGAGGTGCAGCCGTGACTTCGCGCAAGACCGTTCTGGTGCTGGGTGGCTCCTCCGATATCGCCCGCGCCACCGCGCGCGCCTTCGCCAAGGCCGGATACGATGTGCAGCTCGCGGGCCGCGACGCCGCCGTGCTGGAGCCTGACGCGGCGGATCTGCGCGCGCGCTACAATGTCGAGGCAAGTCGCTGGACATTCGACGTGCTGGACACGGCGTCGTTCGAAACCTTTGCCAGCGGCCTTCCGGCGTTGCCGGATGTCGTCATCTCGATCGTCGGCTTGCTGGGCGCGCAGGAGAGCGCGCAGAGCGATCTCGAACACGCCACGACGATCATGCGCTCGAACTACGAGGGGCCCGCGCTGATCCTCGGCCTGTTTGCGGAGAAGTTCTTGGCGCGCGGCTATGGCACGATCGTCGGCGTGTCGTCCGTGGCCGGCGATCGCGGCCGCGCCTCGAACTATGTCTATGGTTCGGCCAAGGCAGGCTTTTCCGCGTTCCTGTCGGGCCTGCGCGCCCGCGCGAGCCGCGGCGGCGTTCACATCGTCACCGTCAAGCCCGGCTTCGTCCGGACCAAGATGACCGAGGGCATGAAGCTGATCGGGCCCCTGACCGTCGAGGCACAGGTGGTGGGCGATGCCATCCTCAACGCCGTGCAGCGGCGGACCGACGTCGTCTATGTCAGCGGCAAATGGCGCCTCGTGATGCTCATCATCAAGGCGCTGCCGGAAGCGATCTTCAAGAAGCTCAAGTTCTGACGTCGTTGTCGCGCTGAAGCTGCGCTCCCCGCAAGCGCGGCGAGGTGAAGGACGCGCTACACGATCATGCGCTGGAACTGGCCGGCGGCGCGGAAGCGCCAGAGATATTGCGGAGCGATCGCCTCGAGCGAATCGGGTGCGATCCCGAGGCCTTCCAGCGTCAGGCCTGCGGCCTTGGCCGCGTCCGACACAATGTTATCGCGCTCGAGCAATGTGACCTGGTCCGGCGTCAGCTTCAGCGCGCCCGGCGCGAACTGCAGGAAGTTGGCCTGGAAACGGGCGAGGGGGAACGAGAGCGGAACCAGCATGCGCTGGCGGTCGGTAATGCGGAGGATGGTCTCGATGATCTCGCGCATGGTCAGCACTTCCGGCCCGCCGAGCTCGTAGGTGGCGCTCTTCTTGGCCTTGCCGTCGACCGCATCCGCGATCGCGGTCGCGACGTCGCCGACATAGACCGGCTGCATCCGGGTCGTCCCGCCGACCAGCGGCAGCACCGGCGACATCCGCGCCAGCGCGGCAAAGCGGTTGGTGAACTGGTCCTCGGGGCCGAACATTACCGAGGGACGGAAGATCGTGGCCGAGGGCACCGCTGATAGCACCGCCTTCTCGCCGGCGGCCTTGGCCCGGGCGTAGCGCGAGGGCGACTCTTCGTCGGCGCCGATGGCCGAGACATGCACCATCTCAGCGCCGGCGGCGGCCGCCGCCCTGGCGACCGTTTCGGCGCCCTTGGCCTGGACGGCGTCAAAGGTCTGCCCGCCGCCCTCGGTGAGGATGCCGACCAGGTTGATCGCGACATGCGAATCACGCAGCGCCGCCTCGACCGAGGCCGGATAGCGCAGGTTTGCCTGTACGGTATGGACCTGCCCGACCCGGCCGAGCGGCTGCAGGAAGCCGGCCAGTTCCGGCCGCCGGACCGCGACCCGGACCCGGTAGTCACGCTTGCACAGCGCGCGGACGACGCTCCGGCCCAAAAACCCTGATCCGCCGAAAACCGTGACGAGCGTGTCCAGATTGGTAGCCATGGCGGTCCATTCCTGCGGGAAGAGTGCGTTTTGTCAGGCTTGTATCGGGCCGGTTTGCAATGCGCAATCCGCAACCCCACGCATGAATTGACAACGGCGTCACCGAACCGTAGTAACCGCCTCCGTGCCCTAGACGGCATGCCCAGGTGGTGGAATTGGTAGACGCGCTGGCTTCAGGTGCCAGTGGCTTAACGGCCGTGAAGGTTCGAGTCCTTTCCTGGGCACCATCGACTACCCAAGCGACTGAAATCGCTACATTGCAGGGAAAATGAGCCGCTGACCGGTACACAACACCGGGACACAGCGCGATGAACTATCGAATGGCCTACCTCTCCAAGGACAGCGACTCTTCATTCTTCAGCTATAGGACGAGGACCCCTTCAGACATTTTGCGAATGCTGGACACGGATCGAGCGCTGCTGACGTTTGAGCAGTGCATGGGCAGTCCGGCGTTCGTGGTCACCGCCAAAATCGGCGCCGAGGTGAAGTTCTCGCTCAGGACCCGTGATCCGGCGGTGGCTGAGGTCCGCAAGAACCAAGCCGGCGCGGCACTGGCAAGGCTCTGGGCTGCGCGCAGGTCGCCACCGAAACGGCTGAGTCACATGCAGATCATGGGGCTCGCGCGCTTGGTCCACGAACTTTACGTCGAAGAGTTTCAGCAGGAGCCCGGTGAGCGAGCCGCCTGGATCGCCCACAAAGCCTTGAATCGGGCCGTCCAGGAGGGGCGGCTCATCAACGTCCCTCAGATTGTTCCAGGACAGATGCCTGATGAATGCCAGCTGGCGGCGCAGCAGTTTGGAGACAATCTCACTCAGGGCATCAACTCGCTCCCCGTTCTACCGGACCATGACCAAGGCCTAGAGAACCGATTTGGGCTGCTCTGCGATTGGGTCCTGGACCAGAACTGCATGCGTGTAGACTACGCCACGCGCAAGCGCTTGCTGACGGCGATCGCCATGGCGGGACAGACCGGGCCGCGCCGACTGAAAGAGAACGCGGCCGGCATCTACGGCAGAGACACGTTCCTGGAGCAGTATCCGGTATTTCGATCGGAGCGAACGTTGAGCGAGGTCTTTGAGGCATGGCGCACCGAGGTGCAGCCCGCTCCAAACACCGTCTCGACCTGGAAGGGCAACCTGAACTCACTCCGGGAGTTTGTCGGACACGAAGACGTCGGGCGATTGACCAAGCACGATATAGTCGGCTGGAAGGACGACCTGGTGCAGAAGGGCTTGTCGGCCAAGACGATCAACGACGGCTATCTGGCCTGCATCAAGAGGCTGTTGAGCTACGAGGTCGCGAACCACCGACTGAAGGAAAACGTCGCCGATAAGGTCACGGTGAGCACGCGAGGCCGTGCCGGAGAGAACCAACTGCCCTATGCGACGGCGGAGGTTGCTCGGCTTCTCACGCTTGCGAGAGAGCAGACCTCGCAAAATTTGCGATCGAAGGCGAAGCGCTGGCTGCCCTGGCTTGCCGCCTTCAGCGGGTCCAGGATCGGTGAGGTTGCTCAGCTTTGGGGCTGTCGGATCAGGAAGATCGGTAGCGTTTGGGTCATGTCGATCCGTCCGGCAGAGGACGGCGGCCGGCTAAAGAACGTTTGGAGTGAGCGGGACACCCCGATCCACCAAGCCATCATTGACGAAGGGTTTCTGGATTTCGTCGCGGAGCGTGGCGATGGGCCGCTGTTCTACAATCGCAGCTCGGGCGACCCGAACAAGAAGCATGCGTCGAAGAGCGTCTGCAATGATCTCGCGAAGTGGGTGAGGTCACAGCCCGGCTTTCAGGACCCACGCAAGGCACCGAACCACGCTTTCCGGCACTGGTTCAAGACGGAGCTTGGCGCCTTGGAGGTGCCCGACAGCATGTCCGATTCAATCGTCGGTCACGGGAAGAAATCCGAGGCCGACAAGTATCGCCACTATACGGTCCACACAAAAGCGCCGGTCGTGAACAAGGTGCAAGTTCCAGGGATCACCACCGATCCTACGGTAGGCCGAACAGTCGAGGCCGCCGAATAGATCGCCGGAGATGAGCCCCCGGCGATCTACGATCGATCTAGGTCACCTGCCCTTCTTCGGCGGCGGAGCACCGCATGCGGCGGTCTGCAATGCGGCCGCAACGCTCTCGGCCTCGCGAAGTGCTTCGGCGAGCGCCAGCTTGTGGTTCTCCGGGTCAAATGCCTCCAGGCGCTGTTGGGCATCAGCGACCCGGGCCAGGGCCTCTTGCTGTCGCCGCTCAAGGTCCTTTCGGGCAAGCAGAGCAGCGCGGGCGGCCCTGACCTCATCCGAGGCCTTTTGGCTATCGCGAATGAACCTTGCTCGCTCTTCGCGGTGGGACCATCCCTTAGTCGAAATTGGGGACGTGTTTCGGCTCATCTTAAGCGTCCTCGGCCTCTCTGCGCAGCATGGCCGCGCGTTCGGGATCGTTCTTTTCGAGCAGCATCTGCTGGGTCAGGTTGAAACCGGCCCGGCTGAATGGGTTTGTCGGGTCGCCGTCATCTCGTCGAACATTGCGCTCACTCGCGGCGTAGCGCTCCAGCTGCTGTGCATATTGCGGGTCGTCGCGCTGGAGGAGCATCTGCTTGGTGACGTTCCAATGCCGCTTCGAGAACGGGTTCTGAGTGAGCAGCGAGGCTCCGTGGGGCAGGCGGAGAGGCGCCCCGTTGCTGCTGAAGAAGCGCCTGGTCTCAGGGGTGCTGTAAAGGCCAGCGAGATAGGCCGTGAGGTCAGCTTCAGCACCGTTCTGGTCGAGGTACTTCAAGCTATGACCGCCGCCCGGGATGAGCCGATCGGTCAGCCGCTCAACGAGAGCGTCCTCGCCCTCTCGGGTGAGCTTAAGGCCATGAAGGTCGAGCACCTGACGGAGCGCCGTCGCGGTGTTGATCCTGCCTGCGATGACTTCGGTCATGACTTGACCTTCTGCAATTCGGCCAAAGCAACTCGGCGCAGCCAAGATGATCGCGAGATCAGCTCGGATTTGGCGCGTTCCTCGATGGCGATGGCCATGGTTTCAGGGAACACGGTACCGATGGTGACGGTCCGCTCGTTCCTGAGCAGGTCGAGATCGATTTCCTGCATGTTGGTCTCCATGATGAGAGTGGTTGAAGAGGTGCGAGCTGGCGAGGCGTGCTGGCGCTCAGGCTCGAACACATCTTTACACTGTAAAGATTCAAATGTCAATAGTTGCAAAGACTTAGAAGGGTTGACTAGGCAAAACCAGGGAATTTCGACGCCTGGCGATCGGCTTCAAACACCTCGCAAGCCATTGATCTTGCAACACTTTTTCGCTGCCTGGACGTCGCGGTCGCGGAGCCCGGAAATCAAATGGTCTTTTAAGAAAGGTGCACTGTCTCGGGCGCCGACCGGCTCCAGAATGCGCCTAGGATTCAATAGGATAGCCGCTGGTACGTTTTGCGTCAGGCGAAGGGGCAACCCTGCTGACCAATCGCGAAACGCGCCAGCGAGGCCCCTAGGCTGCTCTGTTGCGGTTCCCCTTACGGCCCTGGTCGTTGGCCGGCTTCGGGACCGGCTGGTTCACCTCCGAAGTGACGCGGGGCAGGCGCAGGTCCTGCCGCAGGCCACCAGCAACCGCGGCGCGGGCGCGAGCCTTGGCCGTCAGATTGCTGGACAGCCCGTAGCGCTTGCCGAAGATCGGACCGCCGTACTGGACCGTGTGGTTCAAGAACCGGTTCGCCTGCGGGCTGTTCTTGGCGATGTAGGTCAAAACGCTCTCCTCGCCGCCCCTCTCATTGCGCCTGATCTGGTACGTGCAACCACGCACGTCGATTTCATCAGTCCCGTCGCACCAAGCCTCGACCACCCTGTCGAACCGCTTTTGCAATGAGCGTGGCACATGCATCAGGACGTGGAGGTGTTCGTTTTTCCCGGTGTGGCGCTCCGATTCCCTGGTCCACAGGCAAGTGAAGTCGAAGTCGTTATCGCGGGCGAACTGGGCCAGCTTGTTTCGCCAGCGCCACCAAGTATCGATCCGTTGCTCGGCATCCTGGTCGTTGATGTCGTGCGGCCTGAAGGTGATGAACCTGTTCACCGGCTGACCGACCGTCTTCGCGTGATGCCAGGCGGATTTCAGGTCACGGACTTGGCGCAACGTCAGCTGGCGGGTGATGCTCCTCCGGCCGATCTTGGTCTTCTTGGTCCAGTTCGCGAACGGGTCTGCCCCGGGATGAAGGACCTCACCCCTGTCGGTGTGCTTCACCCCAGCAGCGCCTGAAACCATATAAGAGGGTCGCAGGCGGTTCTCGTCGCCTTCAGGTAAGGAATCCCTAGAAATTTGCGGGATTTTGCAGCTGCTATCCGCCGGGAACTCCGATTGGAGTTCTTGAAAGTTGTCGTTCGCGGAAAAGGGGTCTTTTGGAAGTTCGAAGTAGGAGCGGGTCATCCGAGCGAGGGGCTGTTCAAGAAAAAAATGGACCTCGAATGGTGATGCCTCGCTTCACTGGAGTCCACGCAACGTGCGAATGTTGGCGAGGCCTTCCGCTTTTTCTCCAAGCTGTATGACTTTGCGAAGACAGAAAGTGCAGGCGCAAGGCAACCTTCAACCCACGACCAGTCGTCGTGCTCTTGCGCGATACAAGGAATGGGGCCCGGCGCGATGACCGGGCCCGACTCTTCTATTGGAGATTGCAGGGTGTCGAAATTGCCCGACGCAAGTCGGTTTCGATGGTTTCGCGAACTACAAGCTGCCCCGGTACATGCATAGTCGCGATGTGAGTGGCACCCTGAGCCAGGATGCTGGTCCACTGGTGATGCAGTCGCAGCTCGTCTGTGAGGCGTCGTTTGAAGCTGCTGGTCTCACCAATGTAGATGGCGTCCCATCCGCCGTTAGAAGCCCGTTTCACGAAGATGTAGACGCCGGGCTTTTCGAAATAGCTGGCGCCGATTGCGTGGACCTCGAACTGGTAGGTTCTGCCGCTGACGCCCACGGCTCTCGTGGTCACGGGCCCAGAAGATGGAACTCGGTATGCGGGGGAAGGTTGACCGTAAGTGGTCATTAATCACCTGTGTCATCTGTGTGAGACAGGCTTGACCACCGGCATGATCTCCGATTCTATCGGAGCGCTGAAACTAGCCGTGTCCCGCTTCGCCCATCTCACGGGTTAATTAGCGGGCTGGAGACTTCCGAAGCCGTTCGAGCCTGGCCGCTCGGCGGCTTCTTCCATTTCCAGACTGTTCCAATCTCCGCTGACTCTATCGCGCCCGTCAAGGCCTAGTGCGAGTTCCTGAACGAAATACTAAATATGGTGGAAAGCTGGGAAAACTCGGGCTGGAGACCTGAGGATGCTCCTCCAAGCCCCTGATGGAACTAGGGGAATCTCGCCGCGCTGGCGCGATGGAAAGAAGCCAACGCTTTGGACGAACGTTCCCAGAACATCGTTCTATTTGCGTTCCACACCCCAATATCCACAAGACCTGCGTTGGCGGGCAAGAACCCGATCGGGTTGACCCTTCAAGGCATATGTTGTTACGTTATCTCAAGAAACCGAAACATAATATTGGTATAAGTAATGGTAATCAAAGGAAAAAGTGTCGAAGCCGTTGCGTACATTCGGACCTCATCGGCGGCTAATGTGGGGGCGGACAAGGACTCGGAGAAGCGCCAGCGGGCAGCCATCGAGGGCTACGCTAGGCGTGCAGGGTTCAGCCTGGTCGGGGAGTTCACGGACGCTGCGGTCTCCGGTGCTGATCCGATCGAGACTCGTGGGGGGTTCACTGCGTTGCTCGATCAGATCGAGGGCAACGGAGTAAGGACGGTGATCGTCGAGGACGCCAGCCGCTTCGCTCGCGAGCTTATCACCCAGGAGCTGGGCATTCTGGCCCTCATCAATCGCGGTGTACGGGTCCTGACCGCAAATGGAGATGACTTGACCGACAGCAGTGATCCGTCTCGGGTCATGATGAGGCAGATCGCAGGCGCGTTTCACCAGTACGAAAAGGCTCGACTGGTCGCCAAGCTGAAGGTCGCGCGAGACAGGAAGCGGGCCTCCGGTGTGAAGGTGGAGGGTCGCAGGAGCAATGTGGAGATCGACGCCGCAGAGAACAGAGGGCAGATGCTTGCGCTGGCTCGAAAGCTTCGTCGCAAGTCACCGAAGCGCGGCCGCCGATCACTCCGGGATATCTCCGCGGAACTGGCGAAGGCGGGTTTCATCAGTCATAGCGGGAAGCCCTACGCCGCTACGGCGGTAGCCAGGATGTTGGGCGAGCTGTAATCGGGTACAAATTAAGTGATTCGTGGGGGGCCTTGCTGATGACCGAGAACCAAGCTGTGCTGGCGAGGCCGCACGCCGTTATCGTGCAGCAAGGAAAGGTTCTCGATTTCATCGATGGCCTGACCCAACGCAACGAGACTCCTGAAGAGTACGTCCGGCAGGAAATAGCCAAGTCGCTGGTCCGCGAGTACGAATACCCTAAGCTGGACATCGCAGTGGAGTTTGTGCTGCGCCTCGGCAGCCGCAAACCGCGGGCGGATCTGGTGGTGTTTCACTCCAGCAGCGATCACACCCAAGACCACGCCTACATCATCGTGGAATGCAAGTCGCAGGCTGTGAAGGCCGATGACCGTAAGGAGGGGGTCGGGCAGCTCCAGAGCTATATGGCCGCCTGCGCGAACGCCACCTATGGCATGTGGACGAACGGACTTGAGCGGTATTGTTACCGCAAGGTGGAGCAGCGGGGGCGAGTTGTCTTCGAGGAGATTCCCGACATCCCGGCAAACGGGCGAAGCGAGGAGGAGGCCGAGCGTCCCCGTTTCGATCAGCTGAAGGCCGCATCTTCAGACGCGCTCCTGTTCGCGTTCCGACGTTGTCACAACTACATCGCCGGGAATCAGGGGTTGCAGAAGCCAGAGGCGTTCTGGGAGCTGTTAAAGCTGATCTTCTGCAAGATACATGATGAGCGAAGCAATGACGAGGTGCAGTTCTATTCGGCCTCCACCGAGCGCCATGGAGTCAATGGTCCGCTCAAGGTAAAGCAGCGGATCGAGAAGCTCTTCAGCTCCGTCAAGGCGGACTACCCAACCATCTTCAAAGCGACGGAGGGCATCGACCTTAACCCAGGGGTGCTCTCCTACATCGTCTCGCAGCTCCAGATGTATTCGTTGCTGGAGAGCGATATCGATGTGAAGGGGCGGGCCTATGAGGAGATCGTCGGTGCAAATCTCCGGGGCGACCGGGGCGAGTTTTTCACGCCTCGAAACGTCTGCCGCATGGCGGTGGCGATGCTTGATCCTGGTGAAAAGGGTCTGATCGTCGATCCGGCTTGCGGGACAGGCGGCTTCCTGATCACCGCCATGAACCACGTTATTGAGAAGATCAGGGCGGCCGAACTTACGAAGTGGGGCGGTAATATCGAGCGTGCGGAGCGTGCGGCTAGGGAGCGCATCAAGCGTTTCGCTGAAACCTATGTGGTCGGGCTAGACCTAAATCCCAATTTGGTCAGGGCCGCCAAAATGAACATGGTCATGAACAACGACGGCGCTGGCGGCCTTTTTCAGGCCAACAGCCTGAAAAGCCCAGCCACTTGGGACGAAGACCTGCGGACCCGCAATATCATGGGGAAGGTGAACATGCTGTTCACTAACCCACCGTTCGGGTCGAAAATCCCTGTGGATGAGCCCAGCATCCTTGAGAAGTATGATCTTGGGCACGCTTGGGCCTACGACAAAGCCACCGATCGCTGGTCAATGATGGAAGCGGTCCAGAAGTCTCAGCCACCGGAGATACTGTTCATTGAGCGCTGTGTCAGGATGCTGAAGCCGGGAACGGGCCGGCTCGCGATGGTGCTACCGGATGGCATCCTGGGTTCACCGGGACTTGGCTACGTTCGTGAATGGATTTTGCGGCACACCCGCATACTGGCGAGCATCGACCTGCACCCGGATACTTTCCAGCCGCATGTGAGCGTGCAGACTAGTATCCTGGTCCTGCAAAGGAAGACCGAAGATGAAATAGCAGTCGAGACCGCCGCCGGCCGCATCAACGACTACAACGTGTTCATGGCAGTGGCGAAGCACATCGGCCACGACAAGCGAGGGAACGTGACCTATGTGCGAGACGAGCGCGGGTTTGAGATCGTCGAGGAGTCAGAGGAGTCGATAAAGGAATACGAGGACGGCCGTCCCGTCTATCGAATGCAGAAGACCCACCGGAAGGTGATTGACGATAACACTCAACAGATCGCGCAGGCCTTCCGGAAATGGCTATCCGAGCAAGATTAGTAGCACCACAGCCGGTCGCCAACCAATGGCCCTGGCACCACGCCAACACCGCCTCACTTCCGGTCTCCCTGATGCTCACAGGCGACCGCCGGATGGAAGCCGAGAACTTTCTCGCGAGCGGATTTGGCATTCGGCGGAGCCTGGAAGCGCGAGCCGGTTGGTGCCCACTGAGCGAACAAGCAAGGGTATGGCAGCCGTCGCGGCTTAAAGGCATCCAGGTGGGCGCCTCGTTTGGGACGCCATTTCTGGGTGCCACCCAGGTATTCGATTTACGGCCAATGCCCCGCAAGTACCTTGCGCTAGAGCGCACCGACGACTCGGCAAATCGCTTCGTTAGCTCCGGCACGATCCTGCTATCATGCTCCGGCACCGTTGGCCGAGCCACGGTCGCTCACCAAGCCCACGAGGGCGTGCTGATTTCGCACGATTTGTTGCGTGTGGCGCCTCTGCGGGAGGACTGGTGGGGCTGGATCTATGCCTACCTTCGGGCGCCGAAGGCACGGGCTATGATGAATGCTGCTCAATATGGGCACATCATCAAGCATCTTGAAGTCGCTCACTTGAATGCCCTGCCTATCCTGCAACTCGCCCTGCCCGTCCGAGAAAGATTTGAGGAGAGGGTCCGACGCATCGTGTCCGATCGGCGGCGGTCGGTCCAACTCACGGCTGAAGCCGAGTCCATTTACGAGTCCGCATTTCCATCGCTTAGGCCGGATGAACCGGACGCGGCTGGCTTCGAGGTGTCCGCACTTGCGATGTTTGGAAGTCGGCGCAGGCTTGATGCCGCCAGATTTGTGCCAAGTGTCGAACGGGCATTGGAAGCCTTCAGGCGCGACGCTGTAGACACCGTGACGGTCTCAGAGCTTACGAGGCGAGTGTTTGTCCCTGGGCGTTTCAAGCACGTCTATGGCGAAGGTGGCACGCCATATTTGGACAGTGCCGACGTCTTGGAGGTAAGCCCTGACATCAAGAAGTTCGTCCTCTCGCTATCGGAAGAGGAGCAAGAGGATTATCGGGTGGAACCAGGATGGCTCCTCGTCCCTTGCTCCGGCCAAGTCTACGGGAACATTGGTCACTCCGTTCTCGCAACTGAGTGGCACGTTGGAAAGGTCCTGACCAACCACATCATGCGGATTTGCCCCTCCGAGAACGTCCGCAGCGGGTACCTACTGTGCGCACTTGGTCACCCGAAGTTAGGCCGTCCGCAGCTCGTTCGGTTCGCCTTCGGCTCAAGCGTCCCTGAAATCTCGCCGGAGGATGTTGAGACTGCAGTCGTCCCCCGACTGGCACCAAGAACAGAGGAGAGAATTGCGGACCTGATGGAAGAGGCAGCACGGGCTCGCGACGAAGCTGATCGGCTCGAAGCAGCCATTGCCGCGGAAGCTGACGGCCTCATTGATCGTTTTTTGGCCGGGGATCAGGAGGGCTTCGAGGCGTGAGTCAGTGCTGGTGGCGTTTCGGTCCACCGGTCGCTTGTTTCCGGTACACAAGGGCGGTACACAAGGGAAGACCGGCAGGCTCAAAAACCCGCGAAAATAGCCGCTTTACGGCGGTGGCGATCCAGTCCTTTCCTGGGCACCATTTTGCAGGATTTCGACGCAAAATGGGGCTCCGCCCGATCAGCGGCGGTAGCCGAGCGGCGATCCACGCATCGCCGTTGCGACCGGCCCCCTGTCGCGCCAAATCGGCCCGCTCGCCGTCAAACGACCCGCCTCCCGGCCCGGTTCGCGACCGACTTCTGCACAAAGTACATCGCGATCAGCGAGACGATCGACGTCGCGACGACGATGTATCCGAGCCGGTCGAAATGGATCAGCGACCCATCCGGCTCTTGCGCGATGATCCCTGCGGCGAGTACCGAGCCGAGCCCGCCGGAGAGCTGCTGCAGTGACGCGCTGATCGCGCTGAACGAGCCGCGCTGACTGGGGTCGGGGATCGCCGACATCAGCGCCTGCGACGGGATCATGCGCGAAAAGATACCGACGAACATCAGCACGTTGACGAGGATCGCGGTCGCGAGCGCGACGTGGCCGAGATGGGTGTAGATCAGCACCATGATCACCGACACCACGCTGCCAAAGACGAAGGTCGGATATTTGCCGAACGCATCGCTCGCCCTGCCGACCAGCGGCCCCGTGACGATGCTGAACAGGCCGGAGACGAGATAGATCGTCGGCAGGTGCTCGATGTCGATGCCGAGATTGTGCACGGTAAAGGCGCTGGAGAACGGCATCAGCATGTAGCCGCCTGTTGCCAGCAGCGTCGTGACCGCGAAGGCCAGCGTGTAGCGCGGCTGACCGACGGTCGCGATCAGGTGGTGGAACGGGTTCTTGTCCTGCTTCAATCGCAGATGCGCATCGACCGGCTCCATCGCCAGCGCGATGACGGCAATTGCGACGATCGACAGACCGACGATCGCAACGAAGCAGATATGCCAGTTCCAGTGATTGGCGAGAAACAGCCCGGCCGGAATGCCGAGCACCTGGCTCGCGGCGAACGCCGTTTGGACGAATCCCATTACGCGGCCGCGCAGATGCAACGGGAACAGGTCGGTGATGATGGCAAGCACGACGGAGCCGATCACGCCGCCGAACAATCCGGTCACGATCCTGCCGAGCAGCAGGACATGGTAATTCTGCGCCACGGCGCAGAGCATGGTTCCGAGCGTGAAGCCGACATAGAAGAACAGCAGCAGGCGCTTGCGATCGAAGCGATCGGCAAAGCCGGCGGCCAGGATACCCGAAATTCCCGCGCTGAACGCATAGGCCGAAACCGCGACGCCGAATTGCCCGGCCGTGATGTTGAGCGAGGGCATCAGGATGGCGCCGAGCGGCGACATGATGATGAAATCGAGAATGATCGTGAACTGGGTGAACGCGAGCAGCGCGATGAGCAGCGACTGGTAGCGCGAAAAGCCGCGCTGGCGTTCCTGTTGATCGTCAATCGGCGCTGCGAGCGTCTGTTCGGTCATGACATTTGATATGTGGTGAACGAGGAAGGAGCGGAGAAACTGGCCACAGATAGGATGGACCGGGAGGATTTCCACGGGGCGCATGCACAAGTTGCGCTGGAATATGGAGCTCGCGCCGAATTGTGGGATCCATGCAACAGCCTGGCGGCGAGAGAATCCGTGCGTCCCTGCCATTCATGCCGCGCCTGCCTGACCGGGACGCCCGGCCGGATGTGAGTGTCCCCACGAATCGGCCCGAACTGGCGGCGTTCTTCGCCATGTCGTCCCCCCGGCTGGCCCGGCGATCCCTAAACGTGACCTGCCTGAATTAGCTTTCCCTTGACACCTGGCGTGTAGTGTTGCCTTGGCCATTTTCCCTGCTGCGCCAGGCATGGAGCCGGATACTCCGCCAGTCGTGGACAGGAATTTCGGATGGGCCAGAGATTAATAGCGGAAGCATCGCCGTCGCCGCGAAGATGGGCGCCGTATTCGCAGCAGTTTGAATGGCAGAAATCAGCCTCAATTCCGAAGCCCACACCCGCAGAAGCGCGCTAAGCCTCTCGCATGCTCAGGTCGACACGCTGGCGATCGCTGCAATCGCGGCCGCGCTGTCGCTTCTTCACTCCGGCTTTGTGTTCGGCGTCGAGAACAATCTGTTTCATCTCCCGATCGTTGCCGGGCTCTACGACGAGCCGCAGTACCAAGACGACTCCTTCATCCAGTCGCTGCGCTATTTTGCATCCGGCGTCTGGGTCTTGCTGGACAGCACGGAAAGATATTTTGGCAACGTCGCATTGCTCTTCCTCGGCCTCGACTATGTGTCGCGGCTGGTCTGCTTTCTGGGGTTCCTGTGCTGCGCTTCGCTGCTCGGCGTGGTCGAGCGCCGCGACAAGATCATCTTTGCTCTGATTGCCTGCTTCACTTCTCTGCTCGACGGCGACAGCTACGCTGGCGCAGGCGGATTGCTAATCCGATACTTCACCCATTCCGAGATCGCCAACGGCACGGTCCTCCTCGCCATATACTTCGCCGCGAAGGCGCGCTTCATTGCTGCTACGCTTGCCTTGGGAGCAACCTTCTTCGTCAACGCCTTCATCGCCGTGTGGCTTGCGCCGCTGTTGGCGCTCATCGCGGTCGTCCTCTTGATGAAACAGGGGACGAGCCTCGCTGCGGTCTGTTCGGGTGTGGCTTTCGGCGCCGTCCTGTGCATTCCCCTCGCGCTTCCCGTGCTTCATGCCGTTCTAGGCAACCCGGAATTCGGCAAGCCCACCGCCTTCGATTTCGTGACCTACCTGCATCAGTACTATGGCGGCCATGTCCTGATCGATGCGACCCCGCGCAGCGAGATCTTCGCGGCGGAAGGCGTTGCGCTTGTCGGCGCGCTTGCGCTCCGGCAGCTCGGAGCGCAAGCCGCGGAAATCGCCGCCGCCTACCTTGGCGTCGCGCTGATTTATGCGGCTGGCGTCATTCTTCCCCACCTGACCGGCTCACCTCTCCTGCTCAACCTTCACCTGCTCCGATCTAGCACGATCGTGCATCTGCTCGCTGCGCTTGCGCTGGCGGCGCTTGCAGTGAACTGGCTTCGGAGTAAGGAGCCGACAACAGTTCTGCTGGCCAGCCTGATCGTCGCCTTGAGTGTGAGCCGCATGACGATTTTGCTCGCCATCCCGATCATGTTGCTGCCCAGAGCGATCCCGGAAGCACGGGACGGTGAGCCGGCCTATCTTCGCACGATGAGTTATCTCGTGCTGGCGAGCGTGGTGTTGATCGCCTGGCCGTACTCGACCTGGCAGAATCTCGCGTTCAATGCGACGTTCGCGGACGCCGTCGGGGAATGGATGGAGGTCGGCCACTGGGCGCGAAGCTCGACGCCGCCGACGGCCATTTTCCTCGTCCCCTTGAGGCCTCGCGACGATGCCGTGCCGGCGCCGAGCACGGCCGACGTTGGGCTGTCCCGGACCGGTGTTTTCGAATACGCGTCCCATCGGCGGGTCTATGTCGATTTCAAGCGGGGGGCGGCTACTATGTGGACATCATCCTACTACGAGATTTGGTGGAGCCGCTTTGCCGATACGGAGCAGTTGAGCTCGCTTGCCGAGCGAAAGGCCTATGCGTCGCGTAACGGGATCGACTACGTGATCGATCTTTGTCAGACGGCTGCGACGAGCGGCGAGGTTCTGTTCCGGACGAAACGTCTGTGCGTGGTTCCTGCGAGATCATAGGCTCCGAGCAACCGGGCCCGCATATTTGGAAACGACTCCAGCATGAAGCAACGTTGGATCATTGTGGCCGCCATCCTTGTGACGGCCTTGCTTGTCCAGATACCCATTGTTCTCAACGCCGACTTGGGCTGGCTGCTCACCGCAAATGAGAAGATTCTAGACGGCCGAAAGCTCGGAGTAGACCTCTTCGAGTCCAATCCGCCTTTATCGGTCTACATGTACATGCCGGCAGCGATGCTGGCGCGAGAAACGGGCGTTGCACCCGAATTCATCGTGATAATCTTGGTGATTATCGAGATCGTTGGCGTGCTTTTTGTCATCGATCGCGCGGCTGCGGCGGCAAACCTGGGAGTTAGAGAACGTGATGTTTCAACGTGGTCTCTCGCACTCTTGCTCGCAATTCTTCCCGGTGCCGTATTCGGACAACGTGAACACATAGCCGTCATTGCCCTGACGCCCTTTGTCGCCATCACCGCAATACGTTGGCGCGACCTTGATCCGGGGCCAGTCGCGATCCTCGCAGGACTGGGCGCGGGGCTGGCTATGTGCATCAAGCCCTTCTTTGTTCTGGTGGCTGGTCTCCCGATCGTCCTGCGCGTCATCCGCCAACGTTCTCTTAGGCCTTTGTTCACTTCCGAAGCATTCACAGCCGCCGCTACCACGATCAGTTACGGGGCGATCCTTGTTGCCATCTTTCCTGCTTATCTCCTTGTCTATGCCCCGATGGTCGCCGAGGCCTACCTACCAATCAGGCAGGAGCTTCTTAGCTTAATTCCTATTCCAATCGCCGTGATAGGCGCTTCTGTCGTGTTCCTGCGCCTCGTCGCTCCCGAGAGTTTCAAAATGTGGAGCGACGCAACCCCTTGGTTGGCCGCATCGGTCGGCGGAGCCGCGACCTTCCTTGTCCAAGGCAAGGGGTGGCCATACACGGCTTTCGCTCTCTGTCTGTTTGCGATGGCCGCGCCACTGCTGCATCTTTGCACAAAGACACTGCGGCCGCCGATTGTCCTCGCCGGCGTCGCCGTCCTTGCGTTCATCGGCCTCTATTTATCGTCACCGGCGCCCGGCTTTCCGCCGCTCGAGCGGAGTGTCCAAGCGCTTGTGAAGCACCCGCGGCTGCTCACGATTACCGATCACATCGGTCTGGGGCATCCGCTCGTCCGTCAACTCGATGGATCTTGGGTGGGCAGCTCTTGCGCGCAACTCTTAGCCGGCGGCGCAATTTTGCGCGAGCAAACCTCGCATCCAACTCAAGATGAACAGGCAAAACTGGATGGCATCATACATTTCGAGCGACGGCAGTTGCTGGCGGACCTGCGGAACGGTCGCCCGGACGTAATTCTGGTGGATACCTACCTGCTGAGCATGTTTCGGTTCGATTGGCTGGCATGGGCCAATTTAGATCCCGAGGTTCAAATGGAGTTAAGACACTATCGTGAAGTTGAAACCATCGGCCGCGTTCGGATATTTGTCGATCAACCGGTTTTGGACCGATCATAGCCGGAGCCTCCGCGCCTGTGTGAGACGTCGAATCGGTCCGAATTCGCTGCCATTTCGCGGCGGTCGCTCCGGATATCGCACGGCTGCCGCCCGCCCTCTCCGCTCGAATTAAGCCGCCCTTAGCGAATGATCCCTAGAGTCTGACTGTCCATTTCCCTGCTCCCCGGCCATGGGCCGGTCATGTCGCGGTTCAATCGAGCGTTTTCGTATGGAGCAGCCTGTCTGGCAGTACGAGTCTGGCATGGCCGGGCCGTCGGTGACCCCGGCGCCTGCGCGCACCCTTGTCATTGATCTCGAAGGCGCGCTGCTGCGCTCGGAGCTGGCCTATGAGGCGCTTTTCGCCGATGTCGGTGGGTCGCTCGCCCGCCTGCGCGCGAAGGGATCGCTGAGCCCGGCGGCGCTTGGGGACGTGCTGGCGCGGGCCGAGATCGACTACGGCCATCTGCCCTATGATGCCGATGTGCTGAACCAGGCTCTGGCGGCGCGGGCGCGCGGCGAGAAGATCTATCTCGTCGCTGGCCGCTTGGCCCATCATGCCGGGGGCATCGCCGCGCATCTCGGATTCGATGGCGTCGTGGCGCCCGCCGATCTCGCCTCGGGCGCCGTGCCGTTCGATCGCGCCTCGATCGAGCGGATCAGCGACCGCGCTAGCCGTCGTGCCAGCCTAAAGACATCCAGTTTGAAGACTTGGACGAAGGCGCTGCGCGTGTATCAATACGCCAAGAACACGCTGGTGTTCGTGCCGGCGATCACCGCGCATCAGATGAATTTCGCGACGCTGAGCTACGCGCTGCTGGCGTTTCTGGCGTTCTCGGCCTGCGCGTCGGGCGCCTATCTGATGAACGACCTGCTCGACCTCGCCGCGGACCGGCAGCACCCGACCAAGCGCCATCGCGCGCTCGCGGCGGGTGATTTGCCGATCTCGTCCGCGCTGCTCGCAATCCCCGCGCTGTGGGGCTTCGCGGTCGCCGCCAGCCTCTGCATCTCCGCCGTTTTCCTAGGCGTGCTCGGCGCCTATCTCGCCACCACGATCGCCTATTCGCTGGTGCTCAAGCGCAAGATGCTGGTTGACGTGGTGACGCTCGCCGGCCTCTACAGCTTGCGCATCATCGCGGGCGCCGTCGGCGTCGGCGTCGTGCTGTCGGAATGGCTGCTGATCTTCTCGCTGTTCGTGTTCACCTCGCTCGCGCTGATCAAGCGCTTCAGCGAGCTCAGCATGCGTCAGGGCGCAGGGCTCGCCGATCCCTCCAACCGCGACTACAGGATCACCGACCTGCACGTCATCGCTGCCATGGCGGCCGCGAGCGCCATGAACGCAGTGACGGTCTTCTCGCTGTACGTGTCGTCCTCGGCGGTGACGCCGCTGTACAGCCGGCCCTGGATGCTGTGGCTCTTGAATCCGTTGCTGCTCTACTGGTTCGGCCGCGCCCTCATGATGGCGCATCGCCGCGAGATGCCCGACGATCCCATCATCTACACCTTCCGCGATGGCGCCAGCCGCATCACGGTGGCGGCGATGATCTGCATCATGCTGGCGGCGATCTGACGTCGCTCCAGCGCGAAGGCTCCGTCTCGATGGGATCGGCCTGATCGGCTGGCCGGCTTGCATCGGCCAGGGTCAAGCAGAACGGACTATAGACGTCCACCATGGGCATTGGGCCCCTGTTTCTTCCGAATACCCGGCTTAAGCCTCTGTTAAAGTTCGACATCCGGCTGCGGCCGTACTTGCGCCGGTCCTGCCCAGCGGGTACATCGCGGGCCACAGCCCGGCCGATCGGCCGCAGCCTGTGAGCGGTGCATTCGGTCCGGCCGGCCCTCGCCAGTTCCCGTTCCCGGCCTTAATTTCATCCGGCACCGATTCGAGTGAGGTTTTGAAAACGCCATGACCGTACGCCTGCATCGCGGCGATCTGCCCGACCTGTCCCGCTACACCGGAGCGGTGGCGATCGACACCGAGACCATGGGGCTCAATCCGCATCGCGACCGGCTCTGCGTGGTGCAGCTCTCGCCCGGCGACGGCAGCGCCGACGTGGTGCAGATCCCGAAGGGCCACACCGATGCGCCGAACCTGAAGACGCTGCTCGCCAATCCCGCGATCACCAAGATCTTCCACTACGCGCGATTTGACATCGCGGTGCTGTACCAGGCCTTCGGCGTGATGGCGCAGCCGCTCTACTGTACCAAGATCGCCTCCCGCCTGGCGCGCACCTATACCGACCGCCACGGCCTCAAGGACCTCGTGCGCGAGGTGCTCAATGTCGACCTCTCCAAGCAGCAGCAATCCAGCGACTGGGGCTCCGACAGCCTGACCGAGCCGCAGCTCGCTTATGCCGCCTCTGACGTGCTGCATCTGCATGGCTTGCGCGAGCGGCTCGACGCCATGCTGGTGCGGGAGGGCCGCACGACGCTGGCCCAGGCCTGCTTCGATTTCCTGCCGACGCGCGCCCGGCTCGACCTCGAGGGCTGGGAGGCCGAGGACATTTTCGCGCATTCCTAAGGCCCGGTCCGGCCGTCAGGCCGGCCAGCCGCCCCGTTTCGGACACAGTCGTAGCGGCCTGTCGCAGGCTGCATATTCCGAAGCTAGCGGATACAATGGGCGTCCTCGATTGGAGCCTTACTGGACAAGGCTTGGACAGGACAAGGCTAGCGACGTCCCGGAGCATTGGTGAACTCGGCCCAGAATCCAACCTATGACGCCGCGCTTGCGGCGAAGTTTGCCAGCGCGGCACGGCACAGCCGCCTGGTCCGGATTCTGCGCATCGCGGTGCCGGGCGCGGTGCTGCTCTCCATGGCCGCGATCGTCGGCGTATCGATCTTCAATCCGTTTCGCATGCTGATGCCGAAGCTGCCGATCGATTCCGGAAACCTGGTGGTGTCGGGCACCAAGATCACCATGGAATCGCCGCATCTGGCCGGCTACACGCCGGACCAGCGGCCCTACGAGCTCTGGGCCAAAACCGCAACGCAGGACATCACCGATCCCGATCATGTCGAGCTATCGACCTTGCGCGCAAAGGTCCTGATGGAAGATCAATCGACCCTGTTCCTCGATGCCCGCACCGGCGTGTTCGACAACAAGCAGCAGCAGCTTGATCTGCACAAGGACATCTTCCTGCGCACCTCGACCGGCTATGAGGCGCGGCTGAACTCGGCCTTCGTCGACATGGGCAAGGGCACGGTCTCCTCGGATGACCATGTCGACGTCAAGCTCACCAACGGAACGCTGTCCGCCGACCGGCTGCGCATCACCGAGGGCGGCGACGTCGTCCGCTTCGAGGGCAATGTCGTCATGAACCTGGACAAGCTGAGCACGGACGAACCGGCCGCGGCTCCGCCCGCGCCGGTCGAGCCCGCGCCGCCGGCGAAAACGCGTACGCCGCAGAACAAGTCTGCCAATTCAAGATGATTGCCGATTCAAGATGATTGCCAGGGCGAAGTTTTTTCCGCGCAGGGACGGCAAGGCTGGCGTGACGGCCGGCGCGGCCGCACGCGTCGTCGCTGTCGCGCTGCTCGCCGCGGGTGCGGCGCAGGCGCAGAGCAGCATGCAGGGCGTGCCCAACGCGATGCAGGGCTTTTCGCAGAATCGCGATCAGCCGATCCAGATCGAAGCCGCCTCGCTCGAGATGCGCGACAAGAAGAAGGAGGCGACCTTCGCCGGCAATGTGAAGGTCGTGCAGGGCGACACCACCATGACCTCGAAGACGCTGGTGGTGTTCTACGAATCGAGCGGCGGCCAAGGTTCATCAGCGGGATCAGCGCCGCAGCCTGCGGCTGCGAAAGGCGCCAAGTCCGCGCCAACACAGTCGGCGCCGATGCAGTCGGCGACGCCGGGTCCGGGCGGCAGTTCCTCGATCAAGCGGCTGGAGGCGCGCGGCAATGTCGTCGTCACCCAGAAGGATCAGGTGGTGACCGGCGAGACCGCCATCTTCGACACCAAGACCAACCTGATCACCATGCTCGGCGGCGTGGTCCTGACGCAGTGCAAGAACGTGCTGCGCGGCGACCGGCTGATGGTCGACATGACCACCGGTGTGTCCCGCGTCGAATCCGACAGCGGCAGGGTTCAGGCCCTCCTGCCGCAGGGCGGCGGCAGCGATTGCGGCGGCCAAGGCAAGCCCGGGGCTGGTCCGCCCCTGCAATTGCCCGGCGTAGGTAAACAAAAGTAAATTCAGAATGTAAATTCAATGACTTAAACCGGGCGCAGGCGATCCGAGGTTGAAGCTGGCCCGACAAGACTGTATTTACCGCAACGGGCTTCGAGGCGGGATCCGCCGCTTATCGAGGGTGTCTCACTGGGCAGGGGGCATCCTTTCACTCATGCTGCGCCGGCGGATCGCAAGGCCGAGGCGGCAGGTCGCGGGATCACCGTGCGGGATCACCGTGAAAGGCTAGAAGGCGGGGATGGTCGATATACTCAGCATGTTCCGTCGGCGCCCTGCCAAACGCGGCCGGCCAGGATTCGCGCGTCAGGACATCACCGCCCTTGGCGACAGCGTAGGTGGTCTCATGACCAGCCCTGTGCGGGATGCGCCGCCGATTGCGCGCGAGCAGCCGCTCCCGGCGCCGGACCAGTTCCGCGCCGAACCGCCCCGGCCGCGACCACAACCGGCTCAGCCCGCCAGGGCCAGCGCCGGGTCCAACGGTTCGGCCGGTCCGCAGCTCCTGAGGCGGCCGGGCTTCCTGGCTGTGCACAGCGTGGAAAAGAGCTTTGGCAGCCGCCAGGTGGTGCGCGGCGTCAGCATCTATGTGCGCCGCGGTGAGGCAGTCGGCCTGCTCGGCCCCAACGGCGCCGGCAAGACCACCGTGTTCTACATGATCACCGGTCTCATCAAGGCCGATCGTGGCGCGATCGAGCTCGATGGTCACGACGTGACGAAGCTGCCGATGTATCAGCGCGCCCGGCTCGGCATCGGCTATCTGCCCCAGGAAGCCTCGATCTTCCGCGGTCTCACGGTCGAGCAGAACATCCGCGCGGTGCTCGAAGTGGTCGAACCGTCACGCAAGAAACGCGAGGCGCAGCTCGACGCCCTGCTCGACGAATTCAACATCACGCGCCTGCGCAAATCGCCGTCGATCGCGCTGTCCGGCGGTGAACGGCGCCGCGTCGAGATTGCGCGCGCGCTGGCGACGCGTCCGAACTACATGCTGCTCGACGAGCCCTTCGCGGGCATCGATCCGATCGCGGTCGGCGACATCCAGGACCTCGTCCGCCATCTCACCAACCGTGGCATCGGCGTGCTCATCACCGACCACAATGTGCGTGAGACGCTTGGCCTCACCGACCGCGCCTACATCGTCTATGCGGGGCAAATCCTGACTGAGGGAAGTCCGGACGAGATCGTCAACGACCCGGACGTGCGCCGCCTTTATCTGGGCGAGGAGTTCCGGCTCTAGCCCGAATTTCCCATTCGTCAAGGCGTGTACATCAGGCCTGGAGTAGGATAAGCAAAAATCGGACCAATTTTGGGAACGGTTCTTGCTTCATGGCGCTGACGCAGAGGTTAGAGTTTCGGCAATCGCAGTCGCTGGTGATGACGCCGCAGTTGATGCAGGCGATCAAGCTGCTGCAATTGTCCAATCTCGATCTCACGACGTTCGTCGAGGAAGAACTCGAGCGCAATCCGCTGCTGGAACGGGCCAGTGACGAGCCGGCCGGCGGCGAAGCCCCAGCCGAGGCCGGTGAGTTCAGCGATTCCGATGAATCCGGTGGCAGTCTTGGTGACGAGACGGGCACCGCCGAGGCCTTCGAGCCCGGCCAGGAAGAATGGATGAGCCGTGATCTCGGAACCCGCGCCGAGATCGAGCAGACTCTGGACACCGGCCTCGACAACGTCTTTTCCGAGGAGCCGGCCGAGGCCGCCGCGCGCAACGCCCAGGATGCGGCGCCAAGCGTCTATACCGAATGGGGCGGCGGCGCGTCCGGCGACGAGGACTACAATCTCGAGGCCTTCGTCGCGGCGGAGATTACGCTCGCCGATCATCTCGCCGAGCAGCTTGCGGTGGCCTTCTCCGCGCCCGCGCAGCGCATGATCGGGCAGTATCTGATCGATCTCGTCGACGAGGCCGGATATCTGCCGCCGGATCTCGGCCAGGCTGCCGAGCGGCTTGGCGCATCGCAGCAGGATGTCGAGGACGTTCTCGCCGTGCTGCAAAAATTCGATCCGCCCGGCGTCTGCGCGCGCAATCTGAGTGAATGTCTCGCGATCCAGCTCCGCGAGCTCGACCGCTACGATCCGGCGATGCAAGCGCTTGTCGAGCATCTCGACCTCCTCGCCAAGCGCGATATTGCGGGGCTGCGCAAGCTCTGCGGCGTCGACGACGAGGACATCGCCGACATGATCGGCGAGATCCGCAGACTGGATCCCAAGCCCGGCATGAAGTTCGGCTCGTCGCGCCTGCAGACCATGGTGCCCGACGTCTATGTTCGTCCGGGCCCCGATGGTGGTTGGCATGTCGAGCTCAACAGCGACACCTTGCCGCGCGTGCTGGTGAACCAGACTTACTATTCTGAGCTGTCGAAGAAGATCGGCAAGGACGGCGACAAATCCTATTTCACCGACGCCTTGCAGAACGCGACCTGGCTGGTGCGCGCGCTCGACCAGCGGGCCCGCACCATCCTGAAGGTTGCAACCGAGATCGTGCGCCAGCAGGACGGCTTCTTCACCCATGGCGTGGCGCACTTGAGGCCGCTCAATCTCAAGGCGGTTGCTGACGCGATCCAGATGCATGAATCCACGGTGTCGCGCGTGACCGCCAACAAGTACATGGCGACCAACCGCGGCACGTTCGAGCTGAAATATTTCTTCACCGCCTCGATCGCGTCCGCCGACGGCGGCGAGGCGCATTCTGCCGAAGCCGTCCGTCACCACATCAAGCAGCTCATCGATTCGGAAGATCCTTCCGCGATCCTGTCCGATGACACGATCGTGGAACGGTTGCGCGCTTCGGGCATTGATATTGCCCGCCGCACGGTCGCGAAGTACCGCGAAGCCATGCGCATTCCCTCCTCGGTGCAACGCCGCCGCGACAAGCAGAGTGCTCTTGGTAACGTCCTCTCCACCGCATTGTCCGATCGCTCGCGCAACACCGAGCCGGCCTGATTGCGTCGGCGCCAAATCGCGCTACTCTCAATCTTCCATCGAGACCGGTCCAAGCTAGGCCCCCAACCAAGCGAGGCATCACATGACCCTCCGGATTTCGGGAAAAAGCATCAGCGTCGGCGAAGCCTTGCGCGGCCGCGTTGCCGACCGCACCGACGAGGTCTTGCGCAAGTATTTCGACGGCAATTATTCCGGCCATATTACGCTGAGCAAGGACGGCTTCGGCTTCCGCACCGACTGTGCGCTGCATCTTGATTCGGGGATTACGCTGGAGGCCGATTCGAACGCGCCGGACGCCTATGCCAGCGCCGATCAGGCGTTGCTGATGATCGAGAAGCGGCTGCGCCGCTACAAGAGCCGGCTCAAGGACCGTTCCGCCCGCAAGGCCCATGCCGCCGCTGTGCTCGAAGCGCTCGATGCCACGAGCTACGTCCTCGAGGCGCCGGGCGAGGGCGAGGACGAGGTGACCGGGTACAACCCCGTAATCATCGCAGAGGTCAGCACCTCGCTGAAAGTCCTGTCGGTGAGCGAGGCGGTCATGGAACTCGACCTGAGCGGGGCCCCCTGTCTGGTATTCCAGCACGGCTCCTCGGGCCGGGTGAACATCATTTACCGCCGCGCAGACGGCAATGTGGGCTGGATCGACCCGCCGGCGGGCAAGACGGATGGCAAGTGATGGCCCGGGCCCGCCCCCCGCCGCCCTTAACAATGACCGGGACAAAGCCGCACGCGGGAGTTGGCACCGGGATTGCGTTGGAGTAGAAGCGCCCCACATCAGGACTGGGGCTAAGTCCGCCTCCTGCTTCACCTTCTTGACGCCGGCCCGGCTCGGTTCTCGCTAAGCTGGCCAATTCGGAACCTGACGGTTTAATTCACCTCGGAAGACTTTCATGCCGATTACCGATCTGGTCGCGCCCGAGGCGATTCTCCCGGCATTGAAGGTCAACAGCAAGAAGCAGGCCTTGCAGGAGCTCGCAGCCAAGGCCGCGGAACTGACCGGGCAGAACGAGCGCGCGGTTTTCGAAGTGCTGTTGCAGCGTGAGAAGCTCGGCACCACCGCGGTCGGATATGGCGTTGCCATTCCGCACGGCAAGCTGCCCAAGCTCGAGAAGATCTTCGGCCTGTTCGCGCGGCTCGATCGCCCGATCGATTTCGAGGCGATGGACGGCCAGCCCGTCGATCTCGTTTTTCTCCTGCTCGCGCCGGAAGGCGCCGGCGCCGATCATCTCAAGGCGCTGGCCCGCATCGCACGTCTGCTGCGCGACCAGGACATCGCCAAGAAGCTGCGCGCCTCGCGCGATGCGCAGGCGATCTATTCCGTGCTCGCGCTGCCGCCCGCGACCGCGGCTTAGGTCGACCGCAGCACCCACTACAGCGAGTGCGACAGGTAGCGCACTGTCTTGCGTCCGTCATGGATGCTGGCGCTGCCGACCTCGACAAATCCCAACGCGGCATGAAAAGCATCCGACGACGGATTTGGCGGTTGCAGGTTGACCTCACAAACGATGCGATCGTGTCCGGCCTCGGCTGCACGATTGAACAGGTCGGCATAGAGCCGCCGCGCACATCCGTTGCCACGTGCGGATGGCGCGACAACGATTCGGTCGACATAGACAAAGCGCGCGTAGCGGGATCGAAACCATAGAAAGTTTGGACTGTCGTATTGTCCGTCCTGATCGAGCGCGATCAGGAACGCGTCGAGGTCGCCGATCCTCCGGGCGTAGAAGGCTTGCGCGACGAGATGTTTCATCCGCTCGGGCTCAAGCCATGACAACTCCTCCGCGTGGCTGTTGTTGAGCGAGAGGAGGGCGTCGCAAAGCGGCTCGCCCGGCGAGATCTCGAAGCTGGTGACCGGGATGGGCGCCATCGTGTTCATGCCGACGATCTACCAACCGCGAGGCACATAGTAAAATGGGCCTGCCCTCGCTTGAGGGCAGGCCCATTTGAATTCCGTGTGCTACGAAGCGCGTGGCGCTCAGTGCACGCTCACCGCCTGCAGTTCGTTGCTCCAGGCATTCGCGATCGCGGCTTCACGGCTGTCGGTCAGCATGATCGGTGTACCGTCGGCGGCATGGAGCGCGAAGAGTTTCAAGCCCGGCGCAATCTTCGGGGCTTCGGGAAACAAATCCGGCACATCCTCGGAGCGGATCTGCTTCACATAGGCGATATGGCCTTCGCCGAGGGTCGCCAGCGTCTCGGGCGAGACGTTCTTGGCTTCGTATTCGAACGCAACGTGACCTTCACTCATGGTCTCGACTCCTCTGGGAAACTAAGCGGTCGAGTCCGCTACTCGTTCCATTATTCGTGCTCATTGATAGCGATTGTCTTAACGATCCTTTCCGGTTCCGGCCGGGCAAGATCGATCGACAACAGCCCGTTCTTCAGATCCGCACCCAGCACCAGCATCCCCTCCGCCAGCACGAAGGTGCGCTGGAAGTGGCGCGCGGCAATGCCGCGATGGATGTATTGCCGGGTCTTGTCGTCCTGCTGCCGCCCGCGGATCACGAGCTGGTTTTCCTCAATGGTTACATCGAGTTGGTCGCGGGTGAATCCGGCGACCGCCAGCGTGATGCGCAAGCGTTCGGGCTGGCCGTCCGACCGTTCGCACCTCTCGATATTGTAGGGAGGGTAACCGTCGGCGCCTTTAACGACGCGATCGAGCACGCGCTCAATCTCGTCGAAGCCCAGTAGGAACGGACTGGAAAGCGTGGGAACACGAGACATAGTTTACAAAGTCCTCGCGGAAAGCGACTTTGACGTTTCAGGGCCCGAAAGCGGCACCCCTTGGTCAACAATATGGTCATATCCCCGTGCAGGTTCAAGCACCTGGCAGGGACCGTGCACAGCCGTCATTTCGCGGCCCGCGCGGGTGGAAAGCCCACCTTGGCTACTTTGCATGGGGTTGTTTTCGATTTTTTATCGACCGGCCCCTGAAGTTTCAGGCCTCGACCCGCTTCCGGCCGTCGCCGCTGAACAGATGCAGCTTCTCGCGGACCGCGGCGACACGGATTTTCTGGCCGATCGCGGGGGCCTCGGTTCCGGGAATGCGGACGATGACCTCGCCGGGCGGCAGCTCGCCGGGATTGGCGGCCACGCGCTGCTCCTCCTGCTGCCGCGAACCATAGACGAAGGTTTCGGCGCCGACGCGCTCGATCGCTTCCACCGTCAGCGGAAGCGCGACGCCGCCGGCCGGCGTTTGGTCGGTGATGGCGAAATCTTCGGGGCGGATGCCGAGGATGCCGGCTTCCGCCGCACGGCCGTTGCCGAGCTGAGCTTTGATCGCGTCGGGCCGCGTCGACATAAGGTTCATCGGCGGGGCGCCGATGAACGAGGCGACGAATGTCGTCGCCGGCTTCTCGTAGATCGCCAGGGGATTGCCGACCTGCTCGACCTGTCCGCCATTCATCACGACCAGGACGTCGGCGAGCGTCATCGCCTCTAACTGGTCGTGGGTGACGTAGATCGAAGTCGTACTTAGCCGGCGCTGCAGCTTGCGGATCTCGACCCGCATAGCGATGCGCAGCTTGGCATCGAGATTGGAGAGCGGCTCGTCGAACAGGAACACCTTCGGCTGGCGCACGATGGCGCGGCCCATGGCGACGCGCTGGCGCTGGCCGCCGGAGAGCTGCCGCGGCTTGCGTTCCAGCATCGGCGCAAGCTCGAGGATGCGTGCAGCTTCCTCGACGCGGGTCTTGATCTCGGCTTCCGGCATGCCGCGGTTGCGCAGGCCGTAAGCCATGTTGTTGTAGACGCTCATATGCGGATAGAGCGCGTAGTTCTGGAACACCATCGCGATGTCGCGATCGGCAGGCTCGACCTGGTTGACGATGCGTCCGCCGATGTCGATCTCGCCGCCGGTGACGGTCTCGAGCCCCGCGACCATGCGGAGCAGCGTCGACTTGCCGCAACCGGAGGGGCCGACCAGCACGCAGAACTGACCGTCGGCGACATCGACGTCGACGCCTTTGATCGCCTCGAAGCCGCCGGGATAGGTCTTGCGGACATTGCGCAGGGTGACGTTAGCCATGGGTTGCACCGGCGAATAGCGGGTAGGGAATGGCGAATGGGGAATGGTTAGCACGCAAGGCAGACGCAGCGACCCCATTCGCTACTCGCCCTTCGCAATTCGCCATCGTCACTTTTCCGTCTCGACCAGGCCGCGCACGAACAATTTCTGCATGGCGACGACGACGAACACCGGCGGCAGCATCGCCAGCACGGCCGTCGCCATCACGACCGGCCATTCGGTGAGCGCGTCGGTGGTTGTGATCATCTTGCGGATGCCGATCTGGATGGTCTGCATGTCGTCGCGGGTGGTGATCAGAAGCGGCCAGAGATATTGATTCCAGCCGAGAATGAAGAGGATCACGAACAGCGCGGCCATGTTGGTGCGCGACAGCGGCAGCAGCGTATCCCAGAAGAAGCGGAACGGGCCAGCGCCGTCGATGCGGGAGGCCTCGAGAAGCTCGTCCGGCACGGTCATGAAGAACTGGCGGAACAGCAGCGTCGCGGTGGCCGACGCGATCAGCGGCAGCGACAGGCCGGCATAGCTGTCGAGCATGTGCAGGTCGGCGACGATCTTGTAGGTCGGATAGATGCGCACCTCGACCGGCAGCATCAACGTGATGAAGATGATCCAGAAGATCGGCATCCGGAACGGAAAGCGGAAATAGACGATCGCATAGGCCGAGATGATCGAGATCGCGATCTTGCCGACCGCGATCAGCATCGCCATCACCAGCGAGTTCAGCATCATGTTGCCGACCGGCTCGCGGGTCGAGCCGCTCGTGCCGATGAAGATCGTCTGGTAGTAGACCTCGAGGAAATGCCCGCCCGGCAGCAGCGACATCTGTCCGTTCGCGATCAGCGCGTTGTCCTGGGTGGAGGCGATGATGGCGAGATAGACGGGGAACGCGACGATCGCGATCCCGATCCAGAGGATGATGTGGGCGATATAGCGCCGAAAGCCCTCTTGCTCGACCATCAGTAGGTCACCTTGCGTTCGACGAAGCGGAACTGAATCCCCGTCAGCACGATGACGATGCCCATCAGGATGACCGATTGCGCCGCGGAGCCGCCGAGGTTTCCGCCCAGGAGTCCGTCGGTATAGACCTTGTAGACCAGCGTTTCCGTCGACTTGCCGGGACCGCCGCGGGTCATGGTGTCGATGATGCCGAAGGTGTCGAAGAAGGCGTAGACGATGTTGACGACCAGGAGGAAGAAGATGGTCGGCGACAGCAGCGGGAACGTCACGGTCCAGAACCGCCGCATCGGGCGCGCACCGTCGATGGCGGCTGCCTCGATCACGCTCCTCGGTATGCTCTGCAGGCCGGCGAGGAAGAACAGGAAGTTGTAGGAGATCTGCTTCCAGGCCGCGGCGAGGATGATCAGCGTTGCTGCCTGGTTGCCGTCGAGCAGCGGATTCCAGTCGATGCCGGCGGCGCGAAGATAGCGCGAGAGCACGCCGAGCGAGGGGTGCAGCATGAAGATCCAGAGCACGCCGACCACGGGCGGGGCGACCGCGTAGGGCCAGATCAGCAGCGTGCGGTAGATCGTGCCGCCGCGCAACGGCTTGTCCGCCATCACGGCGAGCAGCAGCGCGAGGGACAGCGAAGAGACGGCGATGGCGAACGAGAAGAAGAACGTCCGGACGATCGCCTCGAAATAGGCGGGCTCCCGAAACAGGTCGAGGTAGTTGTCGACCCAGACGAAGCTGGTCGACAGACCGAAAGCATCCTGCAGCAGGAACGATTGGATCACCGCCTGCGCGGCCGGCCAGTAGAAAAAGATCAGGACAATCGCGAGTTGCGGCGCAACCAGCGCGTAGGGCAACAGCTTTGACTGGAAGATGGCCTGCTTTTGCATGATGTCAGCAGAAGCGGCAGGCCACGCATCCGCGGCCTGCCGCTCATTGCCTCACTTGACCGCGGTCTTTTCGAACTGCCGCAGCATCTGGTTGCCGCGTTCGACGGCGGCATCCAGCGCCTGCTTGGCGGTCTTCTTGCCGGCGAGCGCCTGCTCAATCTCTTCCGACCAGACATCACGGAGCTGAACCATGTTGCCGAGGCGCAGGCCGCGCGAATTCTCGGTCGGCTCCTTATTGGTCAGTTCGAGCAGCGGGGTCTCGAGATAGGGCTGATCCTTGTAGAAGCCCTCGGCCTTGGCCTTCTCATAGGCCGCCTTGGTGATCGGCAGGTAGCCGGAAGCCTTGTGGATATACACCTGGCGATCGGTGTCCGAGAGGAAGGCCAGGAATTTCGCGACGCCCTTATATTCTTCGGCCGACTTGCCGCCCATGACCCAGAGCGAGGCGCCGCCGATGATCGAGTTCTGCGGCGCGCCCTTGACGTCCGGATAATAGGGCATCGGCACGGCGGTGAAGTTGAACTTGGCCTGCGCCTTGACGTTGCCGAAGAAGGCCGACGAGGTCAGGTAGAGCGGGCATTCGCCGGAGGTGAAACGGCCTTCGCCGGTGTTGGTGCGGCCGGCATAATCGTAGGTCTTATCCTTCTGGAGCTCGACCAGTTTCTCGAGATGCTTGACCTGGAGCGGTCCGTTGAACTCCAGCACGGTGTCGAAGCCGTCGAGCCCGTTGGCTTTCGTGGACAGCGGCACGTTGTGCCAGGCCGAGAGCTGCTCGAGATTGACCCATGTGACCCAGGAGTTCGAGAAGCCGCAGGTGGGATGGCCGTTGGCGTGGAGCTTCTTGGCGGCGTCGAACACCTCGGGCCAGGTCTTCGGAATCTCGACGTTCGCCTTCTTCAGCTCGTCGAGGTTGACCCACATGACCGTGGACGACGAGTTGAAGGGGAAGGACAGCATTTCGCCCTTCGAGGTCGAGTAGTAGCCGGTGATCGCAGGCAGATAGGCCTTCGGATCGAACTTCTCGCCGGTCTCGGCCATCAGCTTGTAGACCGGTTTGACTGCGCCGGTCGCGGCCATCATGGTCGCGGTTCCGACTTCGAACACCTGCATGATGTGGGGCGCGTTGCCGGCACGGAAGGCCGCGATGCCGGCGTTCATGGTGTCGGGGTAGTTGCCCTTGTAGGTCGGGATGACCTTGTAATCGCTCTGCGACGCGTTGAAGTCGTTGGCGAGCTTGACGATGACGTCGTTGTTCGCGCCGGTCATCGCGTGCCACCACTGGATTTCGGTCGCGGCCAAGGCCGGCGAGGCGGCAAAGCCGAACGTGACCGCAAAAGCGGCAGCCGCAGCAAATGGTCGAAGAGCCATCAAGAAAACCTCCCTTGGGCCGTCAAAAATGATCGCTTGCGCTAGCAGCGCCATATGACGTTCACATGACTGTGTAAGCGGCCGAAACGAAAGCGGCAAGCGCTGGAAAAGGGAAGCTGTCAAATAGGCGAATGCGCGTCCGGGGCAGCCGCAGCCGTTCGCGCCGCACTATCGTGCTCGCGCCGCAGTGCGGCATCGGCTGTCGGATGCGAGGTGTGCGGGCCTCAGCGCTTGCGCTCGGGGCCGCAGACCACGCCCTTGGCGAGCATCGCGTCGATCTCGGCCCTGGAGTATCCGAACTCGCCGAGCACCTCGGCGGAATGCTGGCTGAATTTCGGCGGCAGCCGGCGCAGGCTCGGCTTGCTGCGGTCGAGCCGGATCGGCGAGGCGACGCCCTTGTACCAGTCCTTCTCGATGACATCGCCGCGGTAGATCGTATGCGGGTTGGTCAGCGCCTGGTCGATCTTCTGCACCGGGCCGGCGGGAAGGCCCGCGGCGAGCAGGCGATTGCAGAGCGGCTCGGCCTCGTGCTGGCTGAACACCGCGGCAAGCTCTGCGCGCAGCGCCTCGCGATTGGCGATGCGGTCCTTGTTGCGGGCAAAGCGCGGATCGGTGCCGAGCTCCACCTTGCCGATCTCCTTGCACAACTTGCGGAAGGTTCCGTCGTTGCCGACGCCGATGAAGATGTCGTCGGTCTTGGTCGGGAAGATCGCGTAAGGCACGAGATTGGGGTGCTCGTTGCCGGTGAGGCCCGGCGGCTTGCCATGCATGAAATAGTTCGCGGTGTGCGGATGCATGATGGCAAGGCCGGTCTCGTATAGCGTGGTCTCGAGGAACTGGCCAAGCCCTGAGCGCTGCCGTTCCGACAGCGCCATCAGGATGCCGATCGCCGCATAGAGGCCGGTGGTGATGTCGACCAGCGGCACGCCGATCCGCATCGGGCCGCTTTCCGGCGAGCCGGTCGCCGCGATCATGCCGGTCATGGCCTGGATGATGGCGTCATAGCCGGGATTGCCGCCGCGCGGACCGTCGGCGCCGAAACCGCAGATCCGGCAGTGCACGAGCCGCGGAAATTTTTCGCGCAGAACCTCGTTGCCGATGCCCCATTTCTCCAGCGTGCCCGGCTTGAAATTCTCGATCAGGACGTCGGCCGTCTCCAGCATCTTGAGCAGCACGGCGCGGCCGCCCTCGGAGGCGAGGTCGAGGCCGATCGAGCGCTTGTTGCGGTTGATGCCGACGAAATAGGCCGCGTCCTCCTCGTGGAAGGGAGGGCCCCACTCGCGCACCTCGTCGCCTGTCGGCGGCTCGACCTTGATCACGTCGGCGCCATGATCGGCGAGGATCTGCGTGCAGTAGGGGCCGCCGAGCACGCGCGTGAGGTCGATGACGCGCAGTCCGCTCATTGCGCCGTTAGCGGCTTCGGAAGTCATGGCAGCAAACCTTCGCTTCAACCCTGTGTCGATCGTTGAGCACAGGCCTAGCGAGGTTCGCCCACGCCAGCAATGGCGTCCCGCGTAGGGGCGTATGCGCCGCCGCTCGCCAATCCCGCGGCGTGGCAAATCGAGCGAATGGCCGGCCCGAGGGGGATCTCGGGCCGGCCGATCCACGTCGATCAGACGACCTTCAGGCGGACGTCGACATTGCCGCGGGTGGCGTTGGAATAGGGGCAGACCTGGTGGGCCTTTTCGACCAGCGCCTCGGCCTCCGCGCGCGGCACGCCGGGCAGCGAGATGGCCAGATCGATGTCGAGCCCGAAGCCGCCCTCGGAACGCGGGCCGATGCCGACCGTTGAGGTGACGGAGGTGTCAGCGGGGACCTTCGGGCCGCCCTGCGAGGCCACGAATTTCATCGCGCCGATGAAGCAGGCGGCATATCCGGCCGCAAAGAGCTGTTCGGGATTGTTGCCGGCGCCGCCTCCGCCGCCGAGCTCCTTCGGCGTGGTGAGCTTGACGTCGAGGGCGCCGTCGAGGGTTGCGGCATGGCCATCGCGGCCGCCGGTGGCCTTCGCGCTGGTCTTGTAGAGGACATTCACGGACATCTTCGTCTCCTGGGGTTCCGGTTGGGACGCGATCTTTATTGCAAACAATTAGATTGCGTGCAATTGAAATTAAGCAGCCTCACATTTAATTGTTCGCAATTGAATCGGAGGCTGCCGCGTCCCACAATGCCAAGACGAATCCCTTGAGGCTCTCCATGGTCCGGAAACAATTGGCGGCCGATCAGCCGCTGCGGCTCGATAACCAGATCTGCTTTGCGGTCTATTCGGCCGCCCATGCCTTCAACCGCGTCTACAAGCCGCTGCTCGACCGACTCGGCCTGACCTACCCGCAGTATCTGGTGATGTTGGTGCTGTGGGAGCAGGACGACGTGCCGGTGAAGGACATCGGCGAGAAGCTGTTCTTGGATTCCGGCACCCTGACGCCGCTCCTGAAGCGGCTCGAGGCGGCCCATCTGGTCCGGCGTACGCGCTCGAGCGAGGATGAACGTCAGGTGCTGATTGCCCTGACGCCGCAGGGGCACGCGTTGAAGGACAAGGCGCGCAGCGTCCCGCAGTCGATCCTCGCTGCGTCCGACTGCTCGGTGTCAGCGCTGACCGGCATGAAGAACGAGATCGTCGCCCTGCGCGACAGGCTCAATGCGGTGATCGGGGAGTAGGGAGTTTCGTCAGAGCCCGGCTTCGCCCTTCGGGCTACGCCGCGGCAGCCTTCGCTAGCTTCGCTATGATGGAGCGGAACTGGCTTGCCCAGCCGAAGCTCGCGAAGCGAGCGAAGGCTGGTGGAGCCAGGCGGGATCGAACCGCCGACCTCTTGCATGCCATGCAAGCGCTCTCCCAGCTGAGCTATGGCCCCTTAACCATCCGACGCGCCTTGGGCGACGCGTCGGGAGAGACCCAGAACCACAGTTCTGGAATTATCTCAAGTCTCTTCATCACCTCCGACATCACCAATGATGTCGGTCACGTCCTCATCGCCCTCTTCCTCGTCGGCGATGAAGGTCGAATCGTCGTCATCGTCGTCGTCAAGGGTCTCATCGACCTCGATATCGTCCTCCGATTCGGGCACGACGGCCTTGACCTTGCCGGTGTTCTCCTCGGCATCGGCCTCCTCGAGCGAGACCATCTCTTCGGTCTCCGCCGGCTCCGGCGTGGTGTCCTGGGCCATGCTGCGCGCTTCGGCGCCGCGGGTCGCACGCACCGGCGCGACCGGGGCAATCGGCACCACCTCGCCAGTATAGGGCGAGATCACCGGATTCTTGTTGAGGTCATAGAACTTCTTGCCCGTGGTCGGGCAAATGCGTTTGGTTCCGAGTTCGGACTTGGCCACGGCAGGAATCCTGGGAATGTCTGAAAAGCGGTGCTTCACTTGGCTAGTTGGCGGCCCGCTGTCAATAGCGCATTACGGAAGAAAGACATGCCCGTGACGGGGCGCGGGCCATGTGGTACCTGCGCCCCTGTCCCCCGAGGGGCACATCCAAGGACACAATCTTGACCCATTCCGACCAACCGAGGCCGCTCCAGTCTCGCGCCAGCGGCGCCCTGACCGGGAAACTACGGGTGCCCGGGGACAAGTCGATCTCCCATCGTGCCCTGATCCTGGGCGCACTCGCGGTCGGCGAAACCCGGATTTCCGGCCTCTTGGAGGGGGAAGACGTCCTCAACACCGCCAAATCCATGCAGGCCCTCGGCGCCAAGGTCGAGCGCACCGGCGATTTTGCCTGGAAGGTGCATGGAGTCGGCGTCGCCGGCTTCGCCCAGCCCAAGGCGCCCCTCGATTTCGGGAACTCCGGCACCGGATGCCGGCTGGTGATGGGCGCGGTGGCCGGATGTCCGATTTCCGCGGTGTTCGACGGCGACGCCTCGCTCCGCAGCCGTCCCATGCGCCGGATCCTGGATCCGCTCGAAAAGATGGGTGCCAAGGTCATCTCCGGCGGTGAGGGCGGACGTCTGCCATTGACGATCCAGGGCGCGCGCGATCCCCTGCCGATCACCTACCGGACCCCCGTCGCCTCCGCGCAGATCAAATCGGCCGTGCTGCTGGCAGGCCTGGCCGCGCCCGGCACGACGACCGTGATCGAGACCGAGGCGAGCCGCGACCATACCGAACTGATGCTGAAGCATTTCGGTGCCGACATCACTTCGGCGGTCGAAGGCACGCATGGCCGCCGCATCACCCTCGTCGGGCAACCCGAGCTGCACGGTGCCGAGGTCGTGGTGCCCGCCGATCCGTCCTCGGCCGCTTTTCCGATTGTTGCTGCGCTGATCGCCGATGGGTCCGATCTCATCCTGACCGACGTCATGACCAATCCGCTGCGCACCGGTCTCTTCACGACGCTGCGCGAAATGGGCGCTTCGATCGAGGAGAGCGAGGTGCGGGGCGATGCCGGTGAGCCGATGGCGCGCTTGCGCGTGCGCGCATCGAAGCTGCGCGGCGTCGAGGTGCCGCCGGAGCGCGCGCCTTCGATGATCGACGAATATCTGGTGCTCGCGGTGGCGGCATCCTTCGCCGAGGGCACCACGATTATGCGCGGCCTGCACGAGCTGCGCGTCAAGGAATCCGACCGTCTGGCGGCCACGGCCGACATGCTGCGCGTCAACGGCGTGAAGGTCGAGATTTCCGGCGACGATCTGGTCGTCGAGGGCCGCGGCCATGTCCCTGGCGGCGGCCTCGTCGCCACCCATATGGACCATCGCATCGCGATGTCGGCGCTGGTGATGGGCTGCGCTTCAGACCAACCGGTGAAGGTCGATGACACCGCCTTCATTGCCACCAGCTTCCCGGATTTCATTCCGATGATGCGTTCGATTGGCGCGGAGTTTTCATGATTATCGCCATCGACGGACCCGCGGCCTCGGGCAAGGGCACGCTCGGCAAGCGCCTCGCCCACCATTACGGCTATCGTCACCTCGATACCGGCGTGATTTATCGCGCGGTTGCCTATGCCCTGATGCAGTCAGGCCATGACCTTCGCGACGAGGCGGCCGCAGTTGCCGCCGCCCTGGAGCTCGATCCCGAGAATTTCGGCAATCCCGTCCTGAAGACCCAGAAGGTTGGCGAGGGCGCGTCCGTCGTCTCCGCTATCCCCAGGGTCCGCGAGGTCTTGGTCAACTTCCAGCGGCAATTTGCCGCCGATCCGCCGGGTGCTGTGCTTGACGGCCGCGACATCGGAACGGTGATCTGCCCGGACGCCGATGTGAAGATTTTCGTCGTCGCCGACCCCAAGGTCCGCGCCCGCCGCCGCACCATGGAGGCGAAGGCACGGGGCGAGGAGGCGGATGAGGCCGCGGTGCTGGCCGACATCATCCAGCGCGACGAGCGCGACAAGAACCGCCCCATTGCGCCTTTAAGGCCGGCTCCGGATGCTTACTTGCTAGACAACTCCCAACTCGATATAGAAGGCGGCGTCCGGGCCGCCATCGACATTATCGAGGCCGTCCGAGCGGGCCGTCCGCGGGGTTAAGCCGCGGCCGTCATTGGAGGAAGCGCCCGCTCCCGCTCTTTGAGGTCGATGTCTCGGTTCCCTGTTTGGGACCGACATCCAGGCTCCGGATCAAGATTTTCCACGTATCGAACGTGCAGGCCTGGCCGGCCCGCTCTTGCTGTTCTCGGTGAATGTCCGAGGCGACGAGCGGTCGCTTGAAGGTTTTGCGGACCTTCCGACACTGCACGCACGATACGCCCTTAAACCCGCTGGCCGGCGAGACGTCCGCAACTGGAGAACAAATGGCTTCGATTTCTGCTGATACCTATAGCCCCTCGCGCGATGATTTCGCCGCGATGCTCGACGAGTCCTTTGCCGGCGGCAATTTGCAGGAAAGCTCCGTCGTCAAGGGCAAGGTGGTTGCAATTGAAAAGGACATGGCCGTCATCGATGTCGGCCTGAAGACCGAGGGCCGCGTCGCGCTGCGCGAATTTTCGGGCCCAGGCCGTGAAAGCGATCTCAAGGTCGGCGACGAGGTGGAAGTGTTCCTCGATCGCATCGAAAACGCCCTCGGTGAAGCCGTGCTGTCGCGCGACAAGGCGCGCCGCGAAGAGAGCTGGGGCAAGCTGGAGAAGGCGTTCCAGAACAACGAAAAGGTCACGGGCGTCATCTTCAACCAGGTCAAGGGCGGCTTCACCGTCGACCTCGACGGCGCCGTGGCGTTCCTGCCGCGCTCGCAGGTCGACATCCGTCCGATCCGCGACGTCGCGCCGTTGATGAACAACGCGCAGCCGTTCCAGATCCTCAAGATGGACCGCCGCCGCGGCAACATCGTCGTCTCCCGCCGCACGGTGCTGGAAGAGACTCGCGCCGAGCAGCGCCAGGAGCTGGTGCAGAACCTCGAAGAGGGTCAGGTCATCGACGGCGTGGTCAAGAACATCACCGATTACGGTGCGTTCGTTGATCTCGGCGGCATCGACGGCCTGCTGCACGTCACAGATATCGCCTGGCGTCGCGTCAACCACCCGACCGAGGTGCTCTCGATCGGCCAGACCGTGAAGGTCAAGATCATCAAGATCAACCACGAGACGCACCGCATCTCGCTGGGCATGAAGCAGCTCCTGGACGATCCGTGGCAGGGCATCGAAGCCAAGTACCCGCTGGGTGCCCGCTTCACCGGCCGCGTCACCAACATCACCGACTACGGTGCTTTCGTCGAGCTCGAGCCGGGCATCGAAGGCCTGATCCACGTCTCCGAGATGTCGTGGACCAAGAAGAACATGCACCCCGGCAAGATCGTTTCGACCTCGCAGGAAGTCGAAGTGCAGGTGCTGGAAGTCGATTCCGTCAAGCGCCGCATCTCGCTCGGCCTCAAGCAGACCATGCGCAACCCATGGGAGGTCTTCGTGGAAGGTCACCCGACCGGTTCGGTGGTCGAGGGCGAGGTCAAGAACAAGACCGAGTTCGGTCTGTTCCTCGGTCTCGAGGGCGACGTCGACGGCATGGTCCATCTCTCCGACCTCGACTGGAAGCTTCCGGGCGAGCAGGTGATCGACAACTACAAGAAGGGCGACATGGTGAAGGCCGTGGTGCTCGATGTGGACGTCGAGAAGGAGCGTATCTCGCTCGGCATCAAGCAGCTCGAAGGCGACCCGTTCGCTGAGCCGGGCGATGTCAAGAAGGGCGCGGTCGTGACCTGCGAAGTGCTCGAAGTGAAGGAGAGCGGCATCGAGGTGAAGATCGCCGGTACCGACTTCACCACCTTCATCAAGCGCTCGGAGCTCGCCCGTGACCGCAACGACCAGCGCGCCGAACGCTTCGCCGTCGGCGAGAAGGTCGATGCCCGCGTGATCCAGTTCGACAAGAAGGCCCGCAAGGTCCAGGTGTCGATCAAGGCGCTCGAAGTCGCCGAAGAAAAGGAAGCCATCGCACAGTACGGCTCCTCCGATTCGGGGGCGACGCTCGGCGACATCCTCGGCACCGCGCTCAAGAACCGCGGCGAGAACAAGTAAGCCGACTACCGCTTACGCATGCATCAAAGCCCCGGCGATCCGCCGGGGCTTTTTTGTTTGCGTCTAATCACCTGTCGTCCCGGCGAAGGCCGGGACCCATAACCCCAGGGAGTGGTTTGACGAACATTGCTAACCAGTATCTCGCGCCACAACTGCATCCTGTGGGTATGGGTCCCGGCCTTCGCGGGGACGACACAGTGCGTGTGACAGGTCCTGGTCTGCGCCGGGACAAGCCTTCATTTCTTCAAATTGCGCCGCAATTGATGTATCCAGATAATGAAATGGTCACGCTGTGACGGCACAACGCGCCTGACCTTTATTTGGAGATTTTTCGATGTCGCTCGATTCGGACATCATCGTCGATCGCCGCAGGATCCGCCGCAAGCTGACGTTCTGGCGCGTCCTGGCCGCGCTGATCGCGATCGCGTCGATTGCGGGCTTTGCGCTGATTGCGACGCCCGGCGCGCGTGGCACCTTCGCATCCGCAGGCTCGATTGCGCGGGTGCAGATCGATGGTCTCATCCGCAGCGATTCCGAGCGCACGCGCGCACTCGAGCGGCTGGAGAACTCGCAGGCCGCGGCCGTCATTGTGCATGTCAACTCGCCGGGCGGCACCACTGCCGGCTCCGAGCAGCTCTATGATGCCCTGACGCGACTGAAAGCCAAGAAGCCGCTGGTTGTGGTGGTCGAAGGCCTTGCGGCCTCCGGGGGCTACATCACGGCGATCGCGAGCGATCACATCGTTGCCCAGCAGAGCTCGTTGGTCGGATCGATCGGCGTGCTGTTCCAGTATCCGAATGTCGCCGAGCTGTTGAAGACCCTTGGCGTCAAGGTGGAGGAGGTAAAATCCTCGCCGTTGAAGGCCGCACCCAACGGCTTCGAGCCGACCAGCCCCGAGGCGCGCGCCGCGCTCGATGCGCTGGTGAAGGACTCCTACGCCTGGTTTAGGGGATTGGTGAAGGAACGGCGTGGCATGGACGACACGCAACTCGAGAAAGTCGCCGATGGCCGGGTCTTCACCGGTCGGCAGGCGATCGATCTCAAGCTCATCGATCAGCTCGGCGACGAAAAGACCGCCGTGGACTGGCTCGTCGAGCAGAAGGGCGTCAAGAAGGGCCTTCCGGTCCGCGACTATAAGCTGCAGCCGCGCTTTGGCGATCTGTCGATCTTCAAGGCGACGGCGGCTGTCACGCTCGAAGCCCTCGGATTCAGCTCGATTGCGCACCAGATCGGGCAAACTGGCGTTGTCCAGGCGGTCGATCGGTTCGGA
Source organism: Bradyrhizobium sp. ISRA442 (assembly GCF_038085055.1). NCBI lineage: Bacteria > Pseudomonadati > Pseudomonadota > Alphaproteobacteria > Hyphomicrobiales > Nitrobacteraceae > Bradyrhizobium > Bradyrhizobium sp. ISRA442. The sequence continues at coordinate 336,322 of NZ_JALGCN010000005.1, forward strand.
ATGGATGGAATGCTGGCCCTTTGGCAGCCGGCGGCGTCGAATTGACGGGAACCAGGCGTGTTCTCTGGGATGTACCCGCTCCGCGAGTGCCGTGGCAGCCCGCTTTTTTGGCATTTGTCACGCACTTTCACGTCCGTCAAACTTCATTTAGCGTCTTGACAGTTCAACGTATTTTCACGGAAATGGTTGTCCGCACGCTCCCGGGTCCTATCTCTCGATGATCAAATCCGAACTTGTTCAGCGTATCGCCGAGCACAACCCGCATCTTTACCAGCGGGATGTCGAGAACATTGTGAATGCGATTCTCGAGGAGATCGTCGCGGCCCTTGCGCGCGGTGATCGCGTCGAGCTGCGCGGTTTCGGCGCATTCTCGGTGAAACATCGACCGGCACGCGCCGGCCGCAATCCACGCACCGGCGCCCATGTGCCCGTCGATCAGAAGAGCGTTCCGTTCTTCAAGACCGGCAAGGAAATGCGCGAGCGGCTGAACCGCGACAGTCCGGATCCTGGCGCGGCAGACTGAGGCCGGCGTCAGGGTTTTCAGCGGTCGCAGCGATGCGGCCGGGCTCTTGATTCAAGGCAAGCGAAGCGTGATGCGAAAATTCCTGACCGCGCTGATCGTGATTCCGCTGGGCCTGATCCTGGTCGACTTCGCCGTCGCCAACCGGCACTTCGTCACGGTCTCCTTCGATCCCTTCATTTCGGCCGACCCGTCATTGTCGGTCACACTGCCGCTGTTCCTGCTCCTGATCGTCGTCGCTGTGCTGGGTGTGCTGGCGGGCGGTTGCGCGGTTTGGCTCGGCCAGGGGCGCTGGCGGCGTGCGGCGCGCCGGAACGAGGCTGAGGCGCGGTCCGCCAGGGCCGAACTGGCCGATCTGCGGGCCCAGGCCGCCGCGGCGCGGCAAGATCGGGGTAAAGATCCGCAGCGCCTTCCGATCCCCTCCGGGGCCGGCCTCTATGGCCCCATCGGGCGAGACAAGCAGCGCGCGACGTTGTAGAAGCGGCCGCAACCGAAAACCCCGTTTTCCGGCCGCGGATGCGCGGCCTCGATTTGCTTTGAGACCATGTCCCTGCTCGTCAAGATCTGCGGCCTGTCTACGCGCGAGACGCTTCAAACGGCGCTCGACGCGGGCGCCGACATGGTGGGGTTCGTGTTCTTCCCGCCGTCGCCGCGGCACCTCTCGCTGGAATTGGGGCGCGAGCTCGGCCGGCAGGTGAAGCAGCGTGCGCTGAAGGTGGCGCTTACGGTCGATGCCGATGACGCGACGCTCGACAACATCATGGACGCGCTGTCTCCTGACATTCTCCAGCTCCACGGCAAGGAGAGCGTCGCGCGACTGCGCGACATCAAGCAGCGGTTCGGCCGCCCGGTGATGAAAGCCGTTCCCGTCGAGACATCCGCGGATCTCGCGGCGCTGGCCGGCTACGCCGCGGTTGCGGATCGTATCCTGTTCGATGCGCGCGCGCCGAAGGATGCCACGCGGCCGGGCGGACTGGGTGCGTCCTTCGACTGGCATCTACTTGAAAACCTCCAGCTCGCGCTGCCTTACATGGTCTCGGGCGGCCTGCATGCCCAGAACGTCGCGGACGCCCTGCGCATCACCCGCGCCGGCGGCGTCGATGTTTCCTCCGGCGTCGAGAGCGCCCCCGGCGTCAAGGATCCGGAGCTGATCGAGGCCTTCATTCGCGCGGCGCGCGCTAGCCAAGAGTTGAGCGTTCGATGAGTATTGCCAAGAATATCGCTAGGCCAAATTCCTATCGCAGCGGCCCCGATGAGCGCGGCCATTTCGGCATCTTCGGCGGACGGTTCGTCGCCGAAACCCTGATGCCGCTGATCCTCGATCTGGAGAAGGCCTACAGCGAGGCCAAGTCTGACCCGGCCTTTCAGGCCGAGATGAACGGCTACCTCAAGCACTATGTCGGCCGGCCCTCACCGCTCTATTTCGCCGAGCGCCTCACCGAGCATCTCGGCGGCGCCAAGATCTACCTCAAGCGCGAGGAGCTCAACCACACCGGCTCGCACAAGGTGAACAACGTGCTCGGCCAGATCATGCTGGCGCGGCGCATGGGCAAGAAGCGCATCATCGCCGAGACCGGCGCCGGCCAGCACGGCGTCGCCACTGCCACGCTCTGCGCGCGCTTCGGGCTCGAATGCGTGGTCTATATGGGAGCCGTCGACGTCGAGCGGCAGCAGCCCAACGTCATCCGCATGGAGATGCTGGGCGCAAAAGTGTTCCCGGTGCAATCGGGCACGCGCACGCTGAAGGACGCCATGAACGAGGCGCTGCGCGACTGGGTCACCAACGTCCACAACACGTTCTACTGCATCGGTACGGTCGCGGGGCCGCACCCCTATCCGACGCTGGTGCGCGACTTCCAGTCGGTGATCGGCAACGAGACCAAGGTCCAGATGCAGGAGGTCGAGGGCCGCCTGCCGGACTCGCTGGTGGCCTGCATCGGCGGCGGCTCGAATGCCATGGGCCTGTTCCATCCCTTCCTCGATGACGCCAGCGTCGAGATTTTTGGCGTCGAAGCTGCGGGCCACGGGCTCACGCAACTGCATGCGGCCTCGATCGCCGGTGGCCGTCCCGGCGTGCTGCACGGCAACCGCACCTATCTCCTGATGGACGAGGATGGCCAGATCCAGGACGCGCATTCGATCTCCGCCGGTCTCGACTATCCCGGCATCGGCCCCGAACATTCCTGGCTGCACGAGATCGGCCGCGTCAACTATCTCTCCGCGACCGATGATGAGGCGCTCGCCGCCTTCCAGCTTCTGTCGCGCCTCGAAGGCATCATCCCGGCGCTCGAACCCGCGCACGCCATCGCCAAGGTGATGGAGCTCGCGCCGAAGCGGCCGAAAGATCACCTGATGGTCGTCAACCTCTCCGGACGTGGCGACAAAGACGTGCCGCAGGTCGGCGACATCCTGAAGGGCCAGACCAAGTGAGCACGCGTATCGACACCCGTTTTGCCGAGCTGAAGAAAGCGGGCCGCTCGGCCTTCGTCACCTTCCTGATGGCCGGCGATCCCGATCCGGCGACCTCGCTCGAGATCATCAAGGCGCTGCCGAAGGCGGGCGCCGACGTGATCGAGATCGGCATGCCCTTCACCGATCCGATGGCCGACGGGCCGTCGATCCAGGCCGCGGGCCTGCGCGCGCTGAAGGCCGGCATGACGCTGAAGAAGACGCTCGAGCTGGTGCGCGGCTTCCGCAAGGACGACAATGCGACGCCGATCGTGCTGATGGGTTACTATAACCCGATCTACATCTACGGCGTCGACAAGTTCCTCACTGACGCCAAGACCGCCGGCATCGACGGCCTCATCATCGTCGACCTGCCGCCGGAGGAAGACGACGAGCTCTGCCTGCCAGCGATGAAGGCCGGCCTCAACTTCATTCGCCTGGCGACACCGACGACCGACGACAAGCGCCTGCCGGCCGTGCTCGCCAACACCTCGGGCTTCGTCTACTACGTCTCGATCACCGGCATCACGGGTGCGGCGGCTGCCGACAGCACGGCTGTCAGCGAGGCCGTCGCGCGGATCAAGCGGCACACCAAGCTGCCGGTCTGTGTCGGCTTCGGCATCCGCACGCCGGAGGCCGCCCGCGCCATCGCCTCGCATGCCAGCGGCGCGGTGGTCGGCACCGCGCTGGTCGATGCGCTCAAAAACAGCCTCGACGCCGAGGGACGGGCGACTGGCAAAACCGTTAGCGCCGTGGCCGCGCTGACGGCATCCCTGGCCCAGGGTGTCAGGGGCGCACAGCAGGCCGCGGAGTAGGCCATAATTCCGCTGCCAAGGCGGACGACACGGCGGCTTGCCGGGCCAAGTTCCGGCGGCCATATATCCCTTCAGGCGATCCCGGCGCGGGATCGCTAATCGGAGCAAACCATGAACTGGCTTACCAATGTGGTCCGGCCGAAGATCCGCAACATGCTGCGGCGGGAGACGCCGGAGAACCTGTGGATCAAGTGTCCGGATTCCGGGCAGCTCGTGTTCTACAAGGACGTCGAGGCCAACCAGTTCGTCATCCCCGGCTCGAACTACCACATGCGCATGGGCGCGGTGGCGCGTCTGAAATCGATCTTCGACAACGAGACCTGGTTCGACGTCGCGCTGCCCGAAGTCACCCCTGATCCGCTCAAGTTCCGCGACGAGAAGAAATACGTCGACCGCATCAAGGATGCCCGCGCGCGCACCAATTTGAACGATGCGATCAAGGTCGGGTACGGCAAGCTCGAGGGCGCCGCCGTCGTCGTCGCCGTGCAGGATTTCGATTTCATGGGCGGCTCGCTCGGCATGGCCGCAGGCGAAGCCATCGTGCGCGGGCTCGAGCTCGCGGTCGAGAAGAAGTCGCCCTTCATCGTATTCGCCGCGAGCGGCGGCGCGCGCATGCAGGAAGGCATCTTGTCGCTGATGCAGATGCCGCGCACGACGGTGGCGGTGCAGATGCTGCGCGAGGCAAAGCAGCCCTACATCGTCGTCCTGACCAACCCGACCACCGGCGGCGTTACGGCGTCCTATGCGATGCTCGGCGACGTGCAGATTGCCGAGCCCGGCGCGCTGATCGGCTTCGCCGGGGCGCGCGTCATCGAGCAGACCATCCGCGAAAAACTCCCCGAGGGCTTTCAGCGCGCCGAATACCTGAAGGAACATGGCATGGTCGACATGGTCGTGCATCGCCATGATCTCCGTCCGACCCTGGCGCGGCTCTGCCGCCTGCTGACCAAGTCGCCGGCGCTTGAGGGCGCATCGAAGCCGACGCAGCCGGTGGCCAGCCCGGCCCAGATCGTATCGGCCCCCGAGGTGGCGCCGGCCGCGCCGCACGCGTGAACGCCTCTGTACCCAGTGCAAAGCCGTCGCTCGACGACCTGATCGGGCGGCTATCGGCCCTGCATCAAAAGCGCATCGATCTCGGGCTCGAGCGGATGCACCGTCTGCTCGACCGGCTCGGCCATCCCGAGCGCAAGCTGCCGCCGGTGATCCATATTGCCGGCACCAACGGCAAGGGCTCGACGCTCGCGTATCTGCGGGCGACGCTGGAGGCGGCTAGCCTGCGCGTTCACGCCTATACCTCGCCCTATCTCGTGCGCATCAACGAATGCTTTCGGCTTGGCCGTATCGGCGGCGGTGTGCTCGTTGGCGACGACGAATTGCGTGACGCGCTCCAGGAGGTCGAGCGCGTCAATGAAGGCGAGCCTGCGACCGTGTTCGAGCTGAAGACCGCCGCGGCGTTCCATCTGTTCGCGCAAAATCCGGCCGATGTGGTGCTGCTCGAAGTTGGTCTCGGTGGCCGGCTCGATTCGACCAATGTCGTCGATGCACCGCTCGCGTGCGTCATCACGCCGATCAGCATGGATCACACGGATTTCCTCGGCGAAACGTTGGCGTCGATCGCCGCGGAGAAGGCCGCCATCATCAAACGCGGCGTGCCCGTGGTTTGTGCCGAGCAGGCGCCGGAGGCGATGGCCGTGATCGAGGCCCAGGCCAGGCGCATGCGCGCGCCGCTGTTCGCTGCAGGCGAGAGCTGGCACGTCAATGTCGAGCACGGGCGGCTGGTCTATTCCGACGATCGCGGCCTGATGGATCTGGCGGCGCCGCGCCTGTTCGGCCGCCACCAGTTCGACAACGCCGGCCTTGCGATCGCGACGCTGCGTGCGACGAACGCGTTCAAGATCAATCATGCGGCGTTCGAAGCCGGCATCGTCGGCGCCGAATGGCCGGCGCGGATGCAGCGCATCACTTCGGGCGAGCTGCTCGGCTGGGGACCCCAGGGCTCCGAGATCTGGCTCGATGGCGGACACAACGCCGAGGGCGGCCGCGTCGCGGCGGCCGCGCTCGGCGACCTCGAGGAGCGGGTGTCGCGGCCGCTCGTCGTCATCGCCGGCATGATGGCCAACAAGGACGCGCGAGGCTTCCTTGCCAACTTTGCCGGCCTCACCCGTCACATCATAGCGGTGCCGATCCCGGACACCGAAAATGCCATGCCGGTCGACCGCCTCGCGGATGCCGCGCGCAGCTTCGGCATGCGCGTCGAGATCGCTCCCGGCATCGAAGCCGCCCTACGCGCGCTGTCCATCCTCGCCTACGAGGTGCCGCCGCGCATCCTGATCACCGGCTCGCTCTATCTGGCTGGCCATGTGCTCGGGATCAACGGCACGCCTCCTGCGTAAGCGCGAATTTCACTCAAGCATCTTCATCGGATTGGCAACCTTCTGCTTGAGCTGCTCGAAGGTGCATTGCCGCGGCGCCTTGTCGGGACGCCAGCGCAGAATTGAGGTGCCGTGGCGGAAGCGCTCGCCGCTGAAATGATCGTAGCAGACCTCGATCACGAGCTTCGGCTTGAGCGGGCACCATTTCGCCGAACGTTCGGTCGACCATCGGCTCGGGCCGCCCGGCGCGTTGCCGGTGAAGCCGGGTTTTGCGATCAGCGCCTCCAAACGGTCGGTCAGTGCCGGCTTCTCCTCCGCCTTGATCGCCGAGGTGAAACCGACATGGTTCAGGAGACCCTTGTCGTCATAGAGCCCGAGCAGCAGCGAGCCGACCACTCTCCGGTTCGCAATCCTGCTGGTCGCATAGCGGAAGCCGCCGACCACGCAATCGGCGCTGCGGGATTTCTTGATCTTCTGCATGCCATCGCGATTGCCGGCCTGATAGGGCAGATCGATGCGCTTGGCGATGATGCCGTCCGAGCCGCCGCCTGACTGCGCCAGCCACTTTTTGGCCGTAGCATAGCTCGTCGTGGTCGACGACAGGCGGAAGACTGGGCTGCTTTGGAGGTTGGCTTTCGCAAAAGCTTCCAGCGCCGGCCTTCGTTCGCTCAGCGGCTTCTCGGCAAGCTGCTTCTGCCCGGCCGTCGCGAGCAGGTCGAAGGTCAGATAAAGCGCCGGCGTTTCCTGTGAGAGTTTTTTCACGCGGCTTGCAGCGGGATGAATGCGTTGCAGCAGCGCGTCAAAGGAGAAGGCCTTGCCTTGCGGCACGACGATCTCGCCGTCCAGCGTGAAACGCCGCGGCTTGAGCGCCAGAGCGGCGGCGACAATTTCAGGAAGATAGCGCGCGAGATCCTCGCCGGATTTCGAGCGGAGATCGACGTGGCTGCCATCACGCGAGAGCAGGCAGCGAAAGCCGTCCCATTTGGGTTCGTACTGCCATTCCTTGCCGCGCGGGATTGCATCGACCGACCGCGCCTCCATCGCAACCAGGGGGTTGGATTTTCGCACGCGTTTTGCGGGAGTGGCGGGCAAGGGCGAGACTCGTGAATCAACGCGTCAGCGCAGGACATGCCCCTTCAACGCAAACGGCCGGCATTTCGCCGGCCGTTCTCGAAAATAATCGTATCTCGCGAAACGATCAGACCGCGGAGGTGATCCACTGCTGCAGCTTCGCCTTCGGCGCCGCGCCGACCTGGCGGGAGGCCATCTCGCCGCCCTTGAAGATCATCAGGGTCGGAATCGACATCACGCCGTACTTCGACGCGGTCTTCGGGCTCTCGTCGACGTTGAGCTTGACGATCTTGACCTTGTCGCCCATCGCGCCGGCGATCTCGTCGAGCGCGGGGGCGATCATGCGACAGGGGCCGCACCATTCGGCCCAGAAATCGACGACCACAGGGCCGTTCGCCTTGAGCACCTCGGCTTCGAAATCGGCGTCGGAAACCTTGCTAACGGCCATTGGAGTACCTCACTCGGTTGAAAGAGAATCGGCGCGACGTGGAATCGCGCCCGGGATCATGGCGTCAACCTATGAACGGCCCCTTGCCGGGTCAAGGATGCTCACGCCGACATGAAGGGATGCCAGCGCCGCGTCCAGCGCGGGGGCTGAAATCTCCATGTATTCAAGAGCCTCGGTCCAGAGCAGGACGGCACGGATCGGCGTCTGGGGATAAAGCCGGGCGAGCACCGCCCGGTACAGCGCGAGCTGCCGGACATAGGCCGCCGGCGCCTCAGCGGCGCTCTTGGGCGCCGCTTGATTGGTCTTGAAATCGACGATCAGAACCTCGTTCGGGCCGACGACAAGCCGGTCGATTTGCCCGGACACCAGCGCCGGCGGCCGGCCGGGCCGCTCCAGCCGGCCGGCGATGGCCACCTCCGCCCGGCTGCCGGCGGCAAAGACCGGTGCGAAGCGCGGCTCGGCAATCAAGGCGAGCACCTTGTCGGCCAGTGCGGCGCGGTCAGCCTCCGTCCAATCCGCCGCGTTCCGTGTCATGAAGCCAAGCGCGGCTTCGCGCCGGCGCTCAGTGGCGATGTCGGGGAGGGATTGCAAGAGACGGTGCACCAGCGTGCCGCGCTGCAGCGCCAGCGCACGGGACTGGACCGATTCGCCGGTCCGAACCGCGCGGCCTTCGTCGGCGGCCTGCCCGGACGGGCGCACCGCATCGTCGTCGAGGATTTCGCGCGGCGCCGGCGTCTGTAGCCACGCCGGCAGCGCGATCGCCTGGTCCACCGAGGTCGCGGGCGTTCCCAGCGCCGCGACATCTTCAGGCCGGGCGAAGCGGGTCACCTTGCCTAGCGGCGTCTCGACCGTTTGCTTCTCCAGGCCGGAGCCGGTGAGCCCCGTGTCGATCAGGTCGTACCAACTCAGCTTGCGGACCGTTTTCATGTTGCCGGGCATGCAGCCGCCGACGATCAGCCGGCCGGCCGCTCGCGTCATCGCGACATAGAGCAGGCGGCGATATTCGTCCTCGGTCTCCTCGAGCATGGCTTTGCGCGCATCGACGACCGGCTCCGGATCATCCGCCTTGCGGCCGGCCCAAACCACCACCTCGCGGCCATTTCCGCGCGGCACATGGATCAGACGCAGGCGCTGCGTGTCCGCGGGCGAGGACGTCGTGTCGACCATGAACACGACCGAGGCCTCCAGGCCCTTGGCGCCGTGCACGGTCATCACCCGCACCTCGTCGCGCGAGATCTCCATGTCGCGCTTCACCTCGGTATCGGCCGAGCGCAGCCAGGCCATGAAGCCCTGCAGCGAGGCCGGCGCCTTGCGCTCATAGTTCAGCGCGAGCTCCAGAAATTCGTCGAGCGCGTCGTTGGCCTCGTGGCCGAGCCGCCGCAGGATGCGCGCGCGGCCGCCGTCGCCGCCGAGCAGCCAGGCATAGAAGGCGAACGGCGTCTCGTCGCGCGCGCGCGCCTCGCAGGCTTCCAAGCGCCGCAGCGCCGCGTTGAACTTGTCATGTGTTGCAGCGTGCTCGCCGAGTGCGCGGCGCAACGATCCCTTGCGCTCCCAGGCGAGCGTAAAGAGGTCGTCCTCGTCGAGCCCGAACAGCGGGCTCTTGAGCGCCACCGCGAGCGCGAGATCGTCCTGCGGCAGCAGCAGCGCATCGGCGAGGTTCATCAAATCGATGATCGCGATGTGCTCGGTGAGCTTGAGCCGGTCGGCGCCGGCGACTGGAATATTGGCGTGCTTCAATGCCTGGATGACGGCGTCGAAAGCGTTGCCGCGTCGGCGCACCAGGATCAGCATATCGCCATAGCGCAGCGGCCGGCGTTCGCCTTCGTGTCCGGTCAGCGTGCCGCTCTCGACCAGTCGCTTGATCTCGGCCTGGATGCGGCGGGCGAGCTTGACTTCGGGACTGGTGACGGAGACGCCATCGAACGGCGCGCGCCAGCCTTCGATATCCTGGCGGTCGTCGGCCTCGGCGAGGTCCCAGAGCTCGATCACGCTCGGACCTGCATCGGCGAGCGCATTGTGCAGGGGATGGCCGATCTCGAGCGCATGGATGCTTTTGTAGATCTCCGGCGCGCGGAAGACGTGGTCGACCGAGTGGAGGATCGTTGCACCCGAGCGGAACGAATAGGTGAAGGCGACCGGATCGAACTTCAGCCCCGCGGCGGTGAACTTGCGGTGCAGCTCGCGCCGGCGCGCATCAAATTCGTGGGGTGCGGCCCCCTGGAACGAAAAGATCGACTGCTTCTCGTCGCCGACGGCGAAGATGGTGCGGTTCAGACCTTCGCGCGCGCCTTCGCCGGCGGTGAACTCGGAGATAATGTGCGCGACGATGTCCCATTGCCGCGGGCTCGTGTCCTGGGCCTCGTCGATCAGCACATGGTCGACGCCGCGGTCGAGCTTGTAATGCACCCAACCCGAGGTGACGCGGTTCAGCATGGCCAGCGTCTTGTCGATCAGGTCGTCATAGTCGAGCAGCCCGCGCTCCTGCTTCTCGCGCCGGTAGTTCGCTGCAGCAGCGGTCGCGATGTGCAAGAGGGCCTCGGTGCGATCGCGGACGGTGACCGCGCGGCGCTTCTCGATCAGCCCGCCAAGGCGTTGCGCCTCGGCCTCGAACAGGCGCGCGACGGAGGGATTGTGATCGCAAAACTTCTTGGTCAACACCGCCTTGCGCGGCAACTTGTCGTCGGTGAGGAACACGCCGAGATAGGCGTCGACCTGCGTGCTGCCGGAGAATACCTTTGCCTCGCGAAGACGGCCGGCTTGATCGTTGTCGGATTTGCTGCCGTCCTCCAGCGCAAACGCGATGTCGTCCCAGCGCGATCGCGGCAGGAACGGACCATCGAGAATCTCCTGCTCGATGTCCTCGATGCGGTCGGCGGCACCGACGCCGAGCGCCGCCGCCATCTGCGCGGCCGCGGCTTGGGCGCTGCCGGCTTCGTCGGTCCAGGCCATGAAATGGTCGCGGCTGAGACAGGCTTCGCGCACGACCTCCTTGAAGGTGACATCGGCGGCGTTCGCCATCGCGGTCAGCAGCGCGCGGCCGGTGACGCTCTCCGGATCGCGCGCGGCCTCCAGCAGCACCTTCAGATTGGCACGCTCCATCATGTCGGTCTGGTCGCGCTCATCGATCACGGCGAAGCGCGCCGGCACATTGGCCTCGAACGGAAACTGCTGGAGCAGGCGCGTGCACAGCGCGTGGATGGTCTGCACCTTCAGCCCGCCCGGCGTCTCCAGTGCGCAGGCGAACAGCTTTCGCGCTTCGCGGCGCAGCTTCGCGTTGGGGTAGGGGATGCCGGCCGCGCGGATTGCCTCGTCGAGCGCGGCATCGTCCAGCGTCACCCAATGGCCGAGCGTGGTGAACACGCGCTCGGCCATGTTGGCGGCAGCCGCCTTGGTGAAGGTGATGCAGAGGATCTTTTCCGGCGGCACGCCCGACAGCAACAGGCGGATCACACGCTGGACCAGCACATGTGTCTTGCCAGAACCGGCATTGGCCGACACGAAGGCCGAGGCGGTCGGGTCCGACGCGCGTGCTTGCGTCGCGCGCACCGCGTCGGGAATGGGACGCGGCGCCTTCACCATTCTTCGATTCCCAATCCGCCGGCCGCCGACCATTCCTTGATCCGGGCGAGGTCGTCATAAGCGCCGTAGCGGTTGGTCCACATCGGCAGGTTCAGCGAGGTGTAGGGCTGGTTCTCGTCCTCGAAGGCGCGGATCAGCGCCTCGAGCTTCACCCTCGCCTCGGCGGCCGCGGTGTCCGGTGGCTGCGGCGTGTCGCTTTGCTTGATCTTGAGCTCGAGGATGCGCTCCTCGCCCGGTGGATTGTTGCCGCTGAGGCGGACATAGACGAGTTGGCTCACCGAGGCGCCCGCGTCGATGTCGGGGAAGCCGCCCTCCCGCAGGATCGCCGCTTCCAGCGTGAGCTGCGGCGACAGGCCCATGCGGACCTGCTTTGCGGTCGGCGGCTGGCCGGTCTTGTAGTCGAGGATAGCATAGCTGCCGCCTTGCCGCCGCTCGATGCGGTCGGCGCGGGCGGAGAGGCGGAAGCTGCGTTCATTGTCGAGGAGAATCGAGATCTCACCATGGGTCTCCGCGGTGATCGCCTCGATCACATTGCGGCGCGCGGTCTCCCATTCGCCGAACCAGCGCGCGATGCGCTGGAAGCGCGGCCACCACAGCGCGCGCGCTTCGGGTCGCTCCATCAACGGCGCAAAATGCTTTTCGCCGATCGCGTGCAGCACGCGGGCGGGGTCGTCGGGCAGGTGTGCTGCATAGGTTTCGGTGAACTCGCCGAGCGCATCGTGGATCGCCGAGCCGCGGTCGGCGGCCGAGAGCGGCATGTCGACGGGATCGAGCGCGTCGAGCCGCAGAATGTGTCTGGCGTAGATCGTGTAGGGGTCGCGCAGCCAGTCTTCGATCGCGGTGACCGACAGTTTGAGCGGCCGCGCGGCGCGCGGCGGCCGCGGCTCCGGCTGCTTGATCGGCTTGACCATTTCGGGTTGGTCCAGCGCGCCCGCGAACTGCACGTACTTCTCGCCGGCGCGTTTCGCGACCTTCCAGTGCGCATCGCCCGCGACGGCTTCCAGCCGGTGCAGGAAGCGCGAGGCCACCGCCGGCGCGCCACCGGTCTTGGCGGAATGGGTGAGGATGACTTCGTCCGCGCCGAGTAGCTGCGCAAAGTCATGGGCGGAGAGGCCGATGCGCCGCTCCGGAAGATCGAGGCCGAGCTCGTGCCGCATCGGCCGGCTCAGCCAGGGATCGATACGTGGCGCCGGCGGCCAGACGCCCTCGATCAGTCCGCCGATGATGACGCGATCAGCCTGCATCAAGCGCGATTCCAGCGGGCCGTAAATCTGGAGTCGCGCGCCCGGCTTGTCCGGACGGCGTACCGCGCGGTCGCCGAACGCGGTCTGGAACACATCCGCATAGTCCGGCATAGGCACCATCAATCCACTCGTCGTTCCGCCGCGCAGCAGATCATCGAAGGCGGCGGCGAGCGCGAAACCGTCGCGCTCCTCGAAGGCGAGCGGAATGCCCTGCTCGTCGCGCGACAGCCCGATCAGGATCTCGCGATGCCGATGCGCCAGCTCGGCGAAGTCGTACGGCCTTGCTGGTACCAGACTTTCGATCGGCGCCAACGCAGTTTGCAGGGCCGCGATCAGCGCCTGGATGCGATCGAGATCCTCGGCCTTGAGACGCGCCCGGAGTTCCGCGGGGTGCAGCGACGAGACCTCGCTCTGCCACAGCTTTGCGAGCTCCTCGCGAAAGCGGTTGAATTCGCGGGTTAGGCCCGCCGTTCCCGCTGGCGGTCGCGTCCCGCGCAGCGCCGCAAGCTCCAGGCCCTCGATGGCCGCCTTCCACTGGCCCGGTGCACGGCCAAGCCGGCACAGCGGATGCTTGAGCAGCGCCAGCAGCGTCGGCGGCTCCAATCCCTTCGTGGTCGCTTCGGCCGCGAGGCGCGCAAATATGCCGGCGGAGGTTTCCATCAGCACATCGCCGCCGGAATCATCAAAGGCGAGATCCCACCGGGTGAGTGCGGCCATCACCCGTCGTGCCAGCGCGCGGTCCGGCGTCACCAGCGCCGCCGACTTGCCGAGGTGGCGCGCCTCGCGCATCGCGATGGCGATCGCGAGCGCTTCCATCTCGGGGTTGGGCGCCTCGACGACGGCGACGTTCGTCATGCCGGCGGCGATTTTTGCGGCGACATCGGGCTGTTTTAACCGGTCGTGCCAGATCTCGGTCTTGGCGGATGGCCGCATCGATTCGGATGCCAGGAGATCGCGGCCGCCTTCCGCTGCCGGCCGGAGGATGTCGACATCGCTGCGCTTGATGCCGAACCGCTGCAACAAGGCGTGCATGGCATATTGCGGATGGTTCGACGCCGGATGCTCAGCGAACTTGCCGAGTGCATCGCGGACGCCACCAATGGTCCGCCAGGCGTCCTCGTCGAGATCAGTGTCGAGTCCGGGCAATACCACTGCGCCATGCGGCAGCGAAGCGACGGCATGCAGGAATTTTGCGGTGGCCGGCATCGAGCCCGTCGAGCCGGCTGCGATTACGGGCCCGCGCGGATGCGCGGTCAGCCGCTTCGCTTCCGCGGCGATCAGAAGATCGCGCCGCGCCGCGGGTTCGATCCTGTTGATTTCAGCGAGGTGACTTGGCCAGGCGATGCGCGCGATGCGCAGGAATTCGAGCGAGTGCTGCCAATATTGGTCGAGCTGGTCCGGCACGAGTCCGTCGAGCGCGCTCCAGTCGACGCCGCGCGTCACCATGTCGTCGATCAAGCGCGCCAGATCGCCGGCGAGCGCAAGCGTCGAAGCCGGACCTCCGACCACCAGCGGAGCCAGCACCGGGCCCTTGGCCCAGGCCGCGACCAGCCGCGCCAGCGTCAGCCGCCGTTCGAGCTCGCCCAGTCGCGGCGGAATGTCGAGCGGCGCCGCGGCCGAAAACTGCTCGGCTTCGTCGGCGAAGGCGAGCTCATCCTCGTCGATATCGCCGAGCGCGACGATGCGCGGCAGCACCGCCGCGTCAGCCGTCATCTCGTCGAGGAAGATCTCGCGGACGACGCGCATCGCGCGCCGGGTCGGCAGGTACAGCGTGGCGTCCGCAAGCCGCGCCGGCTGCTTCCGCGCCTCGAATCCCTCGACCAGCCGGCCGTCGAGCAGAGCTGACACGACCGTGCGCAGGAATGGAACTGAGACGGGGACACTGAAAACGCGCATGAGCTGCCTGATTCGGAATCAGGCGCCAATATAGGGAGAGAGCCTCAAATGGTCATGCGTGCGGGCGAGGTGTTCCCCGTTGTTCGCAGCATCTCGTAGGATGGGCGACTCTGGCGCCTTTCTCACCGCTGTCATCATCCGCGAAAGCGGATGATGAAGTGTTCCAGAGACGCCGGAGATTCCATGGAGAGGCCGCGGCGTACCTGGATGCCCCGCCTGCGCGGGGCATGACAACGTCCGTGATGGTGGCCTACGCCACGCTCTCCAGAAACGCCTCTTCCGCGGCGTGCACGGCGTCGGGCGTGCCGACATGCATCCAGACGCCGTCGAGCCGCAGTCCGAACAGCCGCTCCTGCTCGTTGGCACGATCGAACATTTTCGTCAGCGAGAATTCGCCCTTCGGCGCGCCGGCGAAGATCGACGGCGACAGGATCGCTGCGCCCGCATAGACGAACGGAACGACCTCTTTTTCCTTGCGCTTGCGCAGGGCGCCGTCGGGCAGCATGCCGTAGTCGCCGCGGCCGCTGTAACCGATGCTGGTGGCGGTCGGCGCCATCAAGAGCAGGATGTCCATCCTTGCGGGATCGAAGTTTTCGGCAAGCCGCGCCAGGTTCGAGCGCACGCCGTCGATCCACAGCGTGTCGGAATTGACGTGGAAAAACGGCGCATCACCGAGCAGCGGCAGCGCCTTGACCACGCCGCCGCCGGTGCCGAGCACCTGGTCGCGTTCGTCGGAAATGGTCACGCGCGGATGCTGGCGGCCCGCGACGTGGTTGACGATCTGGTCCGGCAAATAGTGCACGTTGACCACCGCCTCGGCCACGCCGGCCTGATCGAGCTTGTCGAGCACATGATCGAGCAGGGGCTGTCCGGCCACCGACACTAGCGGCTTCGGCATCCTGTCCGTCAGGGGGCGCATGCGCAGGCCAAGCCCTGCGGCGAGCACCATGGCTTTCGTCGGTTTGACGGACATTCCTGGCTTTCCCAGACTCTCGAAATTCGCGGTCGCAGCAATCCTATCACGGAGCGTAGCCGACCGTATGGTTCATCGACCGCCTTAATCACCCGACGTGACGTTTGTACGACGAGTGTTGCCGTCACGCGCCGACGGATGTGGAACGTGCCCTTTTCTTCTTGTCGCCCAATTTGAGGAAATTGACGCCGATCTGATCGCCATTCACCCAAGCAAGTTCGCAGCGTCGGTATGCAAGTCCGGTGGACGATAACAGCAGAAAGAATTCCTTGAGGTGCAAGCCTTCGACGGAGCCCTCGATGGTCAGCTTGGCGCCGGTCTCGGAGACGTCCTCCATGGTGCAGTCACGCCGCCAGGTGCCGTCGATACCCATCATGTGGGCCGGAATCCCGCGCTCGAAAACAACCCGGTTGTTGTTCCCGCGCTGATCCGTCTTCACCGCCATCTATCCTGCTCCAGCCCCGTGGTTATCCGGCTGCCTCGCCGCCACAATACTGGCGTCTTGGCTAACAGCCGGTAAATCGGGACCCCGCGTCAGGATTGGGGAGGCGGGACGTTGGCGAGGTACCAGTCGCGCAAATGCGCCAGCGCGGGATGGGCCAGCGAGCGCTGCAGGTAGGTCCAGATCCGCGGCTGGTGACGCAGGTAATGCGGCTTGCCGTCGCGGCGGTTGAGCCGCGCAAAGGTGCCGAGCAGGCGCGTGTTCCGCTGCGCCGACATGATGGCGTAGAGTTCGGCGAAGCCGGCGGGATCGAAGCTCGTATCCTGGGTGCGGCGCGCCTTGATGTAGCGCGACAGCAGCGTCAGCTCGAGGCTTTCGGGCACGTCGATCCGGGCGTCCTGAAGCAGCGACACGACATCGTAGGACTGCGGTCCCAGCACGGTGTCCTGGAAATCGATCACCCCGACGCGCGCGATGCCGTCGCGGTCGGCAAGCCAGATCATGTTGGGCGAATGGAAGTCGCGCAGCACCCAGGTCTTCGGCGCGGCCATCGGCTTCTGCAGCAGCTCGCGCCACATCGCGACGAATTCGGCGCGAGCCTCGTCACTGAGCGGAGCGTTGCGGTCGGGCAGATACCATTCCGGCATCAATCCGATTTCGATCAGCAGCGCGTCGGTATCGAAGACCGGAATGGCGTAGGTCGTATCTCCTGCTAGCGGCAGCGTCTCCGGCAGAATCTTGGCATGCAGCACAGCCAGCAGGTCGGTCGCGACTTCGTACCGCTCAACGATCGGCCGCGGCGGATCGCCTTCGATCACGCCCTTGCTGCCAAAATCTTCGGTGATCAGGAAGCCGTGGTCGAGGTCGGCGTGGTGGATTGCGGGCGCGGAGATGCCCTGCGCGCGCAGGCCCTCGTCGATGGCAACGAAGGGCTTGACGTTCTCGGCGAGATGCACCGCAGCGCTATAGGACTTTCCGTTGTAGATCGCGGCACCATCCGGCCGCTGCGGAAAGTTCATGAGGATGACGATTCCGTCGTCGCGCAGCAGCCGCGCGTAGGAGCGGGTCGAGGCGTCGCCGGCCATCCGCCGTCGCGTCGCGTCGATATAGCCGGACGCGTCGAGGAATTCGCGCAGCGCCTTCAGCCGCGCGACTTGGGCTGAGCCCTTGCCGTAGCCGGTGATGTCGGCGGCGCGGGCGGTCGAGCCCAGCGCCGGCCGGTGCGTCAGCACTATCTCGATGCGATCCTCAGGCATCGCCGAGGGCGCGCGCTCCGGCCACTCGATCAGCACGAGCGTGCCTTCCGGCAGCGGCGACAGCCCGATTTCCTCGAGCTCGCTCTCGTCCTCCACGCGATAGAGATCGGCATGGAGCACCGGGAAAGGCGACAGCTCATAGCTCTGCACCAGTGTGAAGGTCGGGCTCGGCACTTCCAGCGCTTCGTCGTCGGCGAGATAGCGGATCATGGCGCGCGCGGCCGCGGTCTTGCCGGCGCCGAGATCGCCGTAGAGCGCGATGAGGTCGCCCGGACCAACCAGCAGCGCGAGATCGGCCATCAGCTTTGCGGTGGCCGCCTCGTTGGCAAGCGCGACGGAGAATGTGGTCGGCGCGGTCATTCGGCGGCGTCGCGATGCGCCGCCTGGTCGGTCGGGAAGTCGCAGATCACGACCGTGCCCTTGCCGACGATCGAATCCACCCGCACCTTGCCGCCATGCAGCTCGACGAAGGAGCGCACCAGTGACAGCCCCAGCCCGGCGCCGCGGTGACGCGAGCCCTGCGAGCGGCTTTCGAACCAGTTGAACACCTTGTCCTTCATGTCGGCAGGTATTCCAGGCCCAGAATCTGTCACAGTGAAGACCACGCTGCGCTCGGTGCGTCGCGCGCTGATGCCGACGGCCGAATCCTGGGGAGAAAACCCGACGGCGTTGGCGAGCAGGTTATAGAGCACCTGCACCACGCGCTTCTCGTCGCCGATAAAGCTGCCGATATCGGGCGCGATCTCGACCTTGAGGCGGATGCGGTCGGTGGCGAGCCGGTCCTGGATGCCTTCGGCGGCTAGCTCAATGGTCTTGCTGACGTCCACCGGGCCGAGCTCCAGCTTCATGGCGCCGGCGTCGATGGTGGCAAGATCGAGGATGTTGTTGGTCAGCGCGAGCAGCGCGTTGGTCGATTTGGTGACGTAGTCGAGATATTCGGCCTGTTTCGGCGTCAGCGGCCCGGTCGAGGGATCGCTGAGGAAATGCGCGAAGCCGATGATGGTGGTGAGCGGCGCCCGCAGCTCGTAGGAGACGTGGTGGACGAAATCCACCTTCATCTGGTCGGCCGCCTCCAGCGCCTCGTTGCGTTCGCGCAGGGCACGCTCGACGTTCTCGGTGTCGGTGATGTCCTGGAAGGTCAGCATGGTCGCCCCGTCCGGCAGCGGCCGGATCATGCCGTCCAGCACGCTGCCGTCCTTTCGCTCCAGCTTCAGCGGTACGTCGAGGCGGTTCTCGATCGAGGTGATGGCCTCGCGGATCTGCCGCCAGACGAAGGGGTCGTCGAATAATTGGTGGCACCAGCCTTCGACCGTCTGGATATGCGGCGCCTCGCGCAGCGCCTCGCTCGACAGCTTCCACATCCTGGCAAAGGCCGGGTTGAATAGCTGCGCCTTGCCGTTGCTGCCGAACACCGCCACGCCCTCGGCGAGGCTGTCCAGCGTCTCGCGCTGGACGCGGATCAGGCCATCGAAGCGGCGGGCGAGATCGAGGCTCTCGGTGACGTCGTCGAACAGATAAGTGACCCCGCCTTCCGGGTTCGGCGTGGTGACGACGGACAGCGCGCGCCCGTCAGGCAGGAACCAGGTGTCCTTTGCGGTTTCGACCGCGCGATAAGCCTCGTGCAGCTTGGCCTTCCAGGCGCGGAAGTCCGGCTGCTCCGGCAATTTGCGCGCGGCACGAAGCTGGTCGAGCACGCTGGAATCGTCGGGATTGCTGTCGAGGAACGTGCGGTCGAGGTCCCACAGGCGCCGATAGGAGTCATTGTAGAAGGCGAGGCGTCGCTGGCCGTCGAACACGGCAACGCCCGAGGAGAGCTGATTGAGCGTGCGGCGATGCGCTTCCGCCATCCGGACCAGCGCCGAGCTCAGCGCATCCGCTTCGCTGGCGTCTATAGCAACCCCGACACTGCCGCCGCCGACATTGACGGCGTGCACGTCGTAGATGCGGCGCTCACCGCCGATCACGATCGGCAGCCGCGAGGCGAAGTGAGCGGCCTCCTTCAGGCTCCGCTCCATGGCGGTGCGGTCGGCGCTGTCGAGCAGCTCGAGCTTGCGCGCCTGGGCGTCGATGATGCTCGTCGCCTCTGTCGCGCGCACATAGGCAGCATTGGCGTAGGCCAGCGCGCCGTTCTCGGCTTTGGCCCAGATCGGCCACGGGGCCGCCGCGGCGAAGCCGCGCAGCATCTCGGTCTCGTCGAGCAGCGCCTTGTGGCGCAGGCTGGTCTCGGCCAGTTCGCGTCGCAGGCCCGACAGTTCACGAATCCTGACAATGGCCTGGCCGCCGATGGCGCGGCCGATGGCCTCGAGCGTGTGACCGTTGGCGGTGGTCAGAGTGAGCTGGAACCCGTCGCCATGGTCGCGCAGCGCGTCGACCGCACGGTCCATCCACAGCGCCGGTTCTGGCGGCAGCCAGGTTCCGAAAGCGAGCACGCGCTGCGGCGAGGCGTCGCGCGGCATCACCATGGAGATGTCGCCCGAGATTTGCGCGCGGCTGTCGCCGGCCGGCCAGGAGATCAGGATCTGCGGCTCGGCAAACAGCAACGCACTCAAGCGGTCGGCCTGGAGCTGCAGTTCGCCGATTCGCGCGCGCAGCCGCGCCTCGTTCTTTGCCGTGCGCACGCGCGTGCGCATCAACAGGATCGCGGCCACGACCGAGAAGCCGAGCAGAGACAGCGCGGTGGTCAGCACCGCGACTTCCTGCCGGTTGAAGTCGAGCAACGTAGAGAGGGCGTCGACGAGGTCGGCGGCCTGAGCAGGCGCTGCCGGCAGCAACGCCGCCAGCGCACTTCCCATAAGGCCGTTGCGCGCCAGCGATGTGCACGACAACAGCGTCCGACGCATCGACACGATCACGCCTGACATAATTGCCCCAAGACCGCACGAATTTACGCGCGACGACTTTCCCCCGCCGCACGCGAATCAAACGACAATATCCTCATCGTGACTCGACCGGTAAGAGTCCAGATCGTGAACGCAAGGGCGGCCCCACAAAAATGCCGGTCAGGCGGTTCCAGCCCATGTCATTCTGCGGTGGTTCGGCTGGAATTGCCGTACGTTAGCGGCCGGTCGAGCCGAAACCACCGGCGCCGCGATCGGTCGCCGACAGCGCAGCGACAGGAACCAGTGCGGCCTGCACCACGGGTGCGATCACCATTTGCGCGATGCGCTCGCCGCGTTTGACCACGAAGGGCGCGTCGCCGTGGTTGATCAGGATAACCTTGATCTCGCCGCGATAGTCCGCGTCGATCGTTCCCGGCGAGTTCAGCACGGTGACGCCGTGCTTGGCGGCGAGCCCGGAGCGCGGCCGCACCTGGGCCTCGTGTCCGGGCGGCAAGGCGATCGCCAGTCCCGTCGGCACCAGCGCATGTTTGCCGGGTGCCAGCGTCAGGGGCCCATCCTCGGGAACCGCCGCCATCAGGTCGAGGCCGGCGGCTTCAGGGGTCTGATAGGCCGGCAGCGGCAGGCCGTCGGCATGGGCCAAGCGTTGCAGTTCGACTGTGATTTTCGTGCTCAAGACGCGGGCTCCAGGGATTTGTCGGCCACGCTCTTTGCGACATGTGCGATCAATTCGGTGGCGACTTGTTCCTTGGTCATCACCGGCCAGGAATCAACTGCGATCTCGCCGTCTTTGCGGCTGATGAGGTGAACGGTGTTGCGATCGCCTCCCATCACGCCGGTCGCAGGCGAGACGTCGTTGGCCACGATCCAGTCGCAGCCCTTGCGCTCGAGCTTGCTCTTGGCGTTATCGATGAGATGCTCGGTTTCGGCGGCAAAGCCGATGACGAGCGGCGGGCGCTTGTCTGTCAGTTTCGAAATCGTGGCGAGGATGTCGGGGTTCTCGACGAGCTGGAGCGGCGGCATGCCTGCCGGTGTCTTCTTCAGCTTCTGCTCGCCTTCATTGGCAACCCGCCAGTCGGCGACGGCCGCCGCGAAGATCGCGATGTCGACCGGAAGCGAGGCCTGGACATGCTCCAGCATCTGCCGCGCCGATTCGACATGCTTGACCGCAACTCCGTCGGGATCGTCGAGGTCGACCGGGCCGCTCACCAAAATGACCTCGGCGCCCGCAGCCTGTGCGGCCGCCGCGATGGCAAAGCCCTGCTTGCCGGAGGAGCGGTTGGCGATGTAGCGCACCGGATCGATCGGCTCATGCGTGGGACCGGCGGTAATCAGCACGCGCTTGCCGGCGAGCGGGCGTGGCACCGGCGGACGCAGCATGCGCTCGACGGCGGATGCGATCTCGATCGCCTCCGACATGCGGCCGACGCCGGCTTCGCCGGCTTCGGCCATCTCGCCGGAATTCGGCCCGATCAGCACCACGCCGTCGCGCTGGAGCTGCGCGACGTTGCGCCGCGTCGCCGCGTTGTTCCACATCAACGGATTCATCGCCGGCGCGAGCAGAATCTTCCGGTTGGTGGCGAGCAGGATGGCGCTGGCAAGATCATCGGCATGGCCGCCTGCCATCTTGGCCATCAGATCGGCCGTGGCCGGTGCCACCACGATCAGATCGCAATCGCGCGCCAGCCGGATATGGCCGGCATCGAACTCGCTCTGCGGGTCGAACAGGTCGGTGTAGACGCGCTCATGCGAGAGCGCGCCCACCGCAAGCGGCGTCACGAACTGCTGCGCCGCCTTCGTGAGCACGCACCGGACCTCGATGCGCCGCTCCTTAAGCCGGCGGATCAGATCGAGCGATTTATAGGCCGCGATCCCGCCGCCGATGATCAGGGTGACGCTGGCCTCGGGAAGCGCGCTGGTGCGCTGGGATGCCGGGGCTGGAGCGGCATCGGGTGGTGCCGCCAATGGCGTCAGCGGCTCCTCGCGGCCCTCGATCAGCTCGCGCAGGATAACCCGGACCTCTTCCTCGACCGATCTGCGGTTCTTGGCCGAGCGCAGGCGCAAATAGGTTTTGACGTTCTCGTCGAGCTTGCGGATGGTCAGGCTTGCCATGACGCCCTCCAGCACGGAATGATAGCGATGCTATCACCCGAATGATAGCGATGCTATCACCCACATGATTGCAGTGCAATCATAGATTCCGGACCGCGATCAGGATGCCGATGAAGGTCGCCGCGATGATCCAGAGCGCCACAGTGCGCCAGCGGTTCTTGCGGCCCTCGCTGCGGCCCATCGCCGCGATGCTTTCCGGCGACAGCCGCAGGCCCTCCCGCGTCATGGTCTCGAGCTGCTCCAGCACTTTGGCCGAGCGGGCGGCGATGTCGGGCAGATTCGCCAGCACACGGGCGAGGTCGCCGGTCCCGGCGAGCGCGCCCTGCACCCGGCCGATTGGGCCGAGATTGCGCTGGATCCATTCGCGCACCACGGGGTCGGCGGTCTTCCAGATGTCGAGCCTGGGATCGAAGCCGCGCGCCACGCCCTCGACCACCACCATGGTTTTCTGCAGCAGAATCAGTTCGGGCCGGGTGCGCATGTCGAACAGGCCGGTGACCTCGAGCAGCAGCGTAAGCAGCCGCGCCATCGAGATTTCCTCGGCGGTACGGTTGTGGATCGGCTCGCCGATGGCACGGATCGCCTGCGCGAAATTCTCCACCGAGTGATGCGCGGGCACATAGCCCGCCTCGAAATGCACCTCTGCCACGCGGCGATAGTCGCGGGTGATGAAGCCGAGCAGGATCTCGGCGAGGAAGCGTCGCTCCTTCAGCCCGAGCCGGCCCATGATGCCGAAATCGACCGCGACGAGACGGCCCGTATCGTCCAGGAACAGGTTGCCTGGATGCATGTCGGCGTGGAAGAAGCCGTCGCGCAGCGCGTGACGCAGGAAGCTCTGGATGATCTTGCGGCCGAGATCGGGCAGGTCGACCTGTGCCTCCTGCAAGCGGGCGTGATCGTTCAGCGCGATGCCGTCGATCCACTCCATCGTCAGCACGTTATGCGTGGTGCGGTCCCAGTCGACCGCAGGCACGCGGAAGTCGGGATCGTCGCGCGTGTTCTCCGCCATCTCCGACAACGCAGCCGCTTCCAGCCGCAGGTCCATCTCCATGGCGACCGCGCGGGACATGGTGTTGATGACCTCGACGAGGCGCAAGCGCCGCGCTTCGGCCGAGTAGGCTTCGGCCTTGTGCGCGACGAAGAAGAAATCGGAGAGGTCGCGGCGGAAGCGCCCGGCCACATTGGGCCGCAGCACCTTGATCGCGACCGGCTTGCGGATACCGTCGCGCAACACCTCGCCGCGATGCACCTGCGCGATCGAGGCGGCCGCGACCGGCTGACCGAAGCTTGCGAACACATCCTTGAGCGGACGCTCCAGCGAGGTCACGATGGCGGCCTCGGCGTCCTCTTGCCGAAACGGCGGCAGGCGATCCTGGAGGCTTTCAAGATCGCGCGCGATGTTGACGCCGACGACGTCGGGGCGCGTTGCCAGGAATTGCCCGAGCTTGAGATAGGCCGGGCCCATCCGCGTCAACGCGCGCGACACGCGCGGCCCGTGCTTGGGGCCGCGCCGCTCGATGAGGCGCGCGAGCTTCAGCGCAAGCTGCCCGGGCGGCGGGACCAGGCTCGGATCGACGGAACCGAACACGCCCTCGCGCGCGAACACGAACGCGGCGCGCATCAGGCGCGCAATGTGGGGGATGGCAGAGATCACAAACGCCAGCCCGAATGCAGTGCGACGATGCCGCCGGACAAGGTTTGCCAGCTCACCCGGGCGAAGCCGGCATCACGGATCATGTCGGCGAAGGCGTTGGGCTTCGGAAACTTGCGGATCGATTCGACGAGATAGCGATAGGACTCGGCGTCGCCCGTCACCATGCGGCCGAGCGGCGGGATCACCTTGAACGAGAACAGGTCATAGAGCCGGTCGAGCCCGGGCACCTCGACGGTGGAAAACTCCAGGCACAGAAAACGGCTGCCGGGCTTCAGCACGCGATAGGCCTCGCGCAAGGCGAGATCGATCCGCGGCACGTTGCGGATGCCGAAAGCAATCGTATATGCGTCGAAGTTGCGATCGGCAAAGGCGAGGGCTTCGGCATTGCCTTCGACGAAGTCGATCTGGGTCTCCAGATGCTGCTTGGCGGCGCGCTCGCGTCCCACGGCCAGCATGTCGGCGTTTATGTCGCAGACGGTGGCGTGGAAGCCGGGGCCCGCCGCCTTGGCGGCGCGGAAGGAAATGTCGCCGGTGCCGCCGGCGACGTCGAGCAGCGCGAACGGCCGGTCGCCCCTCGGCGGATCGAGCGTGTTGATCATGATGTCTTTCCAGACCCGATGCAGGCCGCCCGACATCAGGTCGTTCATCAGGTCGTAACGCGACGCCACGCTGTGAAACACATCGTTCACCAGCGTCTGCTTGTCCCCTAGCGGGACGTCCCTGAAGCCAAAATGCGTGGTATCGCCCGGCCGATCCATTACTCTACTCCGCGAGGCGGACCATAGCGCGGCCGCCGCAATGGCGCTATCACACTGCCCTCGTAAGGTGAATGCCTGACCATGCCTGAATTGCCCGAAGTCGAGACCGTCCGCCGCGGCCTCCAGCCCGTCATGGAGGGTGCCAAGATCTTGAGTGCGGAGGCCCGCCGCGCCGACTTGCGCTTTCCCTTTCAGCCGGATTTCGTGGCCCGGCTCCGAGGGCAGGTCGTCACCGGGCTCGGCCGCCGCGCAAAATATCTCATGGCCGATCTCGTCTCCGGCGATGTGCTGCTGATGCATCTGGGCATGTCGGGCTCATTCCGTGTCATCAAGCCCGACAACGACGTGGCGCCTGGCGAGTTTCACTATCCGCGCGGCAAGGACACCACGCACGACCACGTGCTGTTTCGGATGTCCTCCGGCGCCGACGTCGTCTTCAACGATCCGCGCCGCTTCGGTTACATGAAAGTGATTGCGCGCAACGCGCTCGACGAGGAGCCGTTGCTGCGCGGACTCGGCCCCGAGCCGCTCGGCAATGAATTCGATGCTGCGATGCTGGCGCGGTCCTGCGCAGGCAAGACCACGAGCCTGAAGGCTGCGCTGCTCGACCAGCGCGTGGTGGCGGGACTCGGCAACATCTATGTCTGCGAGGCGCTGCATCGCTCGCATCTGTCGCCGCGGCGGATCGCCGCCACGCTCGCGACCAAAAAGGGCGAGCCGAGCGATCATGCCAAGCGGCTGGTCGGCGCGATCCACACCGTGTTGAACGATGCGATCAAGGCCGGCGGCTCGTCGCTGCGCGATCATCGCCAGACCTCAGGCGAGCTCGGCTATTTCCAGCACTCGTTCAAGGTCTATGACCGCGAAGGCGGCGTCTGCAAGACGCCCGGTTGCGGCGGCACGGTCGAGCGTTTCACCCAGAACGGCCGTTCGACCTTCTGGTGTCCGAAATGTCAGAAATGAGGATCGGACTTGCGGCCGAAAGGCCGTGAGCGTGACGAGCTCACCACGGACGTCATTGCGAGCGCAGCGAGACAATCCAGACTGTCACCGCGGAAAGATTCTGGATTGCTTCGCTGCGCTCGCAATGACGGGATGGATGGAGCTTCCGAGAAACGAAGCGAAGTAATCCGGCCGGGCTGGTGGCCGGATTGCTTCGCCGCTTGGGTGCTTCGCGACCGGATAGCGAAGCGCGCCCGGCCGGCGTCTCGAGCGATCGCCCCGCTCAGGACGCCAGTGTCGTCTCGCTCGATGAGAGCTCGGTGACGGCGACGTGCAGCATTCCGTCCGCCTCCGGAATGACCTGGTCGATCAGAGGATTGGTCGCAGCCGAAAGCTCGAGCCGGGTCTCGATCCAGCGCCATAGCCCGCGGATCTCGTCCGCCGACTTGCCGTTCGGTGCGAACTCGCTGACGGCAAGGCCGGCCGCGAGCGAATCCTGGTGGTCGTTGCGCATCACGATCAGCGGGCGTGCGAGCACGTCGGCGAGGTCGAGCGCCGCTTCGTCGGCAAGCCTGTTGGCCGCATTGTCGATGCGCTGGCCGCGGATCGGGGTCTGGTTCAGGACGAAGCCAAAGGGCCGCTTCCAGGCGCGCGCGACGCTCAGCGTCGAGGCGGTGGCCTCGATGTCGGCGACGCTCGGGCGCGCCGGGATCAGGCAGAGATCGCAATGGCGGATCGCGGCGGTGGTCGCGGCGCTGAGGCCCGCCGCGGTATCGACGATCGCAAGCTGGAGGCCGCTGCCAGCCAGCATCTGCAGGCGCGGCGCGATGTCGGCAGCGTGATAGATCGGCTCGACGACGGGATCCGCATCGCCGCGGCGGCGCTGCCAGCTCGACAGGGTGCCCTGCGGGTCGGTCTCGATCAGGCGGACGGTGAAGCCGGCATGCCTGGCTGCCAGCGCAAGGCCGATGGCAAGCGTGCTCTTGCCGCTGCCACCCTTTTGGGTGGCCAGTACGATCGTGTGCATGGAAATTGCTTCCTTTGGAGTGCTTGGGTCTGGATACGCCACGCGAACGTGCATCGCTTCTCGATGCTGAGCGCTTCTTGCTCAGGACGTGCCCAGCCCGATCCAAAGGGGATCGCGGATGTCCGAATCAACGCCAGCGATGATGACGGAATCGGGAATGCCAGCTAATCCGTACCAATACTGGACCCGTAGTCCCACGTATGATGTCCTCGCCGCTGCGAACAAGAGGGACGAGCGGCATGAGCACCAATTGGCGGGACCGGACGGCAACCACCTTTGAATGCCAGAAAATGCCGGCGGTTTCGAGCCGCGGCATGGTGGTCAGCAACCATCCGCTGGCCTCCAGCGCCGGCGCCGAGATGCTGGCTGCCGGTGGCAACGCCATCGATGCCGCGATCGCGACGCTGTTCACGCTGACCGTGGTCGAGCCGATGATGGTCGGTATCATCGGCGGCGGCATGGCCCATATTCGCCTCGCCGACGGCAGCCATCGGTTCATCGACGGTCAGAGCACGGTGCCCTTAGCGGTGCGCGAAGACACCTACGTGTCCAAGCCCGGCTCAGCGCATGATGTGTTCGACACCGTCGGCAATGAGAATCTCAACGGCCCGAAGGCGGTTGCGGTGCCGGGCTCGCTGAAGGCCTGGTGCGAGACGCTGCGCCGGTTCGGCACCATGCCGCTCGCCGATGTCATGCAGCCCGCGATCAAGCACGCCGCGCGCGGCTATGCGGCGACGCCCTACCTGCACGAATGCATCAGCGAGAGCGCGGCCGAGATGCGCAAGGACAAGCCGATCGCCGCGATCTTCCTGCCGAACGGTGAGCCCTTGAAAGTCGGCGAACGCGTGGTGCAGGCCGAATATGCCGAGACGCTGCGCACCATCGCCGACCACGGCGAGAAGGCGCTCTACGAGGGGCCGCTCGGCGAGATCCTCGTCGACTACATGGAGGAGGCTGGCGGCTTCATCCGGCGCGCCGACCTGACCCATTACAGGACCGTCGAGCGGCAGCCGATCCGCGCCGATTATCGCGGCTGGGCCATCTTTGGGCCGCCGCCGCCCGCGGCCTCCGGCGTGCATATCGCGCAAATGCTGAACATCCTGGAGGGTTACGACCTCGGCGGTCTCGGCTTCGGAACACCCGAGACCATTCACTACCTCGCTGAAGTCCTGAAGATCGCGTTCGCCGATCGCGCCGCGGCCAGCGGCGATCCCGATTATGTTGGCGTGCCCGTGGAGCGGCTCACGTCAAAGGCCTATGCCGAGGAGCGCCGCCAAGCCATCGATCCGGCGGGCGCAGGCGTGGGGCGCCGGTGTGTCGCCGCTCGAAGGCGCGCACACCACGCACATGACGGCGGCGGACTCGTTCGGCAACGTGGTCGCGACCACGCAGACCATTAACAACCTGTTCGGCGCGAAGATCCTGATCCCGGGCCTCGGGGCCATCGCCAACAACTACATGAACCTGTTCGATCCGCGTCCCGGCCACGCGCTGTCGCTGGCGCCGGGCAAGCGCGTCACCACCTCGATGTCGCCGATGATGGCGTTGCACGATGGCAAGCTGCGTTATGCGCTCGGCCTGCCCGGCGGCAAGCGCATCTTCCCGAGTGCGATGCAGGCGCTGGTCAACCTGATTGACCACGGCATGAGCTTGCAGGAGGCGGTCGAGGCGCCGCGCGTGTGGACCGAGGGCAATGCGCTGGAGCTCGAGCAGGCAGTGCCCGAGAGCGTGCGCGCGAAGCTCGCGAGCCTCGGCCACAGGATCGACGTCGTCGCGACGGTGGCCGGCGGCATGAACGGCATCGCCTTCCACGAGGACGGCACCATGACTGGCGCCGCCTGCTGGCGCGCCGACGGCACGCCGGTCGGGATATCCGGCGGACTCGCGCGTGGCGGCGTACGGTTCAGGTTGAGCTGATTTACTTCCGTACGCAGATCACGCGCACGACGGCGGCTTTCGCGTCCATAGACGTGCCGTTCGCCGTGACATCATTGGCCTTCAGGAAATCGCGGACCGCGTCCGCGGAGACCATCACGGCTTGTGATGCCGGCACCGATGTCGCGGGTCCGGCGACCATCGCCGGCTTCAACAGCGCGATCCCGACGAACTTGCCGTCGCCGCCGATCGCGGGGCTGCCGGAGAACCCGATCGCCGGCGGCGGGGACAGGGCGAACTCGCTAACCGTGACCGGCGCGAGCGCCGCCTTGAGGCTCGATACGCCGGCCGCCCCGCCCTGGTTCTGCGGATCCGCGATGCCGATGATATCGACATTCGTCTTCGCCGCGGCGCCTGCAAGATTGAGCGGCTTCAGGCCGCGCGCGCCGTAGATGTGCAGCAGCGCGAGATCATGCTCCTCGTCGTCGGCGATAAGGTCGGCACTGCCATAGCCGCCGATCGTAATCGCCAGGCAGCTATCCGTGACCAGGCGATCGGTGACGATCGCGCCATCGTCGCTGACGACGATGCCGGTGCCGTATTCGACGGTCTTCCGTGGCGGTGGTCCCGCCAGCGGCCCCGACGGAAATGCATTGAAGGCGCTCGACATCGCGATCACCACCGGCTCGACGGCGTTTTCCATGGCCTGGTCGTAGAGGATCGTCATGATGCGGACTTCATCGCCCTTGAAGGTGCCGCGCACGTAAAACTTGTTCAGCCCCTGGAGTCCCGACAGCACGAAGAAGTCGGGCTTCACCACGGTGTAGTCGACCCTGCGTCCTGCCGGCCCCTTCTTCTCCACCTCGGCGAGCTTTGCCGTGCTCGGGCTCGCCTCCTTGCGACGGCTGAGCTGCACCTGCACCGTCCCGCTCGGCGAGGTCCATTTCGAGCCGCTGGCATCGGTCACCTGCTGCGGTACCAGCTTGCCGGGAATGCCGAGCCGCGCGCCGCTGGTCGGCTCCATCACGATCTTCCAGCCGACGCTCTCCTGCTTGCGGCGCGCAGTCTCTGCGAGTGCGGCGCGCTCCTGCGGATTGAGCGTCCCGGTCGGCTTGCCGCCCTTGGCCTTCTGATATTCCTTGATGGCGTTGACCATGCGCTCGCTGACGTCACCGGTGATGGCGCCGTTATATTGGCCGATCCAGGCGAGGTCGGACTGGAGCGACAACCGTTCCGCCTGCGCCATGGCATCCGCCGTTTCCGACGGCGTCTGCAACGCCGGGCGGACCGGCACGGCCTGGACCGTCTTCGGCTTGGCGCCGGGGATCTGTGGCGTTGCCATCTGGGCGTTCGCGCCCGCGGCCGCCGCGAACATCAGTGTTGCCGCAAGCATCGATCTCATGACAAATCCAGCCGCCCCATTGAACGTGATGGCATCGAAGCACATCTCGTTGGTCGCGACCAATCTCAGGGTGGTTCAGGTGGCAACGGAGGCCGCAACGCCACGCCCTCAAGCCTCATCCTGAGGAGCCGCGCAAGCGGCGTCTCGAAGGATGAAGGCCCCGGTGGGACCTCATGGTTCACCCGGCGATGCGAAGCATCGTTCGGAGACGCGCCTAGTATTTGTTGACGGGCCGCGCTTTGCGCGGACCCTATGGTTCCTCACCATGAGGGGAAGCACCTTGAAGGGACGAAGACGATGCTGAGCCCGGACGAACTCGAACGCTATGCCCGCCATATCGTGCTGCGCGATGTCGGCGGGCCGGGCCAGGCCGCGCTGAAACGGGCCTCCGTGCTGGTGATCGGCGCCGGCGGGCTCGGTGCGCCGGCCCTGATGTATCTGGCTGCGGCCGGCGTCGGCACGCTCGGCGTGGTCGATGACGACGTGGTGTCGCTGTCCAACCTTCAGCGCCAGGTGATCCATACGACGCCTGACATCGGCCGCCACAAGGTCGAGAGCGCCGCCGAGCGGATTTCGGCGCTCAATCCGCATGTGCGCTTCGTCGGGCATGCCACCTGGCTCAACGCCGAAAACGCGCTGTCGCTGATCGGCGACTATGATCTGGTGCTCGACGGCTCCGATAATTTCTCGACCCGCTATCTGGTCTCGGACGCCTGCTTCTTCGCGAAGAAGCCGCTGATCACCGCGGCGCTCGGCACTTTCGACGGCTCGCTCACCACCATCCGCGCCCATGAGAGGAACGAAGCCGGCGAGTTCAACCCGAGCTACCGCTGCCTGTTTCCGGAAGCGCCGCCGCCCGGCACCGTGCCGGCCTGCGCGGAGGCCGGTGTGATGGGCGCGCTTGCCGGCGTGCTGGGCTCGATGATGGCGCTGGAGGCGATCCGCGAGATCGTCGGCTTCGGCGACGGCCTTGTCGGCCGCCTCCTGATGATCGATGCGCGCGCGATGCGCTTCGAGACGCTGCGCTACACGCGCGATCCGGCCAATCCGCTCAACGGCGATGGGCCGGTCATGACCGACCTCCGCGCCGATCGCACGTGATTTGCCTTCCGTTACGTCGTCGCCGGCGTCAGGTGCCGCCGGCGCTACGCGCCTTCATCGATTTCGTCGCGAACTGGCGCAAGCGCGCGACGCGCAGAAAATAAATCTCAGAGCATGCTCGGCAGCACGCGATCCGGGGGCTTGTGCGCGTCGAGGAAGGTGCGGATGTTGATGATCACCTTCTCGCCCATCTCGACACGGCCTTCGATCGTGGCCGAGCCCATATGCGGCAGCAGCGTCACCTTGCCGGCCTTGGCGAGCCGCACCAGTTTTGGATTGACCGCGGGCTCGTGCTCGTAGACGTCAAGGCCGGCGCCGCCGATCTCGCCGGCTTCGATCAGCTTGATCAGCGTGTCCTCGTCGGTCACCTCGCCGCGCGCGGTGTTGACGATGTAGGCGTCCTTGCGGATCAGCTTGAGCCGCCGCGCCGAGAGCAGGTGATACGTCGCCGGCGTGTGCGGACAGTTCACCGAGATGATGTCCATCCGCGCCAGCATCTGGTCGAGGCTTTCCCAATAGGTCGCCCCTAACTCATCGGCGATCTTCGGCGCCACCGGCCGGCGGTTGTGGTAGTGGATCTGCAAGCCGAAGGCGCGGGCCCGGCGCGCCACTGCCTGGCCGATGCGGCCCATGCCGACGATGCCGAGTCGTTTGCCCCCGATGCGGTGGCCGAGCATCCAGGTCGGCGACCAACCCGCCCAGGGCTTTCCCTCCGTCAGAATCGAGGCGCCTTCGATCAGCCGGCGCGGCACCGCCAGGATTAGCGCCATGGTCATGTCGGCGGTGTCTTCGGTCAGAACTTTCGGCGTGTTGGTGACGGTGATGCCGCGCGCATGGGCGGCCTCGACATCGATATTGTCGACGCCGTTGCCGAAATTCGCGATCAGGCGCAGCTTGCAGTCGGGCTGATTGACGACGTCGGCGGTGATGTGATCGGTGACGGTCGGCACCAGCACGTCGGCCGTGCGCGCCGCTTCCGCGATCTGCTCCGGCGACATCGGCGTGTCATCGAGATTGATCCGCGCGTCGAACAGTTCGCGCATCCGCGTCTCGATCGAGTCCGGCAGCTTGCGTGTCACGACGACGAGGGGCTTTTTCTTCACCGACATGTCCTGCTCTCATGAGACATTGCAGCCCGCCTCTGCCGTCAGCGGCTGACCGTTCAGGCCTCATTAACCCGGTTGTTCGACACTGCCCTTGCCGCGTCGTCCCCGGCGTTTCCTCCAAGCTGTCCCGACATTTCCGGCCGGAAAATCGGGACAAACTGGTTATTCAAGTGCCCGTCCTCTCTAGCAGAAGGCCGGGCCAAGACAAGAACCACGGACCAGGCTTCGGGAACACCCGCGTGGGGCGGGACAGGGCGCACGGCAGGGTTTTGGACTTTGGGGTGAGGACCCGGCTCAGCCGGGTCTTCGACGGGAGACGGGTTAATGGCGTTGGGGCGTTTTTGTTCGGTGATGGCGCTCGTTTGCGGCTGGTTGAGCGCCTCGGTCAGCCCCTCGCATTCGGCGAAGGACAACAATGTCCAGACCGCCAGCGGCCTGCCGGTGCCCCGCTATGTCAGCCTCAAGTCGGATCATGTGAACGTCCGCGCCGGCCCGACCAAGGACAATGATGTGGCCTGGGTCTACACCCGGGCCGGCCTGCCGGTCGAAATCACCGCCGAATTCGAGAATTGGCGCCGGGTGCGCGACTCCGAAGGCGCAGAGGGCTGGGTCTATCACTCGCTATTGTCGGGCCGCCGCACAGCGGTGGTCACCATGAAGCACAAGGACGAGCTCGCGCCGCTCTATGATCGGGCGGATGCCGACAGCGCGGTTGCAGCAAAGCTCCAGGTCGGCGTCGTCGCGCAAGTGAAGAAGTGCACTGCAAACTGGTGCCACATCACTGGCAATGGCTTTGACGGTTGGATCCAGCAGGAACGCCTCTGGGGCGTCTACGCCGACGAGCAGGTGAACTGACGCAGGCCGTCATCCCGGGATGGCGCGAGGCGCCAGACCCGGGATTCTCAGGTGCGCAACTGCGCACCATAGTTCGGTACTAACGCCGCCCCGGAATGACGGCGCCCGCCAACGAAAATGGCCGGGACAAGCCCGGCCATGACGATTAAATCAGCCGTGTAGGACGATCTCAGCGCTTCTTGCGCAGTCGCACCACCATGTCGATGCGCGATATCTCATAGCCCTCGGGCACCTCCGGCATCTTGGACAGCTCCAGATGCGGATCCTCGATGTCGACCAGCTCGTGGCTGTTCTCGAGGTAGTAGTGGTGGTGCGTCGTCACGTTAGTGTCGAAATAGGTCTTGGTGCCGTCGACGCTGACCTGCCGGAGCAGGCCGGCATCGGTAAGCTGGTTCAGCGTATTGTAGACGGTCGCGAGCGACACCGGGACCTTCGCCAGCGTCGCTTCCTCGTAGAGCATTTCAGCCGTCAGGTGGCGTGCACCCTTGCCGAACAGCAGCCAGCCCAGCGCCATGCGCTGGCGGGTCGGGCGCAGGCCGGCAGCCTGGAGCATTTCGTTGACATCGTGCCACGGGCAGCCGGTCAGGGCCGGCTGGCGTCCTGACAGAAGCGCCGCGGAATGGGCGTCGTCGTGATGGGGCGCGTTATTCTCGCTCATTTCCAATTTCGGGCACGCGTGAACACTATGTCTCTGCAATATATGGAGAGATAGATGCAGATGCAAGTTTCTCGCAACTAGAGTGGTTCTAAGTCACCGGGGAACCGGGCGCGTATCCCCGTCATTTTACCTTCATGAGAATGCTTGGCTACCCGAAATGGCGTGTGTTAGAGAGCGCGCGGTTCCGCTTAACCGATATTGGCGCAGCCAGGGCATTGAGGCTCGGCCTGCAGTCCATTCGGGCTCGTGGTATTCGCGCCTGACGACGGCAATTGACGTTGCTTTCCGAACAAAACGGGGCCCATTTTTGCCAAAAAACGCCGCTCAATCGGCATTTTGAACAGAGGCTTCCGCATGCTGAACAGGCGCAACGGTTACGAATATGAAGATTTGCTGGCGTGTGCCCGTGGCGAGATGTTCGGCCCCGGCAATGCCCAGTTGCCGCTGCCGCCGATGCTGATGTTCGACCGCATCACGGAAATTACCGACACCGGCGGCGAATTCGGCAAGGGGCTGGTGCGCGCCGAGCTCGACGTGAAACCCGACCTCTGGTTTTTCGGCTGCCACTTCAAGAATGACCCGGTCATGCCCGGCTGCCTCGGCCTGGACGCGCTGTGGCAGATGGTCGGGTTCTATCTCGGCTGGATCGGTGGCGAGGGCCGCGGCCGGGCGCTCGGCCTGAGCGAGCTGAAGTTCGGCGGTCAGGTGCTGACCGAGGCGCGCAAGGTTGTGTACAACGTCGACATCAAGCGCGTGATGCGGTCAAAGCTGGTGCTCGGTATTGCCGACGGGTGGCTTTCGGTCGATGACGCGATTATCTATCGCGCCAAGGATCTGAAGGTCGGCCTGTTCAAGCAGGGCACGACACTGGGCTAAGGCACATCAGGAAGAAGATAACGATTTAGGCGAGGCTGTCATGAGGCGGGTTGTGGTCACCGGGATGGGCATCGTCTCGTCCATCGGAAACAACACCCAGGAAGTGCTTGCGAGCCTTCACGAGGCGAAATCAGGCATCTCGCGGGCGGAGAAATATGCCGAGCTCGGCTTCCGTTCGCAGGTGCAGGGAGCGCCGACGATTGATCCTGCGACGGTTGTCGATCGCCGTGCGATGCGTTTCCTCGGCCAAGGCGCGGCGTGGAACCACATCGCGATGGAGCAGGCGATCCAGGATTCCGGGCTTGGGCCTGACGAAGTATCCAACATCCGCACCGGCATCATCATGGGTTCCGGCGGTCCGTCTGCCCGTACCATCGTTGAATCCGCCGACATCACCCGCACCAAGGGACCGAAGCGCGTCGGACCGTTTGCGGTACCGAAGGCGATGTCGTCGACGGCCTCCGCGACGCTTGCGACCTGGTTCAAGATCAAGGGCGTGAACTATTCGATCTCCTCGGCCTGCGCGACGTCGAACCACTGCGTCGGCAATGCCTACGAGACGATCCAGATCGGCAAGCAGGACGTCATTTTCGCCGGCGGCTGCGAGGAGCTCGACTGGTCGCTCTCGGTGCTGTTCGACGCGATGGGCGCGATGTCGTCCAAGTACAATGACACGCCCGCCACCGCCTCACGCCCCTACGACGTCAACCGCGACGGCTTCGTCATCGCCGGCGGCGCCGGCGTGCTGGTGCTGGAAGAGCTCGAGCATGCCAAGGCGCGCGGCGCACGCATCTATGGCGAGGTCGTCGGCTATGGCGCGACGTCGGACGGTTATGACATGGTCGCTCCCTCGGGCGAAGGCGCCGAGCGCTGCATGCGCATGGCGATGTCGACCGTGAAGACCAAGGTCGATTACATCAATCCGCACGCCACTTCGACGCCGGCCGGCGATCCGCCGGAGATCGAGGCGCTCCGCAGGGTGTTCGGCACCGGCGAAAAGTGCCCGCCGATCTCGGCGACCAAGGCGCTGACCGGCCATTCGCTGGGCGCAACCGGCGTGCAGGAAGCGATCTATTCGCTGCTGATGATGAACAACGGCTTCATCTGCGAGAGCGCGCACATCCAGGAGCTCGATCCGGTGTTCGCCGACATGCCGATCGTGCGCAGACGCATCGACAACGCCAAGATCGGCACCGTGCTGTCGAACTCCTTCGGCTTCGGCGGCACCAATGCCACGCTGGTGTTCAGCCGGCTGGACGCGTAATTTCAGCGACGCTGTCATGCCCCGCGAAGGCGGGGCATCCAGTACGCCCCGGTCTCGCGATTACCATGACTGTCTCGGAATACTGGATCGCCCGCCTGCGCGGGCGATGACGTCGGAATGATAGGAGCCGCCAGGCAATGGAAGGTTTGATGAAGGGCAAGCGCGGTCTGATCATGGGCATTGCCAATGATCATTCGATCGCCTGGGGCATGGCGAAGACGCTGCATGCCCACGGTGCCGAGCTCGCCTTCACCTTCCAGGGCGAGGCACAGGGCAGGCGCGTCAAGCCGCTGGCAGACTCACTCGGCGTCGACGTGGTGCTGCCTTGCGACGTCGAGGATATCGCCAGCGTCGATGCGACGTTCGATGCGCTGCGCGCGAAATGGGGCCAGCTCGACTTCGTGATCCATGCGATCGGCTTTGCCGACAAGAACGAGCTGAAGGGCCGCTATGCCGACACCAGCCGCGAGAACTTCTCGCGTACCATGGTGATCTCCTGCTTCTCTTTCACGGAAATCGCAAAGCGTGCCGCGGACCTGATGCCGCAGGGCGGCAGCATGATCACGCTCACCTACGGCGCCTCGATGCGAGCGATGCCGAACTACAACGTGATGGGCGTCGCCAAGGCGGCGCTGGAAGCATCCGTGCGCTATCTTGCCGCCGATTTCGGGCCGCGCGGTATCCGCGTCAACGCGATTTCCGCCGGCCCGGTGCGGACGCTCGCCGGCTCCGGCATCGGCGAGGCGCGCGCGATGTTCGCATTCCAGCAGAAGCATTCCCCGCTCGGCCGCGGCGTGACGCTCGATGAGCTCGGCGGCTCGGCGCTCTATCTGCTGTCGGACCTCTCCGGCGGCGTGACCGGTGAGATCCACTACGTCGATTCCGGCTACAACACCATCCTGATGCCGAAGCCGGAGAATCTGAAGGCGGAATAGAGCGTTCTTGCGGGTTCGCGGCCTCACCCCGCGGCGATCTTCTCGGCGCGCTGGAATGCCGGTCGCGCCATGCAGCGCGCGATATAGGCGTCGAAAACGGGGCGCGACGGCACCATCTTGAACAGGCGCACGGCGAAGTTCAGGCCCGAGCCGATCGTGACGTCGGCGGCGGAAAAGTCCTCGCCGAGAATCCATGGCCCCTTGGCTAGCGCGCCTTCCAGCACATCGAACACCTGCGTGGCGCTGCCCCAGGCGGCGGTCGAGGTCGGCACCTCGATCTTGGTGAATATCTGGATGATGGCCGGCTCGATGCAACTCGGCGAGAAGAACAGCCATTGCAGATATCGCGCGCGGCGCGGATCGGTCACCTCGGGTGCGAGCTTCGTGTTGGGATAGCGGTCGGCAATGTAGGCGCAGATCGCGGCGGCTTCGCCGAGCGCGGCATCGCCGTCGGCGAGCGCGGGCACCTTGCCCATCGGATTGACCTTGAGGAAATCCGGCGCCTTTTGCGCCCCCGTCGTAATGTCGGTCAGCACGCGCTCGTAAGGCAGCCCGCTTTCCTCCATCAGCCAGATCGTGGAGAACGAGCGCGAGCGGGGCGACCAGTAGAGTTTTATCATGGTGCGTTTCCTTTGTTTGTCCACCGGTAATACTTCATCATGAAGCCGTTCGATGGCTCGATCTCTTCCTTCTCGAACACAAAACCTTCGCGCTCGTACCAGCGCCAGGCTTTCTCGTTCTCACGCACGCAGCGCAGGTACATTTCATCCGGCATTTGCGTTCGCGTGAAGGCGAGCAATCGCCGGCCGAGCGATCGGCCCTGATAGGCGGGCGCGACGAAAAGCATGTCGAGATAACGTTTGGGCAGATGCAGCGCCAGCATCGCGGCGATCGTGCCGTGATCATCGGCAACAAACAGGCTCCAGCCACCTTCGATCTCGCGCCGGACGCGCGCGCGCAAGTTTGCCAGCAGGAAGTTGCTCGCCTCGGCAAGCCCCGTCGAGACCCAGCTCTCCATCCAGACACGGCCGATCTCATCATATTCGTCGGCGCGGGCGGGGCGGATGATCGGATGCGACATCGGCGGCTCAGGCCCGCGCAATGCGCACGGGCGGTCGCGCGCGCGTCTTGCCGGCCGACAGGCAGACCACTTCGGAGATCTGCAGCAATTGACGTGCCAGCGGACTGGTCTTGCGCCAGACCATGCCGATGGTGCGCGATGGCTGCGGGTCGCGGAACGGCGCGACCGAGACGGAGGCCGATCGAGTCTCGACCGGCACGGCCATTTCCGGAATCAAGGTGACGCCGATGCCGGCGCTGACCATCTGGACCAGTGTCGACAGGGAGTTCGCATCCAGCATTTCCCGCGGTGGCGCCGATTGCATGTTGCAGAACGATAGCGCCTGATCGCGGAAGCAATGTCCCTCCTCGAGCAGCAAGAGCCGCATCTCCCGCATCATCTCCCGCGAGGGGACAGGTGTTCCCTCGTCTGCCCCCGGCCGGACCAGCAGGAACTTCTCCTCGAAAAGTGCGACTTCGGTGAGCGAGGGCTCCGACACCGGCAGCGCGACGATCGCGGTGTCGAGCCGGCCTTCCACCAGTTCCTGGATCAGCCTCGGCGTCATAGTTTCGCGCACGCGGATGTCGAGCTCGGGATGCATGCGCGTGAGATTCTTGGTGATCTTGGGCAGGAGGTAGGGCGCGATGGTCGGAATCATGCCGATGCGGAGGCGGCCGGCGAACCGGTCCTGCGAGGCCCGCGCGAAGTCGCCGAGCTCATCGACCGAGCGCAAAATGTCGCGGACGCGCTGCGCCAGCTCTTCGCCAAACCGGGTCAGCGCGACCTGCCGGGCGCTGCGCTCCAGCAGCAGGCCGCCGAGCGCCTCCTCCAGTTCCTTGATCTGCATCGATAGCGCCGGCTGCGAGATGGAGCAGGCCTCCGCCGCGCGCCCGAAATGGCCATGACGTGCCAGCGCGTCGAAATATCGGAGCTGGCGCAGCGTCACGTTGATCATCAGAAAATCCTATCGCAGCGATCATTAAAGTCAACTTCACCTGATGGGAGGTGAAGCTTAGAGTGCTTCTACCTGGTAAAGGCCGAAGTCTGACCGCCACCAGAGGAGGTATTCATGGATGACACTTCGAAGTGCCCGTTTTCGGGCGGAAAACGCACGCCGGCGAACCGCGACTGGTGGCCAACTCAGCTCAGCATCGAGATGCTGCACAAGAATTCCGACCTGTCCGATCCGATGGGCAAGGACTTCGATTACGCCAAGGAGTTCAAGTCGCTCGATCTGAACGCCGTCATCAAGGACCTGAATGCGCTGATGACCGACTCGCAGGAGTGGTGGCCTGCGGACTTCGGTCACTACGGCGGCCTCATGATCCGCATGGCCTGGCACAGCGCGGGCACCTACCGCATCACCGATGGTCGCGGTGGCGCCGGCGCCGGTCAGCAGCGCTTCGCGCCGCTCAATAGCTGGCCCGACAACGCCAACCTCGACAAGGCGCGCCGATTGCTGTGGCCGATCAAGCAGAAGTACGGCCGCAAGATCTCCTGGGCCGACCTGATGGTGCTCGCCGGCAACGTCGCACTGGAGTCGATGGGCTTCAAGACGTTCGGCTTCGCCGGCGGCCGCGCCGACGTCTGGGAGCCGGAAGAACTTTACTGGGGTC
Source organism: Bradyrhizobium sp. ISRA442 (assembly GCF_038085055.1). Taxonomy (NCBI): domain Bacteria; kingdom Pseudomonadati; phylum Pseudomonadota; class Alphaproteobacteria; order Hyphomicrobiales; family Nitrobacteraceae; genus Bradyrhizobium; species Bradyrhizobium sp. ISRA442. The sequence goes on from NZ_JALGCN010000005.1 coordinate 375,464, forward strand.
CAGAAGGCACGTGGCTGGGCGATGAGCGCTACAGCGGCGAGCGCCAGCTTGCCGAGCCGCTCGGCGCGGTGCAGATGGGCCTGATCTACGTCAATCCGGAAGGGCCGAACGGCAAGCCAGATCCGATCGCCGCTGCAAAGGACATCCGCGAGACCTTCTTCCGCATGGCGATGAACGACGAGGAAACCGTCGCGCTGATCGCCGGCGGCCACACCTTCGGCAAGACCCACGGCGCGGGCGATCCCTCGCTTGTCGGACCGGAGCCTGAGGCCGGTGCACTCGAGGATCAGGGCCTCGGCTGGAAGAGCAGGCACGGCACCGGCGTCGGCGCCGACGCCATCACCGGCGGTCCGGAAGTCACCTGGTCGCAGACCCCGACCAAGTGGAGCAACCACTTCTTCGAGAACCTGTTCAATTATGAGTGGGAGCTCACGAAGAGCCCGGCGGGCGCGCAACAGTGGACGGCCAAGGGGGCCGATGCGGTCATTCCGGACGCCTACGACAAGTCCAAGAAGCATGTGCCGACCATGCTGACGACCGACCTCTCGCTGCGCTTCGATCCGGCCTATGAGAAGATCTCGCGGCGGTTCTACGAGCATCCCGATCAGTTCGCGGACGCATTCGCCCGCGCCTGGTTCAAGCTCACCCATCGCGACATGGGCCCGATCCAGCGCTATCTCGGCCCGCTGGTGCCGAAGGAGACACTGATCTGGCAGGATCCGATTCCGGCGGTGAATCACGAGCTGGTCAGCGAGCAGGACATCGCCTCACTGAAGTCGAAGATCCTGGCCTCGGGTCTTTCCGTCTCGGAGCTGGTCTCGACCGCCTGGGCATCGGCATCGACGTTCCGCGGCTCGGACAAGCGCGGCGGCGCCAACGGCGCGCGCATCCGCCTGAGCCCGCAGAAGGACTGGGAGGTGAACCAGCCGGCTCAGCTCTCGAAGGTGCTCGGCAAGCTCGAAGCGATCCAGAAGGAGTTCAATGCGTCGGCCGGCGCGAAGAAGGTTTCGCTCGCCGACCTGATCGTCCTCGGCGGCACCGCCGCGGTCGAGAAGGCCGCGAAGGATGCCGGCGTCGACGTGAAGGTCTCGTTCACGCCGGGTCGCATGGATGCCTCGCAGGAGCAGACCGACGTCGAGTCCTTCGCGCCGCTGGAGCCGCGGGCCGATGGTTTCCGCAACTACATCGGCAAGAAGCATCAGTTCCTGATGCCCGAAGAGGCTCTCGTCGATCGCGCGCAGCTCTTGAGGCTCACCGGGCCCGAACTGACCGTGCTCGTCGGCGGCCTGCGTGTGCTCGGTGCCAATGCGAATGGTTCGAAGAACGGCGTCTTCACCTCCAAGCCGGGGACGCTGACCAACGACTTCTTCGTCAACCTGCTCGACATGAGCACGCAATGGACGCCGGCCGGCGCTGACGGCACCTATGAAGGTCGCGACCGCAAGACCAACGCGGTCAAATGGACCGGCACGCGCGTCGACCTGATCTTCGGCTCGCACTCGCAGCTCCGCGCCTTCGCCGAGGTCTATGCCTCGTCGGACGCCAAGCAGCAGTTCGTCAAGGATTTTGCGAAGGCCTGGACCAAGGTGATGAACCTCGACCGGTTCGACATCGTCCGGTCCTGACGATCAGCGAGCTTCAAACAAAAAGGGCGGCCGAGAGGCCGCCCTTCGTGTTTCTGATGTATCGGCGAGACTTATTCGCCGGCCGCCTCGCGCGGAGCCTGCTGCCCTTCGGCGGCCTTCTGCTTGGCTTCGAGGTCCTCGCCAGTGGTCTGGTCGACAACCTTCATCGACAGGCGGGTCTTGCCGCGATCGTCGAAGCCGAGCAGCTTGACCTTGACCTTGTCGCCTTCCTTGACGACGTCGGTGGTCTTCTGCACGCGGTTGGCCGCGAGCTGGCTGATGTGGACGAGGCCGTCCTTGGATCCGAAGAAGTTCACGAAGGCGCCGAACTCCATCACCTTGACGACGGTGCCGTCATAGATCTGGCCGACTTCCGGCTCGGACGCGATCGACTTGATCCACTTGATCGCGGCCTTCATCGCTTCGCCGTCGCTGGAAGCGACCTTCACGGTGCCGTCGTCCTCGATGTTGACCTTGGCGCCGGTCTTCTCGACGATCTCGCGGATCACCTTGCCGCCGGTACCGATCACTTCGCGGATCTTGTCGGTCGGGATCTTGAAGGTCTCGATGCGCGGCGCGTATTCGCCGAGCTCGGCGCGCGCAGCGGTCAGCGCCTTGGCCATCTCGCCGAGGATGTGGATGCGCCCTTCCTTGGCCTGGCCAAGCGCGACGCGCATGATCTCCTCGGTGATGCCCTCGATCTTGATGTCCATCTGGAGCGAGGTGATGCCCTGGTCGGTGCCGGCGACCTTGAAGTCCATGTCGCCGAGATGATCCTCGTCACCGAGGATGTCCGACAGAACCGCAAAGCGCTTGTCCTCGAGGATCAGACCCATCGCGATGCCCGCGGTCGGCCGCTTCAACGGCACGCCGGCATCCATGAGCGCGAGCGAGGCGCCGCAGACCGAGGCCATCGAGGACGAGCCGTTGGACTCGGTGATCTCCGAGACCACGCGGATCGTGTAGGGGAACTCGTGATGCGGCGGCAGCACCGGGTGGATCGCGCGCCAGGCGAGCTTGCCGTGGCCGATCTCGCGACGCTTGGTGCCGCCGAGGCGGCCCGTCTCGCCGACCGAGTAGGGCGGGAAGTTGTAGTGCAGCAGGAACGTTTCCTTGTACGTCCCCGACAGCGCGTCGATGTACTGCTCGTCCTCGCCGGTGCCGAGCGTGGTCACGACCATCGCCTGGGTCTCACCGCGGGTGAACAGCGCCGAGCCGTGGGCGCGCGGCAGCACGCCGACTTCGGCGACGATGTTGCGCACGGTCTTGACGTCGCGGCCGTCGATGCGCTTGCCGGTGTCGAGGATGTTCCAGCGAACGATCTTCGCCTCCAGCTCCTTGAACACGTCGGCGACGCGCAGCTTGTCGTATTTCGGCTCCTGCCCTTCCGGGAAGAAGTGCGCCAGCACCTTTTCCTTGGCGGCGCCGACGGCGGCGTAGCGCTCCTGCTTCACCGGGATCGCGTAAGCCGTGCGCAGCTCCTGCTCGATCAGGCCGAGCATCTCCTTCTCGATCGCCGAATTGTCGATCGCGGTGACCTCGCGCGGCTCCTTCGCGGCCTTCTCGGCGAGCTCGATGATCGCGTTGATCACCGGCTGGAAGTGACGGTGACCGAACATCACCGCGCCGAGCATGATGTCCTCGTTGAGCTCCTTGGCCTCCGATTCCACCATCAGCACGGCATCCGCAGTGCCGGCGACGACGAGATCGAGCTGGGTGTCGGTCATCTCGTCGAGGGTCGGGTTGAGGATGTACTCATCATTGGCGAAGCCGACGCGGGCCGCGCCGATCGGGCCCTTGAACGGCGCGCCGGAGAGCGTCAGCGCGGCGGAGGCCGCGACCATCGCCAGAATGTCGGGATCGTTTTCCATGTCATGCGAGAGCGTGGTGACGATCACCTGGGTCTCGTTGCGCCAGCCGTCGACGAACAGCGGGCGAATCGGACGGTCGATCAGGCGGGAGACCAGCGTCTCCTTCTCGGTCGGACGGCCCTCGCGCTTGAAATAGCCGCCGGGAATGCGCCCCGCAGCGTAGGCCTTCTCCTGGTAATCGACGGTCAGCGGCAGGAAGTCGACGCCTTCGCGCGGCGACTTCGCTGCAACGACGGTGGCGAGCACCACGGTCTCGCCGTAGCTCGCGATGACGGCACCGTCGGCCTGGCGTGCGATCTTGCCGGTTTCAAGCTTGAGAGGGCGTCCGCCCCAGTCGATCTCGACTGAATGCTTAGTGAACATAGAGGTCTTCTTTCATGGGTTCACGAAAGAGGTGCGCCTCGAAAAACAAAAACCATGCGCAAGATTGCGGGACGCTGATCGAGCGGGTGATCAGCGTCCTGCGATCCTGCCATGGTTTTTGGATTTCGGATGGCGTCCATCCTTTCGGGTCATACGGGCACCTTGCCCGTTGCGCCCAGCCGCCGGATTGCTGCTGGACTGGTCAGTCGGCATGAACTTCATTCCGAATGCCCAACTGCGGCTTTCGGGATCATGCCCCGGATGCGAATCGTCTTTGGCCCGCACCCGACGTGCGCGTGAGCCTCGATCAAAAACCTTGAAAAAAGTGCTTTCGTTCGAAACCACGCGCAAAAACGCGCGCCAGTGGCGCGCGCAGGAACACTTAGCGACGAATGTTGTGCTTCTCGAGCAGCGCCTTGTACCGCGCCTCGTCCTTCTTCTTCAGGTAGTCGAGGAGCGAGCGGCGGGTCGACACGAGCTTCAAGAGGCCGCGGCGCGAATGGTTGTCCTTCACGTGGGTCTTGAAATGGTTCGTGAGGTTGTTGATGCGTTCCGAAAGGATCGCGACCTGAACCTCGGGCGAGCCGGTGTCGCCGGCTTTGGTGGCATTCGTCTTGATGACTTCCGCTTTGCGATCGGCGGTAATCGACATCGTCAATTTCTCTCGTTGCGACCGGTGCTGGCAGTCAGGCCGGTCAGGTTGAACACACGCTTGGGGATGATTTCGCCATTGCCGACTTCGGCAAGCGCGAGAAGCCGGCCTGCCACCGTGACATAGACTGTGCCGCTACAATTGGGCGCATCCCGTCCGCGCAACACAACGGCCTGGCCCCGGTGGAGCCTTGCCGCATCAGCCCGAGTGACGGCCAGTGCCGGGATGTCGTCCAGCGCGGTCTCAACGGGCAAAAGCGCGTCGGCGAGGCTGCCCTCGCCGGACGCGGCTCTATGGCACAAAGCCTCCAACTGATCCAGCGGAATCATGTCGTTCTCGCCAAATGGGCCGACCAGGGTCCGCCGCAGCGCGCAGATATGGCCGTAAGTGCCGAGAATCCGGCCCATATCCCGGGCGAGCGCGCGGACATAGGTGCCCTTGCCACACTCGGCCTCGAATACCGCTCGATCGCTATCTGGTTGATCTACAAGGGATAAATGGTGAATCTCGACTGGCCGGGGGGCCAGCTCCACGACCTCGCCGTCGCGCGCCAGGTCATAGGCGCGCTCGCCCTGGACCTTGATCGCGGAATAACGCGGCGGGATCTGCTCGATCACCCCGGTGAAGCGCGGGAGAAGCGCTTCGATCGCCTCCCGGGTCGGGCGCAGGTCGGAGGTCGCGGTCACCCGGCCCTCGATGTCATCGGTGTCGCGCTCCTCGCCCCAGCACACGGTGAAGCGGTAGCGCTTGCGGCCGTCCATGACGAAGGGAACCGTCTTGGTCGCCTCGCCGAGTGCGATCGGCAGGCCGCCGGAGGCGAGCGGGTCGAGGGTGCCGGCGTGGCCGGCGCGCTTGGCCTGGAAAAGGCGCTTGAGCACGGCGACGGCCTGGGTCGACGTCATGCCGATCGGCTTGTCGAGCACGACCCAACCATGGACGTCGCGCCGGTCGCGGCGCGGCTGGTTGCCCTTCTGCTGCTTGGCGCGCGGATCATTGTTGACGCGGCGCGGCTCCTGGTGCGGCTGCGTGTCGCCGAAATTATTTTTCTGCACGTCGCGGGTATCAGGCTCTTCGCCGCCGATCGTGCCGTGAGCCGGGTCCATCGTCATTGTTCTTCTTCCCGATCCGAATCCGGATCCTGTTCCAGGTCTCTTTGCACCGCAGGCGTTCGCAAAAGCTTCTCGATCCGTTCCGCTTCGTCGAATCGCTCGTCGACGCGGAAGCGAATGTCAGGTGCAAATTTCAGGTTAACGCGCCGCGCGACCTCGCCGCGCAGGAATTTCTTGTTGCGCTCGAGCGCAGCAATGACGACCGCGGTGTCGCGGCCACCGAGCGGCATCACGTAGATTGTCGCGAGCTTCAGGTCAGGCGACATCCGTACCTCCGGCACGGTGATGATGTGGCCTTCGAGGTCCGCATCATGCGCACTGCCTTGCGCCAGAATATCGGCCATCGCATGGCGAACCGCTTCGCCGACGCGCAACTGTCGCTGCGAGCCGCCGGGCGTGGAGCTCTTTTTCTGATGGTGGCGGGGCATTTCTCGAAAATCACCTCGGCATGCCCGTGTTTGGACACGAGCATTGCCATTTGTCCTGTTGCAACGAATGAGAGGCGGATGGCCGGAAAAATCCGGCCATCGCACTCCCGCAATTTCAGTTCAAAAAAGATCCGGGCGCTTCGGTAAGATTTGGACTTACAGGGAGCGCTGGATCGTCTCCACTCGATAACACTCGATCACGTCACCGGCACGCATGTCGTGATAGTTCTCGAAGGCCATGCCGCATTCCTGGCCGGACTGGACTTCCTTCACTTCATCCTTGAAGCGCTTCAGCGTCGACAGCTTGCCTTCGTGCACGACGACGTTGTCGCGGATCAGGCGCACATTGGCGCCGCGTTCCACAGTGCCGTCGGTGACGCGGCAGCCGGCGACCTTGCCGACCTTGGAGATGTTGAAGATCTCCAGGATCTCGGCATTGCCCAGCATGGTTTCGCGCAGGGTCGGCGCGAGCAGGCCGCTCATCGCCTTCTTCACGTCGTCCACGAGGTCGTAGATGATGTTGTAGTAGCGGATCTCGATGCCGTTGCGCTTGGCGGCCGCGGCCGCCTCCTTGTTGGCACGAACCGAGAAGCCGATGATCGCGGCGTTGAAACCCTCCGCGAGCGTCACGTCGGACTCCGAGATGCCGCCGACGCCGGCATGCAGGATGCGGGCTGCGACTTCGTCGGTGCCGAGCTTCTCCAGCGAGCCGAGGATCGCTTCCAGCGAGCCCTGCACGTCGGCCTTGACGATCAGCGGGAATTCCTTGCGGCCCGCCGTCTTCAACTGCGACATCATCTGCTCGAGCGAGCCGCGCATGCCGGAGATCGAGGCTGCCGCGTTCTCGCGCTTCTGATGCGCACGGTAGCTGGTGATCTGGCGGGCGCGGGCTTCGTTCTCGACCACCGCGAGGCGATCGCCGGCCTCCGGCGGGCCGTTGAAGCCGAGCACTTCGACCGGCACCGAGGGGCCGGCTTCCTGCACCGTCTCGCCCTGATCGGAGATCAGCGCGCGGACGCGGCCCATTTCGGCACCGGCGACGATGATGTCGCCGACACGAAGCGTGCCGCGCTGAACCAGCACGGTCGCGACCGGGCCGCGGCCGCGGTCGAGCTTGGCCTCGATCACGGTGCCTTCGGCCGGGCGATGCGAATTGGTCTTCAGGTCGAGGATTTCGGCCTGCAGCGCGATCATCTCGAGCAGCTTGTCGAGATTGGTCTTGTTCTTGGCGGAGACCTCGACGTCGACGACTTCGCCGCCGAACGTTTCGACCTGTACTTCATGCTGGAGCAGCTCGGTGCGCACGCGCTCCGGCTTGGCGTCGGGCTTGTCGATCTTGTTGATGGCGACGATGATCGGCACGTTCGCCGCCTTGGCGTGGTTGATGGCTTCGACCGTCTGCGGCATCACGCCGTCATCGGCCGCGACCACCAGCACGACGATATCGGTCACCTTGGCGCCGCGGGCGCGCATCGCGGTGAACGCGGCGTGGCCGGGCGTGTCGATGAAGGTGATCTTCTTGCCGGTTTCAGGCGAAGACACCTGATAGGCGCCGATGTGCTGGGTGATACCGCCGGCTTCGCCCGAGACCACATTGGCATGGCGGAGCGCGTCGAGCAGCGAGGTCTTGCCGTGGTCGACGTGACCCATCACGGTCACGACCGGCGAACGCGGCTCGGTATCGGTGGAATCGTCGACGACGTCGAACAGGCCTTCTTCAACGTCGGAGGCGGCAACACGCTTCACGGTGTGGCCGAGCTCTTCGGCGATGAGCTGCGCGGTGTCGGCGTCGATCACGTCGGTGATCTTGTGCATCGCGCCCTGCTTCATCAGCATGCGGATGACGTCGACCGCGCGCTCGGACATGCGGTTGGCGAGTTCCTGAATGGTGATCGCTTCCGGAATCGTCACTTCGCGGATGAGCTTTTCCTTCGGCTCGTTCGAGGCATGGCCCTTGAGGCGCTGGGTGCGGCGGCGGAACGAGGCGATCGAACGCTCGCGCACGTCGTCGGCATTGAGCGCGGTGACGACGGTCAGGCGGCCGCGCTCCTTCTGCGGACCTGGTTTGTGCGTGGTCTTGGGGGCTGCCGCAGGGCGCACGGCGCCGCCGGGACCGCGACGGATCTGGCGTGGACCCTCGTCCTCGTCCGGTCCGGCCGCGATCGCGGGTGCGCGACCCGCAGGGCCGGCCGGCCGCTGTGCGGTCGTCGCGGGCCGGGCCGCAGAGGCCGTCGGCCGCGCGGTGGCTGCGCCGGGACGCGGCGCAGGAGTGGCCGGTGCCGCCGTCGCGGTACGCGCGGCCGATTGCGGCTGCTCACCTTCGCCAAAACGCTTCTTGGCCTCGGTTTCGGCCTTGCGCTTGGCTTCGTCCTCGTGACGATGGCGCTCTTCCTCGGCCTTGCGGCGGGCTTCGGCGGCTTCGCGCTCAGCGCGTTCGGCAGCCTCGCGAACGGCGCGGCGCTGGGCCTCTTCCTCGGCCTGGCGGCGTTCCTCGACCTCGCGCAGCTTGGCATCGGCCAGCGCGCTGGCGCGGGCGGAACGTTCGTCCTCGGTCAGCGTACGCAGCACCACACCGGAACCGGCATTGCGCGGCTGGGCGGGCGGCGGGGCCGGGCGCGAAGGAGCGGGCGCAGCCGCTGCCGGCTTCGCAACCTCGGGGGCCTGCGGCTCGGGGCCGCCGTCGCCGATGCGGCGCTTGCCGCGCTTCTCGACCACGACCTGCTTGCTCCGGCCATGGCTGAAGCTCTGGCGCACGGTACCCGTTTCGACGCGCGGCTTGAGCGATAGCGTCTTGCTCGGAACGCTCAGCTTCTTGTCGCCAGGGGTCTTGGTATCAACCATTCAGTAGTCCCAATCTTGATCTTGTTAACGTTGTGCGTTGCCGCACCGTCATCCGGTTTGTCGTTGTCTTCAGAAATCCTGGCCGTGATTTTCGGCAGTCTTGTCATCGTCCGCCAGCCGGTATCGGACCAGCATCTGGCTACGTGACAGGAATGTCCTGCTCGCCGGGCCCGCGAGCAGCGCAGCATGTATCACATTTGACCGGGTCAGTGCCAAATCCAATTCTGCCGATTTCAATGCAGTAACGATGGGAATCGGCGGCCGGGCACCGCGATTCCCGTCATTTTGCCGCGCCAGCGTGTCCAATTTGCGGATTCCGTCCGCGGCCCCGTCGCTGGCATGGATCAGGACCTCGACCGTGCCTTCCCGCAAGGCACTTTCGACCTTGCCAAAACCGGCCACGACCCCGCCCGCCTTGGCCGCAATCGCAAGTGCCTCGGCCACGCTCCGAACCAGGAGCGTCTCCGTATCTGACGGGAGCGTCGGAGGAATGCGCAGGTCGCGCTTGAAGGCTTTGCTAAATTGGTTACGGCGGACGGCTTCCGCAACCGCCTTGCGCGATGCGGTGATCCACATGCCCCGTCCGGGCAGCTTGCGCTTGAGATCGGGAACCACCTCGCCCTGGGGCGATACGACGAAGCGGATCAGCTCGTCGATCGGCCGGACCTCGCGGCTGACCGCGCACATCCGCATGGTCGCGGACCTTTCGGTCCGCGGTCCATGGTCGAGTTCGGGGTCAGTGTGAGCGAGCATCCGGGCGACATCTCCTGTTGCCCTTAAGCCGGCTGGTCTTCGGTCGCCTCGGCCTCCTCGCTGGGCTTGGCGAGATCGGCCTCGGTGATCCAGCCGGCCTTGACGCGCGCCTGCATGATCATGGCTTCCGCGTCGTCGCGGGAGATGTCGATGCCATCGAGTGCACCGGCGTGCTTGGTCGGCTCGCTGCCTTCCTTGCGCTCGGTCCAGCCGGCCAGGTCGTCGGTGGCGCAGCCGGCCAGATCCTCGACCGTCTTGATGTCGTTCTCACCAAACTTCACCAGCATCTTCGAGGTCACGCCCGGCACGTCCTTGAGCGCGTCCTCGACGCCGAGTTCCTTGCGCCGGGCCTCGAGCTCGGCCTCCTGCTGCTCCAGATATTCGCGGGCGCGGTTCTGGAGCTCCTGCGCGGTCTCGTCGTCGAAACCTTCGATGCCGGCGAGTTCCTTGACATCCACCATGGCGAGTTCCTCGACCGAGGTGAAGCCTTCAGACGCCAGCAATTGGCCGACCACCTCGTCGACATTGAGCGATTCCATGAAGACGCGGGTGGAGTTCTCGAAATCGGCTTGGCGACGCTCCGATTCCTCCTGCTCGGTGAGAATATCGATGTCCCAGCCGGTGAGTTGGGAGGCGAGACGGACGTTCTGTCCGCGGCGGCCGATCGCCAGCGAAAGCTGGTTGTTGGTGTCGGGAACCACGACCTCGATGCGCTCGCGGTCCTCGTCGATGACAACCTTGGACACTTCGGCCGGCGCCAGCGCGTTGACCACGAAGGTCGCAATATCAGGCGACCAGGGGATGATGTCGATCTTCTCGCCCTGCAGCTCGTTCACCACCGCCTGCACGCGCGAGCCGCGCATGCCGACGCAGGCGCCGACCGGATCGACCGAGGAATCGCGGGAAATCACGCCGATTTTTGCGCGCGAGCCGGGGTCGCGGGCAACCGCCTTGATCTCGACGATGCCGTCATAGATTTCCGGCACTTCCTGCGCGAACAGCTTGGCCATGAACTGCGGATGGGTGCGGGACAGGAAGATCTGCGGGCCGCGGGTCTCGCGACGCACGTCGAAAATATAGGCGCGGACGCGGTCGCCGTTGCGGAATACTTCGCGCGGCAGCATCTCGTCGCGGCGGATGATGGCTTCGCCACGGCCGAGATCGACGATCACGCTGCCGTATTCGACGCGCTTGACGACGCCGTTGACGATGTCGCCGATGCGGTCCTTGAACTCCTGGTACTGCCGGTCGCGCTCGGCCTCGCGCACCTTCTGCACGATCACCTGCTTTGCCGACTGCGCGGCGATACGGCCGTATTCGAGCGGCGGCAGGGTGTCGGCGATGGTGTCGCCGACCTGGGCGCCGGGATTGGCGCGCTGCGCGTCGGTCAGCGAAATCTGGTTGGAATGATTTTCGACCTTGTCGACCACTAGCATGTGGCGCGACAGACGGAGCTCGCCCTTCTTCGGGTCGATCTCGGCGTGAACGTCAGTTTCGCTGCCGTAACGGGCGCGCGCCGCCTTGGCGATGGCGTCCTCCATCGCGGCGATGACGATGCTGCGGTCGATCGATTTTTCGCGCGCAACGGCGTCTGCGATCTGGAGCAGTTCTAAACGATTGGCACTGACTGCCATGGCTAGTCTCCTTCGTCAGGCTCGATTTCGCCGCGCCGCGCGCGTTCGGCGGCAAGGCGATGTTGCTTGGTGTTCTTCGGGGCCGGCTTTTTCTTCGGCTTGGTGTTCTTCGTCGTCTTCTCGCTGATCTTCGCGTGCGGGGCCTGCGGCGGCTCCAACCCGAGATTGCGCCGCATCTCGCGTGCCTCGGCCTTGCCGCGGCGCATCGATTCGGCGATCAGTTCATCGGTCAGCACCAGCCGTGCATCGCCGATATCCTCCATCACCAGGAGAACCTCGGCCTCGTCGCCGGCCTTCACGTCGTCGCGCTTCACCCGCACCCGGTCGCCTTCGACCCCGGCGAGCATGCCGCGGAACCGCTTCCGTCCCTCGTGGGCGACCGCCATCTCGATCTTGACGAGATGCCCCGCATATCGCTCGAAATCCGAGCGCCGCACCAGCGGCCGGTCGATTCCGGGCGAGGAGATTTCCAGCCGGTAGGCGCGGTCGATGGGGTCGGCGACGTCGAGCACGGGCGACAGCGCCCGCGAGATTGCCTCGCAATCTTCAAGCTGCATCGAGCCGTCGGGGCGCTCGGCCATGATCTGCAGGGTGCAGCCGGCTTCGCCGGAAATGCGGATCCGCACCAAACGGTAGCCCATGCCCTCGAGCACCGGGCTGGCGATCGCCGACACCCGTGCCGCCACGCCCGGCTCGACCACTAGCCGCGGCTCAGCCAGCAATTCGGCATCCGTGGAACCAAGGTTCGGTTCGGTCATATTCAGGGTCAAGGCGCTCGATGGTTAAGGCTTGGTTATAACGCTTCAGAGGCTGGTTCGGACTTCCTTCGGCCCCAACAAGCCGTCGGGCCGCACTCCTCCCGCCAAGCCGCGTTCAGGTAATAAAAAAGAGCGGGTCCTTTCGGGCCCACCCTCATTACGCGGATCGTATGAGAAGATTAAGTTGGCGCTGATATAGCGCTTTCCACCCTCCCGGACAAGGCCCATCGCAGCCGGCGAGGGGCTTTTTGCGGCCGATTTGCCTGCCCGTTCAAGCAACGCTTCGTTCATCTAGGGAGCCTAGATTTCCCGATTGTGGGGCGGCTTGAGCCAAGGGCGCACCCGCGGCGTGCCCGATTCGAGTTGCGTTTCATGACCGTTGCCACGTCGCTCATTCCCGGACTGGACGATATCGTCAGACGCGGCGATCCGAAGCGTCGCGGCGAGGTGGCGCGCGCCATCGCCGAGCTGTTCCTTCGGGATTCCGCAAGGCTCCGTCCCGACCTCGTTGCGCTGTTCGACGATCTCCTGATCGACCTCGTCCCGCATGCCGAGCTGGCCTCGCGCGTCGATCTCGCCGAGCGTTTCTCGCGCCTGAACAACGCGCCGCGCCTTCTGGTGAGGCAGCTCGCCCGCGAGAACGAGATCATGGTGGCTGGCCCGGTGCTGCGCCGCTCGCCCGTGCTCGACGAAGCCGCGCTGATCGAGATCGCACGGCTGAAAGGGCAGGGCCATCTGCTGGCGATGACGGAGCGGCCGACATTGTCGGCTGACGTCACCGACGTTCTGGTCGAGCGCGGCGATCGCGACGTAATACGTCGCGCCGCCGGCAATGCCGGTGCGGTGTTCTCGCCAGGCGGCTACTCCGAGCTGATCAAGCGCGCCTCGCAGGATGGCGTCCTGACGCTCAAGCTCGGTCAGCGCGAGGATCTCTCGGGCGATCATCTGAAGGAGCTGCTCGACGGCACGCTCGACGTCATTCGCCGCCGCCTGTCCAGCGTGGTCAATCCGGTTCGCCAGGTCGAGATCAAGCGCGCGATGGCGGCGATCGAGGAAGCCGCGCGGCCGCCCGGACCGCGGCGCGATTTCTCGGACGCGCAGCGCACCGTGCTCGCCCTCCATCGCGAGGGTCATCTCGGCGAGAGCGCGCTGCTCGGCTTCGCCAAGGCGCACAAATACGAGGAGTCGATCGCCGCGCTCTCCGCGATGTCCGGCGTCAGGCTCGCGAACCTCGATCGCCTGATCGCAGGCGATCGTTATGATCCGATCCTGATCCTCGGCCGTGTCTTGAATCTCGGTTGGCCGACGGTGCGCGCGCTGATCCTGCTGTGGTACGGTCCGCACCGGACGCCGGCCGATGCCGACATCGAAGCCGCCCGCACCAACTTCACGCGCCTGATGCCCACGACCGCCGAGCGCGTCGTGACGTTCTGGCGCAACCGGCAGACGATCTGAGATCGTCGCGACTACACTCTGCGAAACCGCAGATACGCCGCCTTGCGTCCCTCGCGTGCGGCTTTCCTGCCGTAGCGCGTCATGGTGTAGCCGGCCCAGGGCAGGCGGAAATCATCGGCGCGCTCCGCAAGCCAGAGGAAATCCGGCGAACGTGCGAGATGCGACAGCGTCCAGGCGCAGTAATCGTCGATGTCGCAGACGAAACGGAATTCGCCGCCCGTCTTCAGCACGCGCGCCATCGCCGTGATGGTCTTGTCCTGGACGAAGCGCCGCTTCCAGTGCCGTCGCTTCGGCCACGGGTCGGGATGGATCAGGTCGATCCGCGACAGCGATGCTTGCGGCAGCCAGGCGAGCAGCTCGGCGGCGTCGCCTGCGAACAGGCGGATATTGCCGATGTTGCCGACCTCGATCTGCGCGAGGATCTTGGCCATGCCGTTGACATAGGGCTCGCAGCCGATGAAGCCGGTCGTGGGAAAGTTCTGCGCCTCGGCCGCAAGATGTTCGCCGCCGCCAAAGCCGATCTCGAGCCTGAGGTCGCTCGCGGCCGGATCGAAGATCTCGCGGACATCCGCTGGCGCCTCGTGCGCGATGTCGAGCGCCAGATGCGGCAGCAAATTGTCGACGAGGTCGGCCTGGTGCTGCCTCAGCTTGTGACCCTTGCGGCGTCCGAAGAATGCGCGCTCGCTGTCATCGGTGCGGCGCGGATGCGGCTTGTCGTCGATCATCGCAGCGTCTGATAGAGGCGATGGAGCAGCCGCGCGCGCGGTTCGAGCGAGGAGACGTAGAGCTGCTCAAAATGGGTGTGCGCGCCCTTGCCGTCGACGCCGAGTCCGTCGAGCGTGCCGGTATGCGCGGCGGTGAAATTGCCGTCCGAGCCGCCGCCGGTATGAACGTCGATCAGGTCGAAGCCGAGCTCGGCAGCCAGCGTCTTCGCATGCTCGAACAGCGAGGCACCCGAATTGTTCTTCTCATACGGCGGACGGTTGAGCTCGCCCGTGACTTTGAGGGTGACGCCGTCAGTCTTGGATTTCAGCCCGAGGATCCTGCCGACGAATTCTTCTGCATCGGTGAAGCTGGGGACACGTAGATCGACTTCGGCATAGGCCTCTTCCGGCGTCACGTTGGGACGCGTGCCGCCGCGCACCACGCCGACATTGACGGTGACGCCGCGCTTCAGGTCGTTCATTCCCTCCAGCACCTGAATGACATTGGCGAGCTCGCGGATCGCGCTGCGCCCGTCTTCGGGCCGCGTGCCGGCATGCGCGGGCACGCCCTTGATGAAGACCTCGAACCGCCCGACGCCCTTGCGCCCGGTGACGATCTTGCCGCCGTCGCGCGCGGGCTCCGTCACCAGCACGTATTTGGCCTTGCGCCCTTCCTGCTCGATCAACGCGCGCGAGGTGGGGCTGCCGATCTCCTCGTCGGAGGTGAACATGTGGGTGATGCCGAGCGGCGAGCGATCCGCCGTGGCGCACAGCACGCGAAAGGCGTGGTGGGCGATGTAGGCGCCGCCCTTCATGTCGTAGATGCCGGGACCGAACGCGCTGTCGCCCTCCACTTTGAAGGGCAGTCGCTCGATGAATCCCATGGGATGGACAGTATCGAGATGACTGAGCACCAGGATGCCCGGCTGATCCTGGCCCCACGCCGAACGGACGATGAGGTGATCGCCGCAGCCATCGACGCCGGCAACGCGTTCGATAGTTGCCGGCAGGTCGCGATAGTGATCCGCAACCAGGGACGCCAGCTTGTTGACCTGTTCAGGCGTGTCCGTCGGCGTCTCGATCTCCACCCAGCGGCGGATGCCATCGAGAATAGTTTGGGAATCGAACAAATTGGAGCTCGCCATTGACGCATCTGTGCCTTTGAATCGCATCATCGGAGAGGGCGCACCGAAGGCGCGCCCTCACATGACGACATAGGCCAGATTTGGCACAGTCTCAAATCGGAATGAGGTGGCGCGCGTCAGCGCTTGTCGGGGCCTTCGCGGGCGGCGATCTGCTCGACGAGATCGACGATGGAGCGGCGCAGCTTCGAATCGCCGATTCGGGTGAACGCCTTGGTCAAGGCGAGCCCCTCCGAGGTCGCGAGGAAATCGGAGACATAGGAGGGAGAGGCGCCCTCGCTGAATCCGTCGGCGCCCGGCGTACCGCTCGGTCCGCCCTCGAACAGGAACGATACCGGCACCTGCAGAATCTCGGCAATCTGCTGGATGCGGCTCGCGCCGACCCGGTTGGTGCCCTTCTCGTATTTCTGGATTTGCTGGAACGTCAGGCCCAAAGCTTCGCCGAGCTTTTCCTGGCTCATGCCCAACATGATGCGGCGCATGCGCACGCGACTGCCGACATATTTGTCAACAGGGTTGGGCGCTTTCGACATTTCCTCAGCCCTCCAGACACCACCGTTGGCGCAATGGAAGTATTGCCTCAGGTGACAGCGATATCAAATTTCACTCTGATTGGGGAAACATTGCGGAGAAATTTAGCAATGCACCGCTGTCTTGCTGCAGCGAGGCCAGAATGCGGAGGCCGTGAGCGGTCTGTCAACCGCGGACTACGGTTGTCAAGGGTTTCCGGACTCCTCGCTGAGCACGGCGCGATCAGGGGTGCCGTCTGCCAACGCGTCGCAGCACCGCCAGGATCACGGCCAGCGCGACGAGCATGGCCGCGGGGATGTCGCCGACCCTCGCGTAGACAGTCGGCGGGATCGCGGCTGGCAGGCCTGCATCCAGGATGCCTTCGATCCCGAGACCGAGCCTGGCAACGGTTCGTCCCACCGGATCGATCACCGCCGACACGCCGGTATTGGCGGAGCGGACCAGCGGCAGCCCGAGCTCAATGGCACGCATCCGCGCCTGCTCCAAATGCTGGTAGGGACCGGTCGAGATGCCGAACCAGCCGTCATTGGTGAGGTTCACGATCCAGCCGGGACGTTCGTCGCGCGCGGCGACGTCGCCGGGAAAGATCGCCTCGTAGCAAATCAGCGGCAGCGCGCGCGGCGCACCAGGCACCGGCAGCGCGTGCCGTACGGTGCCCGGGATGAAGCCGCCGCGTACCCTCGTCAGTTGCTCGAAGCCGAGCTTCTCCATCAGGTCCTGGAAGGGAAGGAATTCTCCGAACGGTACCAGGTGCAGCTTGTCGTAAACCGCGAGCACGCTGCCGTCGTGGTCGATCACGTAGATCGAATTGTAGGCGCGAGTGATTGGTTTGCCGGGCGGTAGGTCAGGAGCACGGACCGATCCGGTGATCAGCACCGTTCCCTTAGGCAGCAGATCGGCGATCTCTGCCATCGCATCGGCTTCGCGGGTCAGGAAGAACGGAAAGGCGGATTCCGGCCAGATCAGAATGGTGGCATCGCGCACGCCGGTCGACTGCGGGCCGGAGGCGCGGTCCGACAGCGAGAGGTATTTCTTCATCACCTCTGCCTTGGCGGCGTAGTTGAACTTCGCATCCTGCTGCAGGTTTGGCTGCATCAGGCGCAGCTTGGCGCCGGCGACCATCGTGGTCGGATGCAGGGACAGGCGGATGGCGCCGAAGATGCCCATGACGACCAGCAGTGCGACCGCTGCGGCCGGCACGCGCCAGGCCACACCGCGGTCCGCCGTGCGGTCGATCAACACCGCAGGGCTCGCGAAGATCGCAATCGTGAGGAACGTCATGCCCCAGAGGCCGATCAGGGACGCCGTCTGGGCCAGCGGCAGCGGCTCGGATAGCGCATAGCCGAAGGCATTCCAGGGAAAGCCGGTCAACATGTGTCCGCGCAGCCATTCGCTGACCGTGAGGCTTGCGGCAAGCGCGAGCACGCGCGTGCCATCCTTGGTCCAGAGCAGGCGCGCGAGCGCGAATCCGATCGCCGTGAAGATCGCAAGATAGGCTGGCAGGCCTAGCACGGCAAAGGGCGTCAGCCAGGCAAAGACGTCGGCCTCGACGAAGAAGGCGTAGCCGATCCAGTAGAGACCTGGCACGAAATATCCGAGTCCGAACCAGTAGCCGGTCAACGCCGCGGCGGGAACGCCGCCAAACCGTCCGCCGCCTGCGCCGTCAATCAGCCAGACCAGCACCGGGAAGGTGACGAACAGCACCGGCCACGCGTTGAACGGTGCCAGCGCCAGCACCGACAGGGCGCCTGCCGCCATTGCAATGAGGGCACGCTTCCATCCCCAGGTCAGGATGATGGCGAGGGCGATCGGTTGCAGTCGCTGGAAGGGACTCACGGCGTGCCGGCTCCGTCGCTCGGCGGCGGAGTAGGCGTGTCGCCTGTCTGCGGCTGGCCTGCATCCGGCGGCGCCTCGCGGCGGCGGCTCTCGCGTTGGGTGCGCGGTGCGGGACGTTCCTTCCGCGTCGAGATGCGCAGCCGTTTGACGCGGCGTGGATCGGCATCGAGCACCTCAACTTCGTAATTGCCGGGGCCGGAAATCACCTCGCCGCGGACCGGCAGGCGGCCGACGAAGCTGACGAGATAGCCGCCGAGCGTCTCCACCTCTTCGCCGGCTTCTCCGGTGACGAAATCCTCGCCGATCACCGAACGGACGTCGTCGAGGCTGGCGCGCGCATCGGCGATGAAGGTGTTGTCGGGCAGGCGGACGATGGACGGCGGCTCGTCGCTGTCATGCTCGTCGTCGATCTCGCCGACGATCTGCTCGACGATGTCCTCGAGCGAGACCAGCCCGTCGCTGCCGCCATATTCGTCGACCACCAGCGCGAGGTGAATGCGCGTCGCCTGCATCTGCGCGAGCAGGTCGATCGCCCGCATCGACGGCGGCACATAGAGCAGCTTGCGGATGATGTGGGCATCTTGCAGCGGCAACGCGAGATCGATCGCGCGCAAGTCTAGCCCGGCCGGCAGCGGCTTCTTGCGCTTGGCCTTGGCCGTCTCCGACACGCGTGCGCGCGCGGTCATGAAGGTGAGCAAGTCGCGGATGTGGACGATGCCGACGGGATCGTCGAGCGTCTCGTTGTAGACCACGAGACGCGAATGGCCGGCGCTCTCGAACCGATCCATCAGCTCGCCGAGCGGAATGTCGTTCTTCACCGCGACGATGTCGGCGCGATGCACCATGACGTCGGCGATGCGGCGCTCGTGCAGATTGAGAATGTTGCGCAGCATGGTGCGCTCGACGGCGGAGAAGCCGGTGTCGTCGGGCGTAGAGGCGTCGAGCACGACCTGGAGGTCGTCGCGCACCGATCCCGCCTTCCAGCCGAACAGCGTCCGGATCGCGCGCAACAGCCAGCCTTCCGCGGTCGGGCGCAAGACCTCGCCTGGCGTCACCACCGCGGGCAGGTTGCGGGTATTGCGTGGATTGTCGTGGGTCGGTTCGGAATCCACCATCTCAATCAATCCGTCAGCGCTCTGCATAGGGGTCGGGGATGCCGAGATGCGCCAGGATCTGCTGCTCGAGCGTTTCCATCTCCTCCGCGTCGTCGTCGTTTTCGTGGTCGTAGCCGATCAGGTGCAGGAAACCATGCACGGCCAGATGGCTCAAATGGTGGTCGAACGGTTTCTGTTCCTCGTCCGCCTCGCGCCGCATGGTTTCATAGGCGATGGCGATATCGCCGAGCATGCGCGGTGCGTCGCCTACTTTCCACTCGCCCTCGGGCTGCAGCGCCGGAAACGACAGCACGTTGGTCGGCTTGTCGATGCCGCGCCAGTTGCTGTTCAGCGTGCGGATGCCAACATCGTCGGTCAGCATGACCGCGATTTCTGCTTCGGCAACATCCTCATCGACCGTCTCGGCTGCGGCGGCGATCGCGCGCTGGATCACGGCGTCCGCATCGGGCTCGCTCTGCCAGCAATCGGCGACGACGAGAACCTCGGTGGTGGGCAGGTTGGGATGCGACATGGTGTTGTTCGGAACGGATGACGCTTCTTCGCGTCTTTCAGATTCGGTTGTGTCTCTTTATGGCTTGCCTGCGGCCGGCCGATGCGGCGAGCCCTCATAGGCGGAGACGATCCGCGCCACGAGCTCGTGGCGGATCACGTCTTCGGCGGTGAAATGAACTTGCGCGATACCCTCGACGCCGTCGAGCAGGCGGGTCGCTTCCCACAGGCCGGAGGTCTGGCCGTTCGGCAGGTCGATTTGCGAGGGATCGCCGGTCACGATCATGCGGCTGTTCTCGCCGAGACGCGTCAGGAACATCTTCATCTGCATCGACGTGGTGTTCTGCGCTTCGTCCAGGATGATGACGGCGTTGGTGAGCGTGCGGCCGCGCATGAAGGCGAGTGGCGCGATCTCGATCTCGCCGGTCTGCAGTGCGCGCTCGACGATGCGGGCGTCCATCAGGTCATAGAGCGCATCATAGATCGGACGCAGATAGGGATCGACTTTCTCGCGGAGGTCGCCGGGCAGGAAGCCGAGCCGCTCGCCGGCTTCCACCGCCGGACGCGACAGGATGATGCGATCGACCTCCTTGCGCTCGAAGAGCTGCGCGGCATGCGCGACCGCAAGCCAGGTCTTGCCGGTACCGGCCGGGCCGACGCCGAACACCAGCTCGTGGCGCTTTAGCGCGCGGATATAGGAATCCTGCGCGGCGGTGCGCGCCCGCACCGGGCGTTTGCGCAGGTTGATGCTTTCGAAGGTCGCCTTGGCCGACTTGGCGTCGAACTCGAACAGCGAGCCCTGCGCGATCACGGCGCGGATCGCGCCTTCGACCTCGCCCTGGTCGAGATCCTGCCCTTTCACCGCCTGCGCATAGAGCATCTCGAGCACGCGGCGCGCGGCGTCGCAGCCGTCGCGCGTGCCGCCGATGGTGATGTGGTTGCCCTTGGAATCGACGACCACGCCGAGCCGCCGCTCGACCTGTGCGAGGTTCTGGCCGTAGGGGCCGACCAGCGCGGATGCGGCGCGATTGTCGTCGAAGTCGATGACGACCTGGGTCTCGGGCGGAACTTGCATGTCGCGGTCAAATTTGCGGCTGGGAGCGAAAGTAGGCGAATCCGATGCGCTTTTTGGCAAGGGTTCAGGCTCCAGTGGCGATTGGCGATAAAGCGGGCCCGTGCGCAGGATGCCGCGTCACGAGTTCTCCCAAAAGGCTGTAGCGCTCGAGGCTGTCGATCCGGACCGGCAGGATCTGTCCGATGATGTCCGGCGAAGCCATCACATGCGCGGGCTGCAAATAGGCGGTGCGGCCGACGATCTGGCCGGCGTTGCGCGCGGCGCGCTCGAACAACACGTCGACGGTTGTGCCAATCGCGGCCTTGTTGAAGGCCGATTGCTGGCTGTCGATCAGTTCCTGGAGCCGCTCCAATCGCTGGTCCATCTCGGCCGGGGACACCGTCTCCTGCATGTCCGCGGCCGGTGTTCCCGGCCGGGCGGAATACTTGAACGAATAAGCTGCAGCGTAGCCGATTTGTGCGACAAGCGCGAGGGTGGCGCGAAAATCTTGCTCACTCTCGCCGGGGAAGCCCACGATGAAATCCGATGAAAAAGCAATGTCTTGGCGTGCGGTACGGAAACGGTCGATGACACGCCGATAATCATCGGCGGTATGTTTGCGGTTCATGGCCGCCAGAATGCGGTCCGAGCCGGACTGCACCGGCAGGTGGACAAACGGCATCAGCGCATCCAGATCGCGATGGGCCGCAATCAAACTGTCATCAACGTCGCGGGGATGGCTGGTCGAATATCGCAGCCGCGCAATCCCGGGAACCTGCGCGAGTCGCTCGAGCAATCTGCCGAGCGGCCAGCTTGTCCCATCGGGACCCTCGCCATGATAGGCGTTGACGTTCTGCCCGATCAGCGTGAGCTCGCGCACGCCGTTGTCGACGAGCCGCTTCACGTCGTCGATGATCCTGGCCACGGGGCGCGAGACCTCGGCGCCACGCGTATACGGCACGACGCAGAAGGTGCAGAACTTGTCGCAACCTTCCTGCACCGTGACGAAGGCGGAAATCCCGCGCGCACGGATCGCGTCGGGATTCGGCTGGGCGAGGAAGCCGAACTTGTCCTCGGCCGGAAATTCGGTCTCGATCGCGCGGCCTTCGTCGTCCGCGCGCTTCAATAGCTCCGGCAGATGATGATAGCTCTGGGGGCCGACCACGACGTCGACGACCGGTGCACGGCGCACGATCTCCTCGCCTTCCGCCTGCGCCACGCAGCCTGCGACCGCGATTTGCATCGTGCGGCCCTTGCGCCCGGCCTCGTCCTTGGCAACGCGCAGACGTCCAAGCTCCGAATAGACCTTTTCGGAGGCCTTCTCGCGGATATGGCAGGTGTTGAGGATGACGAGGTCGGCGTCCTCGGCGCGCGCCGTCTCCACGAATCCCTCCGGAGCCAGCGTGTCCACCATGCGCTGGGCATCGTAGACGTTCATCTGGCAGCCATATGATTTGATGTGCAGCTTGCGCGGCGGCTTCATGGAACCCGGATTGAGGTGGAGAACAGCCCTCAGATATAGGCTGGAGAGGCGAAAATCCAGCGATTGGGGCCAAAACCTGTCATTCCGGGGCGCGCTGTTTCTTGCGCCAAAACTTGCGGATTTCAAAACTTGCGGATTTCCAGGTTCACGTGCGCTGCGCGTGCCCCGAAATGACGACGAAGGGGCCGATTTAGCCCGCCAGTGCCTCCGCCTCGACCTGCCGGACAAGTTCCGGCAACTGTCGCATATCGTCGAACGTCAACCCGGCGCCGGCGGCACGCAACCTGGCGGCGTGACCTGGTGGACAGTGGCTGCCGCCGTGAAAGCCCAGCACGGTCATCCCGGCAGCGCACGCACCGGTCACCCCCGGGACGCTGTCCTCGATCACGAGGCACCGTTCCGGCGCGACTTCCATCTGCTCGGCTGCAAACAGAAACAAATCGGGCGCGGGCTTGCCGCGTGCGACCTGGCTCGCGGAGAAGATGTGAGGAGCGAGCATGTCATATAGCCCTGCGCAAGTCAGGCCGTGATGGATCTTTTCCGGTGTGCCGCTCGATGCAACGCATTTGGGCAAATCGATTGCGCCAATCGCTGCGGCAACATGGGTGATCGCCTGCAGATCGCTGGCGTAAAACTGCAGCGTGGCCGCATTCACCTGTTGCTCCAGATCGTCGGGGAGATTGCGGCCGATCTCCTGCTCCACCATCAGCCGCGCGTCCCGCTCGGATACGCCGAGGAAGCGAAGCAGAACCTGCTCCGACGTGATCGGATAGCCGTGCCGGGTGAGCACGTCGGCATGCGCGCGACAGGAGATCACCTCACTGTCGACCAGCACGCCGTCGCAATCGAAGATGATAAGGTCTAGCACGAATACCCAGAGGTGGATTGTTTCGCTGCGCTCGTAATGACGAGATTTGGGTACGCGCGCTCCACAATCTCACTGTCATCGCCCGCGAAGGCGGGCGATCCGGTATTCCAGAGGCCGCGGTGGGATACGGATAGGCCGCGGCGTACTGGATTCCCCGCTTTCGCGGGGAATGACAGTGGTGGGTGGGAAGGCGTTCCCGTGCACATGCGCAACAGGCTCAGATGGGGAGAGGTGAGGAGCGTTCGCCGCACATCGCCATCAACTCGACGGCTTGTCGTCGTCGAGTGGGACGCAATAGAGTTCGAGGCGGTGATCGACCAGCTTGTAGCCGAGCTTGCGGGCGATTTCCGCCTGGAGCTTCTCGATCTCTTCGGAGGTGAATTCGATCACCTTGCCGTCGCGCAGGTTGATGAGGTGGTCGTGATGACTGTCGCGCATCTGCTCGTAGCGCGCGCGGCCCTCGCGAAAATCATGGCGCTCGATGATGCCGGCATCTTCGAACAATTTTACCGTTCGATAGACGGTCGAGATCGAGATCTTGTCGTCCACGGCGACGCAGCGCCGATAGAGTTCCTCGACATCGGGATGATCCATCGCCTCGGCGAGTACGCGGGCGATGACGCGGCGCTGCTCGGTCATGCGCATGCCGGTCGCGGCGCAGCGCGCTTCGATGCCGGTCGCCTTGGTCGCGGAAGAAGGTTTCAGTATGGTCATAGGGTTGTCTGCCTGGCAGGCGCTTCTTGCCATCAATGTTACGACAAGTCACGCCGCATCAGAAGTGCGTTCAGTTGTTCCCCGTTCGGCTGCTTATAGTAGCGTTCGCGCCGTCCCACCACCACGAATCCGGCCCGGTCGTACAGCCGCCGCGCCGGCTGATTATTCTCCTCGACCTCCAGAAATATAGTGCGGACGCCGCGTCCTGCGAGGTGGCCGAGATGGGTCATCAGCAGCGTGCGGGAGAAACCGCGACCACGCTCGGCCTGGTCGACTGCGATGGAGAGAATTTCCGCCTCATCCGCGCCGATCCGCGACACCGCGAAGCCGATCGTCCTGCGACCCAGGCGCAGGCGATGAACCAGCGTGTTGCGTTCGCTGATCATGGTCTCGAACTCGCCTTCGCCCCAACCACGCGCGAAGGATGCGCCATGAAGCTGTGCGAGCCGCGCCGCATCACGCGCGGAAGCGGGCTCGACGGCAGCGGTGCCGCCGCGCCACCATTCCGACAGCCAGCTCATCATGAGGTTGGCATCATGAGGTTGCGGCTTGTGCGGCGAGCGGCGGCTGTGCGGCCGGCTTTGCATCAGGCGCGCGCAAGTAAAACGGCCGCGCCGGCGTGGTGTCGGGATCGGCCGCGGCGCCGAGCCATGCGACCCAGCCGATGTCGGGCGCGCCTTGCGCGTCGACGGCAATCGGTTGCGGTAGATCCTGCGGCCAGCGGTCGGCCAGGATCTTGGCGGCATTGCCGACCAGATGCGGCGCGCCGAATTGCGAGGCCGCAATCGCCTCGTCGACGCTGGCGACCCTCGGCGGGGTGAGCTGGCTGCCGTCGCCGGCCACGATCTGGAAATAGACGTGATCATGCCGTGCATCGATCGCCGAGATCACCGGCGCCGACCCGTTCCGGCCGACGATCGGGGCAGCAAAGGCCGACAGCGTCGTCAGCCCGACGGCAGGCCGCTTTGCTGCGAGCGCGATCCCGCGCGCAGCCGAGATGCCGACCCGCAAGCCGGTGAAACTTCCGGGACCGACGGTGACGGCGACGCGGTCGAGCGCGGTGAATGCGAGATTGGCTGATTGCATGACGCGCGCGATCATCGGCATCAAGGCTTCGGCGTGGCCGCGCTTCATGGGAAGCTGCTCCTGCGCAAGGAGCTCGCCGGCATCGGCATCAAGGGCGGCCGCCGCGCACGCCTCCAGCGCGGTATCGATGGCAAGGATCAGCATGGAAAAGCGAATGGCGAGTGGTGAATGGCGAGTAGCTTAGCCGATCGGAATGTCATTCGCCATTCGCTACTCGCCATTCGCTCAACCGTCACATCGGGCGGACTTCAACCACGTCGGGGACGAAGTGCCTGAGCAAGTTCTGGATGCCGTGCTGGAGCGTTGCGGTCGATGACGGGCAGCCGGAGCAGGCGCCCTTCATGTTGAGATAGACAATGCCGTCCTTGAAGCCGCGGAAGGTGATGTCGCCGCCGTCATTGGCAACCGCCGGCCGCACCCGGGTCTCGATCAGGTCCTTGATCATGTCGACCGTCTCGGCATCCGCCTCGTCGAAGAACTCGTCTTGGTCGTCGAAATCCACATCGTTCGACGCCGTGCCGTCGGCAAGCAGCGGCGCGCCGGACATGTAGTGCTCCATGATGGCGCCGAGGATCGCGGGCTTGAGCTGCTGCCATTCACCGCTCGTCTTGGTGACGGTGATGAAGTCCGATCCATAGAACACGCCGGTGACACCGGGCACGTCGAACAGCTTTTCGGCAAGCGGCGAGCGCGCGGCGGCCTCGCGGCTCGAAAACTCCATCGGGCTGCCGTCGAGCACGAGGCGGCCGGGAATGAATTTCAGCGTGGCGGGATTGGGGGTGGCTTCGGTCTGAATGAACATGGTTTTCTCCGGACGTCGCCGGTTCAAGGCCGGCGCGTGAGCTATCAATTAGCAGATGGCGACGGGGAACGCACGATCAAGGGGCTGCAGGGGCCGTTCCATTGTTATATCAGCGGGTTAGGGCGCCTTCTTGGCCTCTCCCCGTTTGCGGGGAGAAGCGAAGAACCCTGCAAGCTACGACAGCGAATCCACGCTTTGGTCGCTCAGCGCGCCCGAAATGATCGTCACCGGGATCGGGAAGGTCCCCACCGCATGCGCGAGCAGGGCGACCAGCGGTCCCGGGCCCTCCGCGCCGGGACTGGCGG
The DNA here is from genome assembly GCF_038085055.1 of Bradyrhizobium sp. ISRA442. Taxonomy (NCBI): domain Bacteria; kingdom Pseudomonadati; phylum Pseudomonadota; class Alphaproteobacteria; order Hyphomicrobiales; family Nitrobacteraceae; genus Bradyrhizobium; species Bradyrhizobium sp. ISRA442. The sequence continues at coordinate 401,082 of NZ_JALGCN010000005.1, forward strand.
CCAGCACCAGCATGGCGATGTCCGGGTCCTCGTCTATTACCTCAAGGAGCTGTTCCATCGCGCTGCCTTCCCGGATCACCCGCTCCGGCGTGATGGCGGCGATCCCGTTGGCGCGGCCGGCGGCGCGGTCGAGCGCGGCGTTCGCGGCCTCATGCGCCTCGGCGCGCATGATCTCGGCAACGCCCAGCCATTCCTGGTTCTGCTGCTCGGTCTCGATGATGCGCAACATAACCACGCCGCCGCCGGCGCGGATCGCCCAGCGGCTGGCATAATAGACCGCGCGATCCCATTCGGCGGTGTCGTCAACGATGACGAGGCATTTCGGCTTGTGACCCGGCTCGAAGCAACGTCGCGTGCTGGTCATGCATGTCCCGGCGTATCCCTGCCCGGCATGCTGCCACACTCCCTCAGTGTTTGGGAGAGGGAACGGCGGCCGGCGCTGAGGCGCAGGCCGCGTTTTGCACGCGCAATAATCAGCGCCTGCGGATGAAGCCGACGATGTCCTTCGAGAGCTTCATGGTCTCGTCGGCGATCGCGCGGGCCCGGTCGGAGCCATCGTTCAGGATGGCGTCGATGTGGCCGGGGTCGGCGACGAGGCGCTTCATCTCGCCGGCAATGGGCGACAGCTTCGTGACGCAGAGATCGACCAGCGCGTTCTTGAAGCTGGAGAACTGGCCGCCGCCGAAATCGCGCAGCACGTCCGCCTTGGTGCGGCCGGAGAGCGCAGCGAAGATGCCGACGAGGTTGTCGGCCTCGGGCCGTGCTTCCAGGCCTTTCTCCTCGGTCGGCAGCGGCTCCGGATCTGTCTTCGCCTTGCGGACCTTCTGGGCGATGGTGTCGGCGTCGTCGGTCAGATTGATGCGCGAATAATCTGACGCATCCGACTTCGACATCTTCTTGGTGCCGTCGCGCAAGCTCATCACGCGCGTCGCCGGGCCCGTGATCAACGGCTCCGGCAGCGGGAAGAACAGGCCGTCATTGGTGCCGTGGCTGCGGATCGAGTCGCCGAAATCATTGTTGAACTTCTGCGCGATGTCGCGCGAGAGCTCGAGATGCTGCTTCTGGTCTTCGCCGACCGGAACGTGGGTAGCGCGGTAGAGCAGGATGTCGGCCGCCATCAGCACCGGATAGTCATACAGTCCGATGGAGGCGTTCTCCCGGTCCTTGCCGGCTTTCTCTTTGAACTGGGTCATGCGGTTCAGCCAGCCCATGCGCGCGACGCAGTTGAAGATCCAGGTGAGCTCGGCATGGCCCGAGACCTGGCTCTGGTTGAACACGATGTGCTTCTTCGGATCGATCCCGCTCGCGATGAACGCCGCGGTCACTTCGCGGGTGTTGCGCGCGAGTTCGGCCGGCCCGCCCCAGACGTCCACCCCCATCGTGATCGCATGCATGTCCACGACGCAATAGATGCAGTTGTGAGTTTCCTGCATCTTCACGAAGTTGACGATGGCGCCGAGATAGTTGCCGAGATGCAGATTGCCCGTCGGCTGGACGCCCGAAAAGACCCGTTCAACGAATGCCATGGCAAGCCTTCCCCTAGATAATGCGCCGTCGTTTCCAACAGCGGCGCTGCCCCGTCAAGGGCAATTCGCGGGATTTGAGGCGCGAGAGGGCCGCTTCAGAGCGTTAACCGCTTCGCGCCAGGAGGCGACGCCGAGGATTTGCAGGAGCAGGCCGTAGACGGCGATCCCCGCTGCGATCTGCAGGCCCAGCGCCACGAACCTGACGAGGCCGTGGCTGTCGGCGGGCGTAAGGCCTGCGGTCAGCCAGAGCAGGCCGCCCATGACGAGCGCGGCGACCACGATCCGCGGCAACCGCTTTTGGGCGGCGGCGTCAACCGAGAAGCCGAATTCGGATGTGCCTTTCCGTAGCAGGGAGATCGCGCTGCTCCAGGCTCCGGCCGCGATGCTCGCGGCAATCCCCGACGCGTCGAAGAAGTGGCCAAGACCAACCGCGAGCGCGATTGCGACCAGAAATCCCTTGGCCGTTGCCAACAGCGGCGTCGTCGTGTCGCTGCGGGCATAGAAGGCGGGCGACAGTGCCTTGATCAGCACGTGCGCCGGCAGGCCCAGCGCCAGCCAGATCAGCGCGTGCGCGGTCGCCGTGCTGTCGTCGGCGCCGAAGGCGCCATGCTCGAACAGCAGCCGCACGATCGGTTCGGCCAGCATGATCAGGCCAAGCGTCGCCGGCAATGCGAGCCCGGCGGCGAGCTCGAGCGCGCGCGATTCCGCATGCGCCACCGCGTGGCGGTCGCCGCTGCCGACCGCGCGCGTCAGCTCGGGCACCAGCACCGCGCCCATGGCGACGCCGACAATGCCGAGCGGCAGCTCGACCAGGCGATTGGCGAAATAGAGCCACGAGACGGCGGACGGCGTTGCGGAGGCGATGATGGCGCCAGCCACCATCAGCCATTGCGGTCCCGAGCTTGCGATCATGCCGGGGATCGCTTTCGCGAAGAAGCCGCGCATCTCCTCATCGAAGCTCACGCGCAAGGGCGTTGCGAGGCGCGCGCTTCGTTGCGACAGCAGCATCATCAGTTGCAGCAGGCCGGCGATCCCGACGGTGGCCGCCAGCGCCCAGGCGGCGAAGCCCGCATCGGCATGCCAGAGCAGGAGCGCCGCGATCGCCGCGATCAAGGCGATGTTGAACAGAAGCGGCGAAAACGCCGTGAGTGCAAAGCGGCTTTGCGCGTTGAGCAGCCCCATCAGCACCGTGACGGGGCCGGCAAAGGCGAGATAAGGCAGCATCAGCCGCGCGTTCTGAACGGCGAGGTCGCGTGTCCCGCTGCCGAGGAAGCCGGGCGCGATGATCGTGATGATCAGCGGCATCAGAACTGCGATGAGAAGCGAGGCTGCGATCAGGGCCACGCTGACCGTGCCGAGCACGCGTCCGGCGAAGGCGGCCGCGGCCTCCTCGCCCTCGCGGTCTCGCACGCCCAGCCAGGCCGGAATCAGGGCCGCATTGAGCGCGCCCTCGCTGAGCAGGCGGCGGACCACGTTAACGAGCTGGAAGGCCGCCAGGAACGCGTCGGCCACCGCGCCGGTGCCGAGCAGCGCCGCGATCAGGGAATCGCGCGCAAAGCCCAGGAGGCGCGAGGCCAGTGTTCCCGTCGAGACGGTCAGGAAGGAGCGGATCATCGCGCGTCATACCATGGCGTTTTCGAGCGAAGTGGTACGTTCGCGTGACGAAAACGCGTCAAAAGATAACCCTTCGTTGCTTGCTCGCGCCGGGCCGAACGTGATAGGCCGCGAGCCGGATTTCGAGCCGAACAGGAAGCGGATTTTCCGCAACATCGCAATCGGGCAACAGGATCAAGGTGAATGGCTGACGCGAAATATGACGTCTTGGGCATCGGCAACGCGCTGTTCGACGTGCTGGTCAGGACCGACGAGGCTTTCCTTGCCAAGCACGGCATGACCAAGGGCAGCATGTCGCTGATCGACGAGGCGCGTGCTGCCGCCATCTACAAGGACATGGGGCCGGCGACCGAGGTCTCGGGCGGCTCGGCCGCCAACACCATCGTCGGCGTGGGAAGCCTCGGGGCGCGCGCGGCCTATGTCGGCAAGGTCAAGGACGATCAGATCGGCAATCTCTATCTGCACGACATCCGTGCCGCCGGCGTCGCCTTCAATACTCCGGCCGCGAAGGACGGTCCGGCCACCGGCTGCTCGTACATCCTGGTGACGGGTGACGGCGAGCGCACCATGAATACCTATCTCGGCGCTGCGCAGGACCTGTCACCGGCCGACATCGATCCGGCCGAGATCGCTGCTGCCGGCATCGTCTATCTCGAGGGCTATCTCTGGGACCCCAAGAACGCCAAGGATGCATTCGTCAAGGCCGCCAAGATCGCGCATGATGCGAGGCGCAAGGTGGCGTTGACACTGTCGGATTCGTTTTGCGTCGATCGCTATCGCGACGAGTTCCTGGCGCTGATGCGCAATGGCACGGTCGACATCGTCTTTGCCAACGAGTCCGAGCTGCACTCGCTCTATATGAGCTCGGACTTCGAAACCGCGCTCAAGCAGCTCCGCAACGACGTCAAGCTCGGCGTGGTCACGCGCAGCGAGAAGGGTTGCGTGGTGGTGTCCCCGGAAGACACCGTCGCCGCGCCTGCGTTCCCGGTCGCGCAAGTCGTCGACACCACGGGCGCCGGCGATCTTTTCGCCGCCGGCTTCCTGTTCGGCCTCGCGCGCGAGCTGCCCTATAAGCAATGCGGCCAGTTAGGCGCGCTCGCCGCCGCCGAAGTGATCCAGCACATCGGCGCGCGTCCGCAGGTGTCGCTGAAGGAGCTCGCCCAGCAGCGCGGGCTGCCGGTGTAGCGGAATTTCCCTTCGCACACTCGCTGTCATCGCCCGGCTTGACCGGGCGATCCAGTATTCCAGAGACGGCGGTAGAATACGGAGAAGCTGCGGCGTACTGGATTCCCCGCTTTCGCGGGGAATGACAGCTTCATGGTGGCTGGCAACTCACGCCGTCTTCGCCGCCTTCAATCCGAGCCGCTTCTCCACGGCCTCGCGCATCAGGAATTTCTGGATCTTTCCGGTCACGGTCATCGGGAATTCGTCGACGAATTCCACGTAGCGTGGGATCTTGTTGTGGGCGATCTGCCCCTCGCAGAAGGCGCGCACCTCCTCGCTCGTCAGCGTCTCGCCCGGCCTGAGGCGGATCCAGGCGCAGAGCTCCTCGCCATAGCGGGTGTCCGCCACGCCAAAGATCTGCACGTCCTGGATCTTGGGGTGGCGATAAAGAAACTCCTCGATCTCGCGCGGATAGAGGTTCTCGCCGCCGCGGATCACCATGTCCTTGATGCGGCCGACGATGTTGCAATAGCCTTCGTCGTCGATGGTGGCGAGGTCGCCGGTGTGCATCCAGCCGTTCGCATCGAGCACGTCGGCGGTCTTCTCCTTCTCTTCCCAATATCCCAACATGACGCTATAGCCGCGGGTGCAGAGCTCGCCGCGTTCGCCACGCTTGACGATCCTGCCGTCGAGATCGACGACCTTGACCTCGACATGCGGATGGATCCGTCCGACCGTGGAGACGCGGCGTTCGAGCGGGTCATCCACGGCGCTCTGGAAACTGACGGGACTGGTCTCGGTCATGCCATAGGCGATCGTGACCTCCTGCATGTTCATCTCGTTGTTGACGCGCTTCATCACCTCGATCGGGCAGGGCGCTCCGGCCATGATGCCGGTGCGCAGCGATTTGAGATCGAATTTCGGGAACTCGGGATGATCGAGCTCGGCGATGAACATCGTCGGCACGCCGTAGACCGCGGTGCACTTCTCCTGTTCGATCGTCCGCAGCGTCACCAGCGGATCAAAGCCTTCGCCCGGATACACCATCGTCGCGCCGAGCGTGACCGAGGCGAGATTGCCCATCACCATGCCGAAGCAATGATAGAGCGGCACCGGGATGCAGATGCGATCCGTCTCGGCCAGGCGCATCGCGCGGCCGGTGAAGTAGCCGTTGTTGAGAATGTTGTGATGGGTCAGGGTCACGCCCTTGGGCGAGCCGGTCGTGCCGCTGGTGAACTGGATGTTGACGGGATCATCGAATTGCAAGACCGCGCCGAGCGCGGCAAGCTGCTCGCGATGACGATCGCCGCCCATGCGCGCGACCTCGTCGAAGGAGATCGTACCGGGCGCAGCGGGGCCGCCGATCTGGATGACGATGCGCAAATCAGGCAGCCGCGCCGCCTGCAATTGCGCAGGTTTGGCGCCGGCAAGCTCCGGCAAGAGCGCGTTCAGCATCTCGATGTAGTTGCTGGTCTTGAACGCCGTCGCCGTGACGATCGCCGCGCAGCCGACCTTGTGCAGCGCGAACTCCAGCTCACTCAGCCGATAGGCGGGATTGATCGTCACCAGAATCAGTCCGGCTTTGGCGGCGGCGAACTGCGTCAGCGTCCATTCCGGGCGGTTCAGCGACCAGATGCCGATTCGCGCTCCGCGCTCGAGGCCAAGCGCGACAAAACCCGCGGCGAGTGCATCGACCCGTTCGGCAAATTCCTTCCAGGTCCATCGCACGCCGTGACTGGGCGAAACCAGCGCCTCGCGATCACCCCAGCGCCGCACCGCCTGATCGAGGCTGCGGCCGATCGTATCGCCAAGGAGCGGCGTGTCGGAGATACCACAAACGTAGCTGTCGGCCTTGTCTGCCATGGTCGCGTCCTCCAGCTTTGTCATTCTCGCTTCATGCCCCGAAGGGCGGGCCTTCGGGGCACGAGGGTACATCCAGCTCGGAGCACGCGCGACAAGGCGCGCATCATACTAAGTGGCTACGCCGCCCTTTGCCCGCTTCCCACATCCAGCCCGGCATATACGCCGCGCTCGAAGCCCGCGAAGGCCTCGAGGCAGTGGGCGTCGACGAACGGCAACACCTGCATCAGGATCACGCCGGAAACATCGCGCGCTGGATCGATCCAGAAATAAGTGTTGGCGAGACCCGCCCAGGCGAGACTGCCGGCGCTGCGGCCTTCCGGCGTTTGGGCAGTGTTGATCAGGAAGGAGAGCCCCCACTTCTTGACGATGTCGGGGAAGAGATCGACGTCGTTGGTGTACATGGGCGCCACCGTCGTCATCTTGCCAATGGTGAGGTCGCCGATGTGGTTTTCGCCCATCAGCGCGACCGTCTCGGGCTTCAGCACCTGATTGCCGTTGCCGCGGCCCTTGTTGAGGATCATCTGGGTGAACTTGATGTAGTCGCCGGCAGTGCTGTAAAGGCCGCCGCCGCCCATGTGGAATTCCGGATTCTGTTCGATCTCGAACGGGATCGGCGCCAGCGATCCATCCTCGCCGCGCGCATGCGTGGCGACCAGCCGCTGGCGCATGTCGTCGGTGATCTTGAAGCCGGTGTCGTTCATGCCGAGCGGCGTGAACATATGGTCGCGCAGATAGGCATCGAGACGCTTGCCGCTCACGGCTTCCACCGCCTTGCCGACGAAGTCGATGTTGATGCCATATTCCCAGCGCGTGCCGGGATCGGACATGATCGGCGTCTTCAGCGCGACGTTCAGGCAGGAGAAGATGTTCGGGGTTCCGGTCTTCTCCAGATATTGCGCGCAGTCGCCGTTCCACACGTTGTAGCAAAAACCGGCGGTGTGGGTCATGAGGTGGCGCAGCGTGATCGCTCCCTTCGCCGGCCGCAGCTTCGGCTCGCCGTTGGCGTCGAAACCTTCGAGCACCTGCGGATTGGCGAGATCGGGCAAAAGATTTCCGATCGGCGCGTCCAGCGAGAGCTTGCCTTGCTCGACCAGTTGCATCGCGCCGGCGCTCGTCACTGCCTTCGTCATCGACGCGATCCAGAACACGCTGTCGAGCGTCATCGCATCGGGCTTGGACAAATCGCGCTTGCCGAACGCGCCCTGATAGAGCACGTCGTTACCGCTCGCTGCAATGGCGACGACACCGGGAATCTCCTTGGCGTCGCTCTTCTGGCGCAGAACCTGATCGATCTCTGCTTGGCTTTGCATACGCGTTTCCTCCGGTTTGGTTATTGTTGGAAGCGATAGATTGTCCTCCTGCAGATCGCGCGCGGCAAGCGCGTCAACCTTAACGTACGGTCGCGATGTCGTGACTTGACGACAGTCGTCCTGCGCAGGACGACAAAGCGACTGAACTGCAACACGTCGACATAAAGTGCGGTGGATGGACGCACTTCGCCGTGACCCCAGAGGGGGTCAGGCGATATGTTTCGAGAGTTTCGAAGCACTTGAAACATTTTGTGCGCTGCGACGTTCGGCCCTGCCGCCGGACCGATGCGGCCCGACGTTAACACTTGATGCAAATTTTGGCGGCGTATGGGCCGCGAGGGGATTTGAAATGATTTCGACCTGGAGCGAATGGAAGCGCTATCCTCGTCATGGACGGGGCGAGAACCTGGAGGCGCCGATTTCGCCTGGTATTTACGAGGTCCGGATTGCCGGCACCGGTGCACTCTACTCCTTCGGCGCGGTCGAGAACGTGGCACAGGCGCTGGCGCTGCTGCCGGTCGGCTCAAGGTCCTGGTTCGGCCGCCGTGACACCTCCGACGTTCCCGATCTCGAATACCGGACCTGCGCGACCTCGTCCAAGGCCGACGCCAAGACTGCGGCTGAGCGCATGATCGGCCGGCGCGAGACCTATCTGAACGGCGCGGCGTAAGAACCACGAGACTAGATTAAGTTGCTTCCGCACTCGCGACGCCAAGCCTCACCCGTAGGGAGAGGTCGCGCCGGAGGCGCGGGTGAGGGGTTGCGCTCTCTCGTGGGACCTGAACCCCCTCACTCAATTTGCTGTGCAAATCGACCTCTCCCCGTTGGGGAGAGGTAAGGGCTCGCGGCCCCTAGCTTAACTCCAAGCTGATGTGCGTTGAGGGACGGTGCATTACGCGCCGCCTGTCCCTATATTCCGGGCCGATCCGAACGCCCTGAGGAGCAACGCCATGACCCCGACCGCCGCCGCACGCGCTTCGCAAGCCACCTCCACCCTGCGCTTGAAGGACCCTTCGCTCCTGAAGCAGGCCTGCTACATCGATGGCGCCTGGGTCGGCTCGCCGGTCTTCGCGGTCAACAATCCCGCGACCGGCGCAGAGCTGGCAAAAATCCCGCAGCTTTCGGCGGATGATGCGAAGAAGGCGGTCGAAGCTGCCGAGCGCGCGTTCCCGGCCTGGGCCAAGCTCACCGCCAAGCAGCGCTCCAACATCTTGCGCAAATGGTACGAGTTGATCGTCGCCAACCGCGAGGATCTCGCGCTGATCCTCACCTCCGAGCAGGGCAAGCCGCTCAGCGAAGCCCTCGGCGAGGTCGATATCGGCGGGGCCTATGTCGAGTTCTTCGCGGAGGAGGCGAGGCGCGTCTATGGCGAGACCATTCCGACGCAGCGCCCCGATGCGCGGCTGCTCGCGATCAAGCAGCCGATCGGCGTCTGCGGCGCGATCACGCCGTGGAATTTTCCGAATTCGATGATCACGCGCAAGGTGTCGCCGGCGCTAGCTGCCGGCTGCACCGTGGTGCTGAAGCCCGCCAACGAAACGCCGTTGTCGGCACTCGCGCTTGCCGCGCTCGCCGAGAAGGCCGGCGTGCCCAAGGGCGTGTTCAACATCATCACCGGCGATGCGCCGCCGATAGGCAAGGTGCTGTGCGAGCATCCGGCGGTGCGCTTCGTCGGCTTCACCGGCTCGACCGAGGTCGGCAAGATCCTCTATCGCCAGGCCTCCGTCGGGGTGAAGAAGCTCGGCCTCGAGCTCGGCGGCAACGCGCCGTTCATTGTGTTCGATGACGCCGATATCGATGCCGCGGTCGAAGGCGCGATCGTGTCGAAATACCGCAACATGGGCCAGACCTGCGTCTGCGCCAACCGCCTCTATGCGCAGGACAAGATCTACGACGAATTCGTGCAGAAGCTGTCGAAGAAGGTCGCGGCGATGAAGATCGGCGACGGCACCGAGAGCGGCGTCACGCAGGGCCCGCTGATCAACATGGAAGCGGTCGATAAGGTCGAGCGCCATATCGCGGATGCGGTGAAGCGCGGCGCCAAGGTCGTCACCGGCGGCAAGCGCCATGCGCTCGGGCGTTCCTTCTTCGAGCCGACCGTGCTTGCCGACGTCAAGGCGGACTCGCTGGTGTCGCAAGAGGAAACTTTTGGCCCGCTCGCGCCGGTGATCCGCTTCAAGGACGAGGCCGACGTCATCGCGATGTGCAACGCCTCACCCTTCGGGCTTGCTTCCTACTTCTACTCCCGCGATCTCGGCCGCGTCTGGCGCGTCGCCGAGGCGCTGGAATCCGGCATGGTCGGCGTCAACACCGGCCTGATTACCACGGAAGTCGCGCCCTTCGGCGGCGTCAAGGAAAGCGGCCTGGGACGCGAAGGCTCGCATCACGGCATGGAAGAATATGTCGAGGTCAAGTACGTGATGATGGCGGGGGTGTAGGCCTGCCGTCGCGGATCGGTGTGACGTGGCGGGAATGCTTGCCCGTCGTCGTCCTGGCGAAAGCCAGGACCCATACCGCGTGATCTATCGATTGCAGGCGGTAGGTGTATCGGACCGCCAGTCTTCGCCAAATCACTCGCTGGGGTAATGGGTTCTGGCTTTCGCCAGGACGACATTGAACTTATGGCGCGCCATTTACGCCTCCGGCCCGTTACCCCATCTACGCAGCCGCTACCGCCTCAGCACCGCGATCGTCCGGTTCGCAAAGCTCAGCCGCTCGGCCATGACCGACACGAAATAGGTCAGCAGCTTATGGCTGAGCTCGGGGTCTTCGACCCTGATCGCATTGAACTGGTGCGTGTTCAGCACGTAGAGCACACTGGCGACTTCCGCCTGGATGGTGGCGCTGCGCGGCGTGTGTGCCACCAGGCCCATCTCGCCGATCGTGGTGTAGCGGCCGAGGCTGCGCACGCGCGTGGTGCGGTCCTCCTCGGCCGGGACCATGATGCCGACGCGTCCGTCGAGGATGAAGTGCATGGAATCGGCGGGGTCGCCGGCGTTCACGATGACCTCGCCGGCCTCGACGTCGAGGCGCTGGCAGCGGCGGATCAACTCGTCGGCATCGTGCTCGCTCTTGAGGATCCGCATGAACCAGTCCCGCAAGCTGGCCTCTTCCTGGGCCAATCCCTGATGCTGCGCGATGAGCTCGTTCTCGCACCACTCCAGCGCATGATCGAGTTCGGGAATGATGATGACGCCTTCGCCGATGAAATCGCTGGAGCGCAGCACCTTCTCGGCGGCGGCCGACAGATGCACCAGGATCAGCTCGACGCCAAGGTCGCGCGCGCTGCGCTTGATCTGGGCGAAACTGTAGGCGGCTGACGAGTCGACGCCGGTCACGAGCTTGAAGTCGAACAGCAGATAGCGGCACTCCGGGCGCTCCTGCAGCAGTTTCTTGACGCGCTGGTAGAGCCGGTTGGCCGAGCCGAAGAACAGATAGCTTTGCAGGTTCAGGCCCTGGATCTTGCCGCCATGGGCGAGCAGCACCTCATGATCGTCGCGCGAGCGGTCGAGCGAAGAGCGATATTCGGAGCCGTCAAAACTGTACTTGATCGTCTCCACCCGCGCCGCGCTGAACGCGAATGTCGCGCAGCCGATGATCACGCCGATCAGGATGCCCGGCACGAAACCCCAAGTCACGATGATCACGATGATGGCGATCAGCGACAGATATTCGAGCTTGGAGAGCCGCTTGCGCGACTCGATGATCCATTTGTGGAGCTGGTCGGCACCGAGATAGATCAGGAGCCCGCCGAGCACGAATTTCGGCATGAATCCGAGCAGCTCCGGCGCAACGGCAAGCATCAGGAGCGACATCGCCGCGACGGTGAGGCCGGACAGGCGACCGCGCCCGCCGCTGCTGAAATTGAGGATCGAGCGGCTGACCGAAATGCAGCCGCCATAGCCGGCGAGCGCGCCGGTCAGGATGTTGGCCGCACCCGTGACGTTCAGCTCGCGCTCCAGATTGGCCTCGCGATGCACGGCGACCTCGATCCCCGTGGTGCCGAATAGCGTGCTGGAGGCCGTGACGAAGATGACGGCGACGAGGTTGCCGAGCAGGTCCGGCACGGCGAACCAGGGATAGTGCACGAGATCGTCGGCATGCCACGGCAGCATGAACGACGCCGGCGGCGGAGGCTGGAAAGTCCAGCCCAGGCTGCGCGCTTCCTCCGGCGAGACGCCGGCGATCCAGAACGCCACATGTGCGGTGAGCATGCCGCCGATCAGGATGACCGGCAGCCCGAACGGGCCGCGCGAGCGATGCCAGGTCAGATACAGCACCAGCGCCATCGCGCAGGCCGCGCCCAGCTCAGACAGCGTGATGCCGCTGGTGAAGTGCAACAGCGTCCCGAGCTGCACCGGATGACCGGTGATCACCCGGATCGCGCCCATGACGATCAGAAGTCCGGTGGCGCCGAGGAAACCGCCGACCACGGGATAGGGCACATAGCGGATCGCCCGACCCATCCGCGTCAGTCCCAATCCGCACAGGGTGACACCGGTGAGGATAGTCGACAGGCCGAGTGTGATCAGGACGGGCGAGAGCAGTGGCGTCGACGGATTCGCCGCATCGATGCGCTCGACCAGCGAGGCGGCGAGGATTCCCGTCACCGCGGCGGTCGAGCTGTCCGGCGCGGCCACCGCGAAGGGCAGGGAGCTTCCGAAAGCGACGACGGCCGCAAGCACGGCGGAGCTGATGAAGGTCGCGGCGATCCCGTAGGACAGGTAGGGCGACAGCGGCCCCGCGAAGATCAGCAGCGCGTAGGAGAGCCCGAAGGTGACGGTCAGGACGCTCGCGGCGCTGCCGCCCAGTATATCATTCAGTGCACGCTTGAGAGCCGGGCTAAATCGAGGGGCCGGACTGTAGGTAATTGCTGGATCTGTCACGCCTTTGCGCTCGCCCCTGAAAATTCCCGTCCGAGACGTAGACGAGTCCGAAGCTAGCGCAACAGGATTCTTCCGATTGTGAAATTTCCGACAGGCTTTCGCGAAATCGTTCGCGTCAATCGGCCTGGCCGGAGACCTCCGCGCCGAACGCGCCGTGCCGTCCCGCGCCCGATGCGAAGCGGGTTGCGCCCGACAGCGTCTCGCCGGAGGCGATGACGTTCAGGCCGCCGCGCATCTCGTTCTTGATCGCGTCTTCTTCCCCCATATCCCATTGCTGAAGCGCGGAAAGCCGGTCGGCGCGCAGGCATGTCTGCGGGAAGCGCGCGATCTCCTTGGCAAGCCGGACCGCATGCGCGCGGGCTTCACCGGTCGGCACGAGGCGGTTGGCAAGGCCCATGCGCAACGCCTCCGCGCCGCCGACCGGACGCCCCGTGAGGATCAAGTCCATGGCATGTGAATGGCCAATCAGACGCGGCAGGCGGACGGTGCCGAGATCGATGAGCGGCACGCCAAATCGACGGCAGAAGATGCCGAAAGTGGCGTCCTCCGCGACCACGCGCATGTCGGCGAACAATGCGAGCTCCATCCCGCCCGCGACCGCGTAACCTTCGACCGCCGCGATCACCGGCTTGGAGAGCCGCAAGCGGCTTGGCCCCATTGGGGCGATCGTGCCGTGGCCGCCGATCTCGCGCATCTTCTCGCGATCGCCCTTCGCGACTGCCTTCAGATCCGCGCCCGCGCAAAAATGCCCGTGCGTGCCGGTGAAAACCGCAACCGATGCGTCATGGTCGGCGTCGAAGGCAAGGAACGCGTCATAGAGCTTGCGCGCAGTGGCACCATCAACCGCGTTGCGGCAGTGCGGCCGGTTGATGGAGATGACGGTGGCGGGGCCATCGCGCTCGATCAGCACGGCATCGGCTTCGGGCATGTGTGCTCTCCCTGATGTTTTGCAGGGAGTTTTGCATCAGGTTGCCGCGTGGGCAATGCTTGGAAAAAGCCGATGCAGACGCCACGCATTCTGGCTTTCGTCAGGACGACGATAATGAGCTGAAGCTAAATCTTCAGCTCCGTCCCCGTCACCCGCCGATAGGCTTCCAGATACCGCTTGCTCGTCGCTTCCACGACGCTCGCGGGCAGCGGGGGCGGCGGGGCGTCGCCGTTCCAGCGGCCGGCGCGGCGCTCGGCGTCGAGATAGTCGCGTAAGGGCTGCTTGTCGAAGCTCGCCTGCGGCTGGCCGGGCTTGTAGGCACTGGCCGCCCAGAAGCGCGACGAATCCGGCGTCATCACCTCGTCGATCAGGATGATGCGGCCGTCCTTGTCGCGGCCGAATTCGAACTTGGTGTCCGCGATGATGATGCCCTGCTCGCGCGCCAGCTCCTCGCCGAGCGTGTAAACCGCGCGCGTCATGCTCTCGAGCGTATGGGCGACCTCGTCGCCGACGACCTCGCGCATCCGCGCGATGGTGATGTTCTCGTCGTGGCCGGTCTCGGCCTTGGTCGCCGGGCTGAAGATCGCAGGATCGAGCTTCTCGCTTTCGACGAGGCCCGCCTTCAGCTTCTCGCCTGCGAGCGTGCCGGAGGCCGCATATTCCTTCCAGGCCGAGCCGGAGAGATAACCGCGGATCACGCATTCGATGGGGAATACGGTGGTGCGGCGGGACAGCATGGCGCGGCCATGGATGTCGGCGCGGTGGGCTTTCAACGCCGGCACGGCGGCGATGATCTCGTCGGTGTCGGCGCTGATCATGTGATGCGGCACCACGCCCTCGAGCTCTTTGAACCAGAACGCGCTGATCTGGGTCAGCACGGCGCCCTTCATCGGAATGGTCTCGCCCATCACGACGTCGAAGGCGCTGATGCGGTCGGTGGTGACGAGCAGCAGGCGGTCATCATCGACGGCGTAGATATCGCGCACCTTGCCGCGCCCGATCTTGGGCAGGGGCAGGTCGCTACTGAGCATGGTGGTCATCGGCAGGCCTTCAGGCAGGAGAACTCGGCCGCGCAAAAATGCGGCCGGGATCGGGATAGCCTATTCCGGCAGCGGAATGAACTCATGTTCCTGCGGAACCTGCGCAAAGCGGCCGGTTTTCCAATCCTGCTTGGCCTGCTCGATCCGCTCCTTGCTGGAGGAGACGAAATTCCACCAGATGTGGCGCGGTCCCTCCAGCGCATCGCCGCCCAGGAACATCATCCGTGTGGCTTTGAGCGCCTTCACCGTGATGCGGTCGCCGGGCCGGAAGACCAGGAGCCGCGGCCCCTCATAGCGCTCACCCGCGATCTCGACCTCGCCGTCGACGAGATAGATCGCGCGCTCCTCGTGGTCGGGGTCGAGCGGTACGCTCGCGCCTGCCGCGGCCGTGACCTCGGTGTAGAACCAGGGCGAGACCATCGACACCGGCGAGGCGATGCCGAACGACGAGCCCGCGATCACCCGCGCGGTGAAATCGCGTTCCGAGATCATCGGCAGGTCGCCGGCGGCATAGTGCTGGAACGACGGCGCGATCTCCTCGGATCCGGCCGGCAGCGCAATCCAGCTTTGCAGGCCGAGCATCTTCTGACCCGATGCACGCTGCGCGTCCGGCGTGCGCTCGGAATGTGCGATGCCGCGCCCGGCCGTCATCAAATTCATCGCGCCGGGCTGGATCTCCTGGATGTTGCCCTGGCTGTCGCGATGCATGATCGCGCCGTCGAACAGGTAGGTGACGGTGGCGAGCCCGATATGCGGATGCGGCCGCACGTCCATGCCCTTGCCGGAGACGAACTGCACCGGACCGAAATGGTCGAAAAAGATGAAAGGCCCGACCATCTGCCGCTTGCCATGCGGCAGCGCGCGCCGCACCTCAAATCCGTCGCCGAGGTCGCGGGTGCGCGGCACGATGACGAGGTCGAGCGCATCGCATGACATGGGATCGCCGAGCACGGGATCGTTGGAGGGTTGCCAGCTCATGGTGGACTCCTTCTTTGTTGCGGCGATCGTAACAGGATTTGATCGCTCCGTCGCGCCGATCAGGGCATGGACGCGATAGCCTATTTGCGGTCGCCGTGAGATATCGGCCAGAGCAATGTTGGAAACAGGGGCGGGCGATGGTTTCTCCGATCAAGCCGGGCGCTGGCCTGAACGAAGATGACGTCGACTTTCTTGTAACCGCGCCTGAACGCTGGCGCCGCGATCAGTCTTGAAAAACGTCGCACGACCAACGATGCTCAGCCGATTTCAACCCTGACCGATCGCGCTAATCCGATGACTCCCGCCGCAATCGAACTGGCCTGCCGCGCCGCTGCCGTGGCATTGCTGCTGGTGCTGGCGGCATCGCTGTTCTCCGGCTTCAGGAATGTGGTCGCCGGCCGGCTTGCGGTTGCCTTCGCGCTCGGATCGGCGGCCCATGCCGCGAGCTATTCGATCGGTGCGCCGGCGCTGACGTCAGCCTGGCACGCGCCGCTGATTGCGCTCTCGACGAGCAATGTCGTGGTGTTCTGGCTGTTCACGCGCGCGCTGTTTGATGACGAGTTTTGCCTGCGCTGGCGGCATAGCGCGATCTGGGCACTCGTTGCCGCATTCAGCCTGGTCAGTTGCCTCTGGATTGCGCCGGGCGGAAACCTGCGGCTTGTCGTCGTCGCGACCAACCTGATCTCGCTTGGCTTCATCGCCCTCGCGGTGGTGCAGACGATCGCGTCGTGGCCGGCCGATCTGGTCGAACGGCGCCGCCGCGTTCGCGTCTTCATCGTCGCCGCTGCCGCGCTCTATGGCGGGCTGAACGCGCTGCTCCAGATCTTCGTTGGCGGTGGAGGCGACGTGGCCAACACCATCAATGCCGCAGTACTCGCCTTCGTCGTCGCCGCGATCGCTTGCGCGATGATGCGCGTCGACGGCGCAGAGCTGTTCCCGGTGGCTGCCGAGCCCGCACCCGCGATCGCGCCGGGCCAACCTGTTGCCGCCGAGGAAGCTGCCGACCGGAAACTGATCGATGCCTTGATGCGGCTGATGGCGGATGAGCGGATCTATCGCCAGGAGAACGTCACCATCGGTGCGCTGGCGGGACGGCTCAAGATCCCCGAATACCGGCTGCGCCGCCTGATCAACCAGCGGCTCGGCTACCGCAACTTCAATGTGTTCCTGAACAACCATCGGATCGAGGAGGCCAAGGCCGCGCTCGCCGATCCCGCCCAGGCCGAGGTGCCTGTCATCACCATCGCGATGGATGCCGGCTTCCAGTCGCTCGGCCCGTTCAACCGCGCCTTCAAGGCCGTGACCGGCGTGACGCCGACGGAGTATCGGCGGCTGAAGGTGCGCGCGGCGTGACACTTCTCATCTCCCGCGCGCGGGGAGAGGCCGGATTGTCTGCAATCCGGGCGAGGGGGAGCTTTCGCGAATCCAAATCCCAGCGTTCCCGCGGAGGCGGCCCCTCACCCCGACCCTCTCCCCGTAAGAACGGGGAGAGGGAGTGAACCCGCACCGCGGTCGCGGCCGTGCAATTAAGGAACTGAAATCGCTGGATAATTCAAAAATCGACTAGCCCCGTCCAGTTTCAGCTAGGCCAATTTCCAAATCCGGCGAGCAGTCATCGCGCCGCCCCGGCCTTCTTCGCGTCACTTCAGCCGGAGAACGCCATTGACCCGCCGCCGCAAGATCATCCTCCTCACCACCACCATCAGCTGCGTCGGCCTCGTGCTCGGCGCGGCGCGTGCCCGCGACGTGCCGAAGGTCGCGACCGGTTTCGTCGCCGACATCCTCTGCGCCGAGACGTTCGTCTCCGGCCTCGATCCGCGGCGCACCTTCACCGAGACCACCGATGCGATGCCCGGGACCGGCCTGATCACCTGGGCGATGGACTACCGGATCGACCGCGTGCGCAAGGATGTCACGGTGACGCTGTTCGGCATTGGCCGCAGCCATGCCGTCTATCGCGACGGCCTCGGCTGCACGCTGGAGCATGGTGCGGCGATCGCCGACGTTGAACCGCCGCCCGACGACAGGCAGCCCGCGCTGCTGCCGGAGATCGCCGCGCCTTCGGTCGTGCCGCCGCAAAGCGAGGGGCTTGCCGCCGCACTCGAGCGCGCCTTCACCGAGCCTGCACAGCCGCCGTACCGGCGCACCCGCGCCGTGATCGTCATGAAGAATGGCCGCATCGTCGCCGAGCGCTATGCCGATGGCATTGGACCGGAGACGCCGCTGCTCGGCTTCTCCATGACCAAGTCGGTAATCTCAGCGCTGACAGGCATTCTCGTGCGCCAAGGCAGGCTCAAGCTCGACGGGCCGGCGCCGGTTGCCGCCTGGCGCAATCCGGATGATCCGCGCCACGCCATCACCGTCGATCATCTCCTGCGCCACACCGCCGGCCTTGCGCTCGGCAGTTCCTTGCAGGCATCGCTCGGCTCCGCGCTCGAGCCGGTCAATCGCATG
Source organism: Bradyrhizobium sp. ISRA442 (assembly GCF_038085055.1). Lineage (NCBI taxonomy): Bacteria > Pseudomonadati > Pseudomonadota > Alphaproteobacteria > Hyphomicrobiales > Nitrobacteraceae > Bradyrhizobium > Bradyrhizobium sp. ISRA442. The sequence goes on from NZ_JALGCN010000005.1 coordinate 418,845, forward strand.
AAGTTTCTGCAAGATGACATGGCCGCCTATGCAGAGAGCATGCCGCTCGCAACAGCGCCGGGCACTGCCTGGAACTATCACGACGGCAACACCCTCATCCTCGCGCATCTGATCCGAAATGCGCTCGGCGGCAATCCCACGGACGTGCTCCGCTTCGCGCGCCGCGAATTGTTCGCGCCGCTCGGCATGCGCCATGTCACGCTTCAGCTCGACGGCGCCGGCACGGTGGAAGGCTCCAGCGAGATGCTGGCATCCGCGCGCGATTGGGCGCGCTTCGGCCAGCTCTATCTCAACGACGGCGTCGCGGGCGGCAAGCGCATCCTGCCCGAGGGTTGGGTGAGCTATTCGGCCTCGCCCACGCCGCACGCGTGGGTCGGCATCGGCGCCGGCTTCTGGACCAACCGGGGCGACAGTTTTGGCGCGAGCTACCGCATCGAGCGCGGGTGGCCGCGCGATGCCTTCTTCGCCAAGGGTACGATCGGTCAGTACACGATCGTGATCCCGTCCGAGCGGCTGGTGATCGTGCGGTTGGGCCGCTCGCCGAACTGGCCGCCGGAGGTGGATGGCGTGTTCGATTTGGTTCGCGATGTGATCGCCGCGACGCATGACAAGGGGAAGGTTGCGGGCGTGGATTGATAGCGGCAGGACAGGGCGCCGTCTCTTCTTCCTTCTCCCCTTGTGGGAGAAGGTGGCGCGAAGCGCCGGATGAGGGGTCTGTCTCCGCGAACTCAACTGCGTGAAGGTGCTCGCGGACAGAGACCCCTCACCCGTCTCGCCGCTACGCGGCGAGCCACCCGCTCCCACAAGGGGAGAGGGAAAAATGGCGCTAGCTACTGCCTTCCCAGCTCCGTCGCCTTCGCTACGCGGTCGAACCGCTCCAGCGACAGGATCGCGTCGGCAAATTTCTCCGCGCGCGCGTTCAGCACGGGGCGCGCCAGCGTCAGGAACTTCTGCTGCATCGCCTGCGCATCGGGGAAGGAGGTCGGCTCGCCGGAGGGATCGGCGTAGAGCCGCTCATGCACGCCGTCGTCGGTGGTGATGCTCACGCGTGCGCCGAAGGGATGAGTGCGGCCGATCTCGAGGCGGTCGTCCTGCACCACGTCGAACTTGTCGGCGAGCGCGTCGATGGCGGCATCGCCGAGGCGGTTGTAATCGTCCCAGCCAAAGCTGCCCTGGTCGAGCGCGAGCGCGCCGGTGAAGAACATCGAGAACTGGCCGCCGACGATCGACGTGGGATGCCGTTTGGTTGCGGCATCGCCGGTCAGCGTGATGCCGTTGCGATGCAGCCCGATCTCGACCCGCTTGACCTGGTCGGGCGTCAGATTGTGCTCGCGCCGCATGGCGATCAGCGCATCGATCGCGGCATGGGTGTAGCGGCAGCTCGGATACGGCTTTACGCCGATCTTCATCGTCTCATAGCTCTTGCCGAGCTCGGCGACCGCCTTGTCGGGATGCGCGTCGTCGGTGTAGCCGGCGAGCAGGCCGTGCTTGCCTTCGACCGATTCCGTCGCGCCGACGAAATCATTGCGCGCCAGCGTCGCGGCGATCACGCCGTTCATCGCGGCGGCGCCGACCTGGTAGCGCTTGTTCCAGGCACCGTTGACCAGGAATTGCAGCGAGCCGGCGGCCTGACTGCCGGAGACGCCGAAGGCGGCGATGATCTGCTTCTCGGAGAGGCCGAACAGCTTGCCGGCAGCCGCGGCCGCGCCATAGGTGCCGGCCGTCGCAGTCGGATGGAAGCCGCGCGCGTAGTGCGAGGTCGGGTCGAGCGCGTTGCCGAGCCGGCAGCAGACTTCATAGCCCGCAACGATGGCAGTCAGCACGTCGCGGCCGGAGGCTCCGACCATCTCGCCGACCGCGAACGCTGCCGGCACCACCGGCGCGCTCGGGTGCAGCGAGGAATCCGCATGGGTGTCGTCGAAATCGAGGGAATGGCCGAGCGCGCCGTTGAGCAGCGCTGCGACCGCCGGCGTCCAGGTCTTGGCATCGCCGAACACGGTCGACTCGCCCTTGGTGTCGAGCGCCAGGGCCTCCAGCATCTTCAGCAGAGACGGGGTCGATTCCGCTTCGCTGCGCGCGCGGATGGCGCTGCCGAGGAAATCCAGCGTCAGCACTTTTGCGCGATCCAGCACTTCCGCCGGAATATCCTGATATTTCAGGTTGACGACGTAGGCGGCGAGCGTTGCGGTTTCGTGGGCCATCATGTTTCCTCGTTTTGGCCGGCACGTTAGGCGGGCTGATTTTGCCTTTCAAGCGGGCTTGCGGCTGCGGGCATCAGCTATGCTTTTGGCCGGTTGACCGAGGATTGGGCCGGGATATTCGACGATGGCATTCGCAAGAGAGGTGTTCGACCGGCTCCGGTCGCGAAGGACGCAGTTGGGACTGGCCGTCCGGGTCACGGTGGCGGCGACCGCGGCCTATGCGATTGCGACCGCGCTGCATCTGTTGCTGCCGCTCTGGGCGGTGCTGACCTCGCTGATCGTGACCCAGATGAGCGTCGGCCGCTCGCTGAAGGCGACGCGCGACTACATGCTCGGCACGGTCGGCGGCGCCGTCTATGGCGGCGCCATCGCGGTGCTGATCCCTTATTCCAGCGAAGCCGGGCTGCTCGGGCTTTTGGTGCTGTCGGTCGCCCCGCTCGCCTTCGTCGCCGCGATCAATCCGAGTTTGAGCGCGGCCACGGTGACCGCCGTGATCGTGCTCCTGGTTCCCACCATGCATCATTCCGATCCCATGACCTCGGCAATCGATCGCGTCAGCGAGGTCGCGGTCGGCGCGATCACGGGACTGCTGGTCTCGTTCCTGGTGCTGCCCTCGCGCGCGGTGCGGCAGATCCGCGCCAGTGCGGCGCTGCTGCTCGAACTGATCGCCGACGCTTTCACCGAGCTGCTCGCAGGCCTGACGCGCGGCCGCGACAACGACGCGCTGCACCGGATCCAGGACGGCATCGGCACCGCGCTGGTGGGCCTCAACGCCACCGGTGCCGAGGCCGAGCGCGAGCGCGCGGCGCGGCTGTCGAGCGGGCCCGACACCGGCCCCTTGCTGCGAACCATCCTGCGGCTGCGCCATGACGTCGTGATGATCGGCCGCGCCACCGTGGTGCCGTTGCCGGCCGAGGTGCAGACGCGGCTCGCCGGGCCCTTAGCGGAGGTTTCGACCGTGATCGCGCGCTTTCTGCGTTCGGCCGCGGCGGCCTTGCGGGAGGGCGCCGGCGCGCCGCCGATCCATCCCGTGCACCTCGCGCTCCAGCACTATGCCGAGGCGGTCGCTTCCGTCCGTCGCGACGGCCTGATCCGTGGCCAGCCCAGCGACACCGCGGAGCGTTTCTTCGCGCTCGGCTTCTCGCTGGAGCAGATGCACCAGAACCTCTGCGATCTCGACCGCGTCGTCGGCGAATGGTCGGAAGCTGCAGCGGACAAGCCGGCGCGGGTGGCGGAGTGAGTAGGGAGTGTGCTCATAAACCTCGGCTTCCGACAGCCAAGCCGAAGTCGCCCGGCTTGGCCGTGATCGGCGGCAGATGACCCAAGCGGAATTCGTCGAAACCGTTTCGTGCTGCAACCAGAGGTTAACTGGTCGCGGTACATGATTGATGCAGTTGTTGTTTGTCACACGCCTTGCGTCGGTCGAAAAATGGACCTTGTGATCTTCTTGCTCGCTGTCTTGCTTTGGTGGACCGTCGAAGCGGTCATGATCGGCAGTCCCAGCATTGGGGGGAGTCCGAGCAATTACGTGCTTGGGTTCGTTCTGGCAATCTTTGCATTTCCCTATTGGATACCCACAATAGCTGCTGCGGCAGCATCTGAATTTGCATTTAGCTTTCTTCCTACGGCATGGCGGTCTGTTGCGTACCTCGGCTTTGCTCTGGTTGGGTTAGCCGCTCTATCCCTTATCGCGCACAGCGTCTTCCAAGGCGAAGGGAGCGCTGAGCACTTCCGTCTGCTCGTCTATCCGGCTGTAGCCGTCAGCATACTCTACGTGGCGAGGAGCTTCGCAAGGGAACAGAGCTAGCTTCCCGCTTCTGGGCCCCGAGCAGACGTTCGCTCATTCGCGAGTGGCTATGTGCCAAGCTGACAAACCCTTCCGTGCTATCGACGAAATGTACGCACGATGGCCATGAGGATCAGGCCAAGCACCGCAAAGCCGCCAATGGGCGACGTGAACAACGGCAGATACCAACCAATAGTCCCATCGCCATGACAGCTTGGAAGCGGACATTGATACTGGGCATAGGCGACCAAACACAGCCACAGTGCAGCAACGAAAACGAAAATTCCGACAGGCATTAGCAGGTCCGGTTCAAGGGGCCACTCAGTTGATGGCCTCTTTTCGTGCGAAGTCAACCTTCGGTCAGTCTGCCGTCACGGTCATGTACACGGTGGGGCGAAGTCGGAGGAGGGCACGGTTGCGATTTCTGCTTGTGGGCCCAGGGGCGACATGCACCAATGTTAGCTTGAACGTCGACTTTCGAGAGCAAGCGGACTTGGCGAATTCGTGAGTACACGCCCTACCGCCGCATCAGGCCCTTGCTTTGCATGCGCCAGACCAGGAGATCGATGCGGTCCTGGCCGAAGAACGGCTCTTTTTCGAACACGAAGGTCGGCACGCCCCAATGGCCGGACGCGGCGTGATCCTTCTCGTTGTCGGCGATCACCTGCGCGTAGCGGTCCGCATCAGTGCTGATGGCTGCGTCCATGGCGGCGAGATCGAAGCCGGCTTTTTCTGCCGCGCGCGCGAGATGGTCGCCCTCATTCCATCCCGTGACCGAGCCGTCCCACAGCACGCGCGCGATCGCGTAAGTGAACTCGAGCGAGCGGCCTTCGAGCTGCGCCATGGCGCCAAGCCGGGTCAGGCGATGGATGTAGGGCTGCTCGGCCGCGACCTCGAGCGTCGTCAGGTCCTGCACGATCGGATCGGGCCGCGGAAAGCGGAACGGAATGCCTTCATGCTCCGCCACGCGGCTGCTGTCGAGCACGACATAGCGGATGAATTGCGGATTGGTCTTCTTGAAGAAGCCGGGGACTCGCACCGCGAGCGGATAGACCGGACGTAGGTTCACCGTGAGATCGTATGTCTCGACGAGCTTCAGCGTCTTGGGCAACGCCAGATAGCTGAACGGGCTGCGGAAGGAAAAGAAGAGGTCGACTGCAAGGGTCATCGCGCCGGCTCCATGATCCGCCCCATCATGCTGCGGACCACCAGCTTGTGGAAGGGCATGATCAGGGTGAGGTAGGTCCGGCCGAGCAGATTATGCGTCCGCACCAGCGTGGTCGAGGTGACTTGTCGGCTCGGTGCAGTGCCGTCCAATTCGACCACGAGGCGGAAGTCGAGGTGATAATCGTTGAAGCCCGCGACAAGACGCTCCGGCGTTTCGCTGACCACAGGAAACAGGCCGATCATGCCATGCGGGGCCGGCGCGCCTTCGCCCGATGTCTTCAGCCCGAACGGCCTCACCAGGATGTTGCGCAGGCGCACCAGCGCATCGATCCAGCGTGGCCCGTGCAGCACCATCCGGATGCAGGCTTCGCGGGCATCGATCGGGCTCGCGCCGATCCCGACGCGATAGGCGTCGATGAACTGCGCACCCGCCAGCACGGCAGCGGCCTCGACCTCGGGGGTGACTTCGCGGACTGTCCCGATCATCCCGCCAATCTGCGCGTCAGCATCCGAAAGCGCAAGATCAAGAGCCCGGCATAGACGAAGGTCCCGATCGACAGGCCGATCCAGACGCCGACTGCGCCAAGCCCGGCGTGGAAAGCCAGCACCCAGGCGATGGGAAAGGCGACACACCAATAGCCGATCGCCGCGAACACCAGCGTCATCCTGGTGTCATTGAGGCCGCGCAGCGCGCCGCCCATGATGGTCTGGAGGCCGTCGGCGATGAAGAAGGTCGCGCCGACCAGCAGCAGCGTCGCCGTCAGCTCGACGGTTGCCGCGCTCGCCTCGCCGCCGCCGAAGAACAGCCGGCCCAGCGCATAGCGGCCGAGGATGATGGCGACGGTCAGGGCCGAGACCAGGGCGATCCCGAGCAGCGCCGCGACGAGGCCGGCGCGCTTCACCGCTAGCGGCTCGTCGCGGCCGAAGGCATGGCCGACACGTACCGTCGCCGCCATGCCGATCCCGAGCGGAACCATGAACAGCACGGCGGTGACCTGCAGCGCGATCTGATGTGCCGCGAGCGCGGTGGTCGAGATCAGCCCCATCAGCAGCGCGGCCGAGGAGAACAGGCCATATTCCATCAGCAGCGAGAACGAGATCGGCGCGCCGATGACGATGAGCTGGCGCATCAACTGCCAGTCGATCCGCCAGAGATGGGCGAGCGGGTGATAGTCGGCAATGGGTTTTCGCGTCGCCGCGATGGCGACCGCGGCGATGAAGGTGCCGAGATTGACGATCGTGGTCGCAAGCCCCGCACCGAGCAGGCCGAGCTCCGGCAGGCCGAACAGGCCGTGGATCAGGCAGTAGACCAGTGCCGCATTGGCAGGAATCGCAGCAATGGTAATCCACAGCGGCGGCTGCGGCCGGTTCACCGCGCTCATCATGCCGCGTAGCGCGATGAAGCTGAGCGCCGGGGCGATGCCCCAGGCGAGCCCGTTCAGATAGCGCTGGGCGAGCGCGGCCGAATGCGGCGCCTGTCCAAGCGCAAGCAGAATGTGCTCGCCATAGAGCGGCGAGGCCATCATCGGTAGCGAGATCAAGAGCGCCACCCACAGGCCGACGCGCAAGGACCGGCGGATCCGCCTGACGTCTCCGGCACCAAATGCCTGTGCTGCCAGCGGCGACACCGCAGCCATCAATCCCAGCCCGAAGGTGAAGCTGACGAAATAGACCGTGTGCGCCAGCGCCGCAGCCGCGACGGCGTCCTCGCCGAGCCTGCCGATCAGCGCGAGATCGGTCGTGATCATCGCGATCTGTCCGAGCTGGGTCAGCATCATCGGCACGGCCAGCCGCAGCGTCTCGACGAATTCATCGGCGAGGTGGCTTTGCGGCGCGCCGGCTTGCGGCTGCGGACGAGGTTGGACGGTGTCGAGCATGGCCGGTCAATAACACAGCCACACGTCGAAAACATGGCCCCATTCTCGCGTCCCGGACGCGCGTAGCTGTTCTCCCTCCACCCTTGCTCTATTCTCCCTCTCCCCGTTCTTACGGGGAGAGGGTTGGGGTGAGGGGCTGTTTCCGCGATCACGGTAAGAGTTGGACTCGCGGAGGCTCCCCCTCACCCGGATTGCACCTGACGATGCAATCCGGCCTCTCCCCGCAAGCGGGGAGAGGCGACTTCAGCCCTTCCGCTCGGGCACGCGCTTGATCTTCGCACCCAGCGCGTTCAGCCGTTCCTCGATGCGCTCGTAGCCGCGCTCGATCTGGTCGGCGTTGTTGATCGTCGAGGTGCCCTCGGCGCAGACCGCGGCGAGCAGCATGGCCATGCCGGCGCGGATGTCGGGCGAGATCATCGATGCGCCGCGCAGGCGGCTGGGACCGGCGATGATGGCGCGGTGCGGATCGCACAGCACGATGCGCGCGCCCATCGCGATCAGCTTGTCGACGAAGAACATCCGCGATTCGAACATCTTCTCGAACATCAGGATCACGCCCTCGCATTGCGTGGCGGTGACGATCGCGATCGACATCAGATCGGCCGGGAAGGCCGGCCAGGGCTGATCCTCCAGCTTCGGCACGTGGCCGCCAAAATCGTCCTGGATCTTCAGCGTCTGGTTGGAGGGCACGATGAGATCGTCGCCTTCGACGCGGCAGACGATGCCGAGCCGCTCGAACCCCATGCGGATCGAGCGCAGGTGTTCGACGCCGGCGCGCACGATGCGCAGCGGCGAGCGCGTCACGGCCGCTAAGCCGATCAGCGAGCCGACCTCGATATGATCAGGCTGGATCGAGTAAGTCGCCGCGCCCAGCGTCGCCGCGCCATGGATGATCATGGTGTTGGTGCCGATGCCCTCGATCTTCGCGCCGAGCGCGACCAGGAAGTTGGCGAGGTCCTGCACGTGCGGCTCGGAGGCGGCATTGCGCAAATAGGTGACGCCGTCGGCGGCCACGGCCGCCACCAGCGCGTTCTCGGTCGCGGTGACGCTCGGCTCGTCCAGGAACACGTCGGCGCCGGTCAGCTTCGGCGCGCGGAACTCCAGCCGGTCGGTCGCCGTGACCTTGGCCCCTAGCTGTTCCAGCGCCAGCATATGCGTGTCCAGTCGGCGCCGGCCGATGACGTCGCCGCCGGGCGGCGGCAGCATCACCTCGCCGCAGCGCGCGAGCAGGGGGCCTGCGAGCAGGATCGAGGCGCGGATGCGGATGCAGAGCTCGGGATCGAGATCGGCGGCGCTGATGCTCTTGGCGTGAATATGAAGCGTATTGCGCGCGCTCCATTCCGCCGACGCACCGACCGAGCGGATCAGCTCGACCAGCGTCTCGGTGTCGCGGATCCGCGGAACATTCTGAAGCGTGACCGGATGCTCGGTGAGCAGCGCGGCCGCGATGATCGGCAGCGCCGAGTTCTTGTTGCCGGACGGTTCGATCGAGCCCGAGAGCCGGTGACCGCCCTCGACGATGTATTGGATGGGCGCCACGTCGGTGTCCTGTTGTTTGGGGCGGGCTGCTTTCGGGAAGCGGAAAATACAGAGAATTGGGCGCGGTAGCAATTCGTCGCAAGCATCCGCCCTTATCCTGAGCAGCGCACGACAAACGGGCTCGAAGGATGGCGGCGGGCGACAGGCGGGCCTTCATGGTTCGCCCGGCGATGCAAAGCATCGTCCGGAGACGCGCGTTCCGCGCTCCTCACCATGAGGATCAGGATCTCGCCGCGACACAAGACCTCGTCCTGAGGAGCCCGCCAAAAGCGGGCGTCCTTCGGCAGTCGCAACCAGCCTCAGATATCGATCGTCGCGCTCAGCGAGTGTTCCTGGATGAAGTCGCGCCGCGGTTCGACCACGTCGCCCATCAGCTTGGTGAAGATGTCGTCGGCCTCGTCGACCTCCTTGACCTTCACTTGCAGCAGCGAGCGTGCCTCGGTATCCAGCGTCGTCTCCCAGAGCTGCTCGGGGTTCATCTCGCCGAGACCTTTGTAGCGCTGCAGCGTGATGCCCTTGCGCCCCGAATCGGTGACCGCCTCGAACAGGTCGGTCGGCCCATGAATGACGTGCTCGGAATCCTTGCGCCGCAGCTTGCCGGGGCGCTCGTAGACGTCTTGCAGCTTCGTCCGGTATTCGTGGAGCTTGCGCGCCTCGGCCGAGCCCAGGAAGGCATCGTCGATGACGGCGGCTTCCTTGACGCCGCGCACCGTTCTCTCGAACATGAAGCCGTGGCCTTCCACGAATTGTCCTGTCCAGCCGCGTTCGACCTCTTCGGCCTGCCTGTCCAGCCGCTTCGCCATGTATTCTGCTGCGGCGCTGGCATTTGCTGGATCGGTATAAATTTCCCTGCCAAACAGACCAATGACGGCCCCTTGCTCGACGACCTTGCGGTTATAGCGGCTGTGCAGGTTGCGCAGGATGCTGCGGACCACGCGGGCGTCGTCGACCAGCGCGCGCAGGTCGCGGCCGGAGCGGTCGCCTCCGGTTCCCGGAACGAACACGCAGTCGTCGAGCCCGGCATCGATCAGATAGTCTTCCAGCGCTCGCTCGTCCTTCAGATATTGCTCGGACTTGCCGCGTGCGACCTTATAGAGCGGCGGCTGGGCGATATAGAGATAGCCGCCGTCGATGATGTCGCGCATCTGCCGGTAGAAGAAGGTCAAAAGCAGCGTGCGGATGTGGGCGCCGTCGACGTCGGCGTCCGTCATCACGATGATCTTGTGATAACGCAGCTTCTCGACCGAAAAATCGTCGCTGATGCCGGTACCGAGCGCGGTGATCAGCGTGCCGATCTGCTCCGATGACAGCATCTTGTCGGGACGGACGCGTTCCACGTTGAGGATCTTGCCGCGCAGCGGCAGCACCGCCTGGAACTCGCGATTGCGGCCCTGCTTGGCGCTGCCGCCTGCCGAGTCACCCTCGACGATGAAGAGTTCGGACTTCGCCGGATCCTTCTCCTGGCAGTCGGCGAGCTTGCCGGGCAGCGAGGAGACCGAGAGCGGGCTCTTGCGCGTCAGCTCGCGCGCCTTTCGCGCCGCTTCGCGCGCAGCGGCCGCCTGGATCACCTTGCCGACGATCACCTTGGCTTCGCTCGGATGCTCCTCGAACCAGGCTTGAAGCGCCTCGTTGAGCACGTTCTCGACCACGGGGCGCACTTCCGAGGACACCAGCTTGTCCTTGGTCTGCGACGAAAACTTGGGATCCGGCACCTTCACCGACAGCACGGCGGTCAGGCCTTCGCGGCAGTCGTCGCCGGTGAGCGCGATCTTTTCCTTTTTCGCGTTGGCCTCGGCATAGCCGTTGACCTGGCGCGTCAGCGCACCGCGGAAGCCGGCGAGATGGGTACCGCCATCGCGCTGCGGAATGTTGTTGGTGAAGCATAGCACGTTCTCGTGGTAGCTGTCGTTCCACCAGAGCGCCGCCTCGACGCCGATGCCGTTGGCTTCCGAGCGCACCATGATCGGTGCCGGCACGATCGCCTTCTTGTTGCGGTCGAGATATTTGACGAACTCCTCGACGCCGCCGGAATAGTGCATCTCCTCGCGCTTCTCGACCGCATGACGCATGTCGGAGAGGATGATGTTGACGCCGGAATTGAGGAAGGCGAGCTCGCGCAGGCGGTGCTCGAGCGTGGCGAAATCATATTCGATGTTCTTGAAGGTCTCGGTCGAGGCCAGGAACGTCACCTCGGTGCCGCGCTTGCCCGGCGCGTCGCCGACCACTTTCAGCGGTGCGACGGAATCGCCATGGGCGAACTCGATGTAGTGCTCCTTGTCGTCGCGCCAGATGCGCAGCATCAGCTTAGAGGACAGCGCGTTGACCACGGAGACGCCGACGCCGTGCAGGCCGCCGGAGACCTTGTAGGAGTTCTGGTCGAACTTACCGCCGGCGTGGAGCTGGGTCATGATGACCTCGGCCGCCGAGATGCCTTCGCCCTTGTGGATGTCGACCGGGATGCCGCGGCCGTCGTCACGCACGGTGACGGAATTGTCGGGATTGAGGACGACGTCGACGCGCGTGGCATGGCCCGCGAGCGCTTCGTCGATTGCATTGTCGACGACCTCGTAGACCATGTGGTGCAGGCCGGACCCGTCGTCGGTGTCGCCAATATACATGCCCGGACGCTTGCGGACGGCATCGAGACCCTTGAGCACGCGGATCGATTCCGCGCCGTATTCGCTCGCGTTGGAGGGCTCGTTTTCGGCACGCGGCTGCCGAGCAGGTTCTGTCATGAGAGGCCTTCGAGGATGTCGTCCGAATCAGCGGCGCAGAAGGCGCTGATTTGGACGCTATTTGTGCCATGAAAGGAGGATTGCGCCTAGCGCAAAGTATCCTTCCGCAACCCTTTGAGCAGATGGGGATTTTTGGCCGGTTTTCAAGTCGTTCCAAGGCCGTTTCTCGGCACTGCAAAAAGGCCGATTCGGGACCTGGTTTCGGGGTCTTTGAAGGCCGCTTTTTCCGGATCTGTGGCGGCCTGCGGATGCCCTAACGGCGTGCGGCGATGCGCCCGCTCTCGACGTCGAAAACCTCGCTGCCGACGCCGATCTCGGCGAAGGCGGCCGGGTCCGCGCCGGTCAGCCAGACCTGCGCGCCAAGCTTGCGCAGTTCCTCGAAAAGTGCCGCGCGCCGGTTCGGATCGAGATGCGCGACGACTTCGTCGAGCAGCAGCAGCGGCACGATGCCGGTCATCTCGGCAACGAGGCTCGCATGCGCCAGCACGAGCCCGATCAGCAGCGCCTTCTGCTCGCCGGTCGAGGCGTCGCGCGCCGGCATGCTTTTCGGCGCGTAGATCACCTGGAGATCGGTGAGATGCGGGCCGTCGGTGGTGCGGCCGGCGATCGCATCGCGCGGGCGGTTGTCACGCAGGATCTGGCGGTAGCGGTCCTCGACTGCGGTCGCGGTCTCGGTGAGCAGCGCATTCTCCATCCAGCCGTCGAGCGCGATCTGCGCGGATGGAAAGGCGGACGCCTGCGCGCGGGCGTTCAGCATGCCGGTCAGCCGTGCCGCGGTCTGGCCGCGCGTTGCGGCCACCGCGACCGCGAGTTCCGCGGTCTCGCGCTCGATCGCGTCACACCAATGGTCGTCGTAATTGCGCGCCTCGAGCAGGCGGTTGCGCGAGCGCAAGGAACGTTCGAGCGCGGAGATGCGGCTGGAATGCTCGCTGTCGATGGCGAGCACCAGGCGGTCGAAGAAGCGCCGCCGCTCGGACGCAGCCCCCATGAACAACCCGTCCATCGCCGGCGTCAGCCACACCATGCGGATGTGGTCGCCGAAGGCGCTGGCCGAACCGACCGGCTCGCGATCGACGCGGCAGCGCCGGCTGACGGTGTTGTCGGGCCGTGGCGGCTCGATGCCGGTGCCGAGCGTAGCAAGGCCGAGCGCGCCCTCGACCTGGGCCGAGACCGCCCAGGAACCGTCGCCCTGGTTGTCGGCGACGTCTTCCAGCGTGGCGCGCCGCAAGCCACGCCCCGGCGACAGGAAGGAGATCGCCTCGATGCAATTGGTCTTGCCGGCGCCGTTCGGCCCGACCAGCGCCACCATGTCAGCCGCTGTCTCGAGCCCCGCCGCCCGGTAATTACGAAAATGCGTCAGCGCCAGGCGATGAATGCGGGAGGAGGTCATGTTTGTTCGTCATTGCCGGGCTTGACCCGGCAATCCCATCGTCCGCGCGGGCAATTTCATCATATAGGCGCGGCCGTTCGGGATGCTCGCGGCTGTCAGATCAATCCTCCACGCGCAAGCCCGGCCATGACGAGGGGAGACGGCTCACACCCGCATCGGCATCAGCACGTACAGCGCGCTCGTGTCGTCGCGGTCCTGGACCAGGGTCGGCGAGCCGGGGTCGGCGAGTTTCAGCGTTGCAACCTCGCCCTCGATCTGAGCGGCGATGTCGAGCAAATAGCGCGAGTTGAAGCCGATATCGAGGGCGTCGGAGGCGTAATCGACCTCGAGCTCTTCGGTCGCGCTGCCGGAATCCGGATTGGTTACCGACAGCACCAGCTTGCCCGCCGACAGCGACAGCTTGACCGCGCGCCCCCTCTCGCTCGAAATCGTCGAGACACGGTCGACCGCGTTCTCAAAATCCTTCTTGTCGACAATGAGCTCCTTGTCGTTGTTCTGCGGGATGACGCGGCCGTAGTCGGGGAAGGTGCCGTCGATCAGCTTCGAGGTGAGGACCACGTTGCCGATGGTGAAGCGGATCTTGGCCTGCGACAGCTCGATGGTGATCTCGGCCTCGGAGTCCTCGATCAGGCGCTGCACCTCGCCGACGGTCTTGCGCGGCACGATCACGCCGGGCATGCCGGCGGCGCCCGCGGGCTGGACCAGGTCGAGCTGGGCGAGGCGGTGGCCGTCGGTGGCGACGCCGCGCAAGGTCGCGGCCTTGGCCGTGCCGGCCGCATGCAGATAGATGCCGTTGAGATAATAGCGCGTCTCCTCGGTGGAGATCGCGAACTGGGTGCGGTCGATCAGCCGCTTCACGTCCTTGGCGGCGAGCGAGAAGGAATGCGACATGTCGCCGGCGGCCAGATCCGGAAAATCATTCTCCGGCAGCGTCTGCAGCGTGAAGCGCGAACGGCCGGCGCGGATCGCCAGCACGGCGCGATCGCCGTCGGCTTCCAGCACGATCTGCGAGCCGTCCGGCAGCTTGCGTACGATGTCGTAGAACATGTGCGCCGGCACGGTGGTGGAGCCCGCGGTCGCGGTTTCCGCGGGAAGCGTCTCGGTCACCTCGAGGTCGAGGTCGGTCGCCTTGAGTGACAGCTTCGCGTTCTCGGCGCGGACCAGGACATTGCCGAGGATCGGAATCGTGTTGCGACGCTCCACCACGCGATGGACATGGCCCAGCGACTTCAGGAGTTGCGCGCGTTCGACCGTAACCTTCATTGCACTACCCGCCCGATTCCCATGATGGAAAAGCCGGGCGGCCAAAAGCGCGCCACGGCACCGAAGAACCCGAAAAGCCGGATCATCCACCCGATATGATCAAAGCCCCCCGGGTCGCGCAAGGTGGCGCGGAACGCCACCCGTTTCAAGGGATTGAGCGCCAGTTCCCCACGATTTAGGGGCAAAACGCGAGCCGCCGCCCCGGCGGGACCGGGGCGGCGGGCGAGGTCAGAATTCGGGACGGCCTAGGCGTTTATTCCTGAAGCTGGCGCTTGAGCGACTCGACCTCCTCGGACAGCGCGGTGTCCTTGGTGACCAGGGACTCGATCTTGCGCACCGCATGCAGCACCGTGGTGTGGTCGCGTCCGCCGAAGCGGCGGCCAATTTCCGGCAGCGAGCGCAGCGTCAGCGTCTTGGCGAGGTACATCGCGACCTGCCGCGGGCGGACCACGTTCGCGGTACGGCGCGAGGACAACAGGTCGGAGCGGCTGACATTGTACTGGCGCGCCACGACGCGCTGGATGTCCTCGATCTTGATGCGCTTGGGCTCCTGCGGCCGGATCAGGTCGCGCACCTCGCGCTCGGCCATCTCCAGCGTCACCGGCTGGTTGTTGAGCTTGGAATGCGCCAGCAGCCGGTTGATCGCACCTTCGAGGTCGCGGCCGTTATGGGTGATGGCGCGCGACAGATAGTTCAGCACCTCCTCCGGCACGTCGAAGGTCGCATGATGGGTGCGCGCCGCGGCGACGCGCGACTTGAGAATGCCGAGCCGCAGATCTTCCCCGAGCGAGGCCATCTCGACCACGAGACCGCCGGCGAGCCGCGAGCGAACGCGATCGTCGAGGCTCTCGAGATCGGACGGCGGACGGTCGGCCGCGATCACGACCTGGCGGCCGGCGTCGATCAGCGCGTTCAGCGTGTGACAGAACTCGGCCTGGGTCGACTTGCCTTGAAGGAATTGCAGGTCGTCGATGACCAGCACGTCGATGCCGCGCAGCGCCTCCTTGAAGGCGAGCGCCGTCTGCGTCTTCAGCGCAGCGACGAAGCCGTACATGAATTTTTCCGCGGTGAGATAAAGCACCTTGCGCTCGTTGCCGGAATTGCCGGCCCAGGTCACCGCCTGCAGCAGATGCGTCTTGCCGAGGCCGACGCCGGCATGAATGTAGAGCGGGTTGAACATCACGGGATCGCCCCTGCGCCCTTCGGCGACCTGGCGTGCCGCCGCATGCGCCAGCGTGTTGGAACGGCCGACGACGAAGCTCGCAAACGTCAGGCGCGGATCGAGCGGAGAGCCGCCGAGCGCATCGTGATTGGCGGAGACCGGCGCAGTCGCGGTCGAGCGCAGCTCGGCGGCGGGTGCACGGCGTGCCTCGACCGGCGCGGGCGCTTCCTTCGGCTGCGCCATCGGGCGCACCGCGGAGCGGACGGTGAGATCGATGCGATGCACCTCCGGCATCTCGGCCTGCCAGCACGACAGCACGCGCTCGGCATAATGGGCCTGGATCCAGCTCTTCAGGAAACGGGTCGGAACCGAAAGCCGCACGCTCTCGTCCTGCACCCCTTCCAGATCCATACGGGCAAACCAGCTCGTATAGACGTCTTCACCAACGCTCGAGCGCAGGCGTCCCTTCACGCGTGACCAGCGATCCTGTTCCGATGTCGTCATCGTCGAAAAACTTCTTCTGAGAGATAAAGTTGCGTTGTGAGCGCCACGCGGGGTTTCCCGCCATGGCGCGACCTCAAGCGAGTCCATCGTCGGACATGGCTCGGCCGTTCGGCGCAAGCGCCGCAGGCCTGTTCAGCGATGTCAGAGATGGAGGGGTCGCGAGGTCAGCGCGTACTCGGCGCTCCGTCACACGTCGGAGACTGCAGGTCGGACGAATCTAGAACGGCATGGTTGGAGTAGGAAGATTGTTTCGATACCGCGTTGAGTCCGTAAGACATGATACCTCCCCGTCCTGCCGTGATTGCTCACGACAAGGTCCTGCGTGTCCAAAAGACAACCGCGTCCGAAACACTTCAGTCGCAGGTGCCCCCGCCCGTCTGTACTGCCGTTCGCCGGCTTCGCCGTCACGCCTGTCGGGTCGCCTCGATCACGTCTCTCACTTGCGCTTGCTGCGAACGAGACACGTATGCCCCGCGTGGAGACATTCAGACAAAGTGCAACCGTTCCCATATTGCTATGGGTTTTGAACCGACAATCGCTTGGTAAAGCGTCGCCAACGTGCAGACCGCCGCCGATTTGCACGCTCGCCCCGTTTCCCAAACCGCGCTGGTCTCAAGATCGTGGGCGCCGCGAACGACTTAAGGAATACACGATGCGGACAGACTCGCAACGAAATTGATTCACACTTGAGGCGCCCAAATTCTTGATCTGCGTTAACGCCGCGCGCGAGTTGTTCACAGGCTCGAGACCAAGTTTTTGAATCCGCGTGGAGAATCGAAAGCTCCGCGCGTTGTGTGACAATTCCCCGACGGCGGCCAAAAATATTTTACAAAACCTTCACGCGAGTGCCGCGTGGGCTCATTTTCCAAATGGTTGTCCGCGCTATGTGGATAAGTGATTATCGAAGCATCGTTTTTCGAGTCTCGTTTTGCAGGGTAACTTTGCCGCGACGCGCCGTCCCGTCAGACGGCGCTGTGTAGAGCTCATCTCGCGCAAATTCATTTTAGCCCCGCCCTGCAAGGGTTTTTTGCAATGCGGTGAAAGTTTCCGCTGTCGCAAAACCATCAGCGGTAAAATTACGGAGCGAGACGTCCCGCGGCGACACGCATCTTCTCTTCCGACCCAAGTCTTCCGACCCAAGTCTTCCGACCCAAGGCTCTTCCGACCGAAGGCTCATCGTCGTGCGAGCGCGTGCTTGAATTGTGACAGACAACAAAAAAGCCCGGCAGGATGCCGGGCTGATTGATGCGCGCGATGATCGATCGGATCAATCGATCGGATGACTCGCAGAGCTTGCTTGGAAGCTTGCTTGGAAGCTTACTTGGCGAGCTTGGCGATCTGCGCGGTGAGCCGCGAGACTTTGCGGCTGGCGTTGTTCTTGTGAATGATGTTGCGCTGGGCGGCGCGCATCAGGGCGGGCTCCGCAGTCGCCAGCGCCTTCAGCGCAGCGGTGCGATCGCCGGTCTTGATGGCTTCTTCGACAGTGCGGACGGCGCCGCGCATCTGGGTGCGGCGCGACTTGTTGACGGCGGTGCGGCGGGCGATCTTGCGCGTCGCTTTCTTGGCGGAAGTGGTGTTGGCCATAGTCTCAATGTCCTTTGCGGTAACCGGTCGCGTTTTGGTCGGGTAGCGCCGGCTGCTTGAACCGCGTAATCGACGCTCGGATTTAGGGTGTTCGGTTGCTAAGGCCGTCCCCGGAGCATGAGCGACCGCCTTGCGGCGTCACCTTCGTCTGCTCAAAGAACAGCGGCGGCGGGATTGCACCCGCCGCCAGTTGGCGTCCTTATAGAGGGGGTCTGCCGCACCGTCAACGCCCTCTAGGGCTGGGAAGGCCGGCCCCGGACGGTCCGGAGAGGGCCGTAACGTGCTGATGAGGTTGAATTTCTGCCGTTAGCCCGCTATTGGCTGGCGGCGCTTCGAGGCCGCCCCGACCGGGCGGCCCTATAAGGTGACGCATGATCCGCGGCTTTTTCCGACTGATTGGGCTGTTGTTGCTGGCCGGCGGCTTCGTCTTCATGGTCTATGACGGCGCCCGCTGGGTGGCCGACCAGACCCTGCGGTTCACCCGCTTCGGCCAGTTCTGGAACGATGTCCATCAGGCCAGCCAGCAGGCGGTCCGGACCTGGGTGGAGGCCAAGGCGCCCTGGCTCTGGACCTCCGTGATCCGCGTGATCCTGGACCAGCCGGCTTTCGCCGTCCTTGGCATCCTCGGCATCCTCCTGATGATCCTGTTCCGGCCGCGGAAACCGCTGATCGGCTATTCGCGGGACTAAGGTCCTGCGCGCGCGGGCGCGTAACGGGGCTGCCCGTCCCGACGTAATTGCCTATATTCCACCCGTAGTCACGAGCACGCCGCCCGAGCGCCTGGTTTGAACCTTTGGCTCGGGGGACGGTGAGCTCGTCCCGGAGATCCGATCATGCTGTTCATGCGCAAGTCCACCGCACTGCCGAGCGCAGCCGAAGCGCTGCCGGGCCGTGCGCAACCGATCCCCACCGCGACCACTCACTTCGTCAACGGCGCGAAGCTGCAGCCGCCTTATCCCGCGGGCCTCGAGCAGGCCGTGTTCGGGCTCGGCTGCTTCTGGGGCGCCGAGCGCAAGTTCTGGGAGCTCGGCGATGGTATCCATGTCACCGCCGTCGGCTATGCAGGCGGCCACACGCCGAACCCGACCTATGAGGAAGTCTGCTCGGGGCGCACCGGCCACACCGAGGTGGTGCTGGTCGTGTTCGATCCGAACAAGATCTCGTATGCACGGCTGTTGAAGGCATTCTGGGAGAACCACGACCCGACGCAGGGCATGCGCCAGGGCAACGACGTCGGCACGCAGTATCGAAGCGCGATCTACACTTTCAGCGACGTGCAGAAGAAGGCGGCCGAGGAATCGAAGGCGCTCTATCAGAAGGCGCTCAAAGCCAAGGGGCTCGATGCGATTACGACCGAGATCGCGCCGGCCGGCGAGTTCTACTTTGCCGAAGACTACCACCAGCAATATCTGGCCAAGAATCCGGCCGGCTATTGCGGTCTCGGCGGCACCGGCGTGTCCTGCCCGATCGGCGTCGGCGTGAGCGCGTAAGCGCAAATCGATATGCATCGCGGTTACCCTCCCCTGGAGGGCGAGGGTCGGCTCATATTGAGCGCACCGAAATAGAAATATGAGACGGGGTGGGGTGATCTCTCAACGCGGACAGTGTTCGATGCGGAGAGACCGTCATCCCACCCGCTCGCGCTTCGCGCGATCGACCCACGAGCGAGCTACGCTCGTCTCGGATCCCTCCAGGGAGGGTTTCCGAAACGCTTTATTAACCATACCCAGTGCAAGACTGGAGCTGTCTCCTTCAAGGGATGGGTCCGGTGCCGGTTGCACGCGCGTTTCGATGGTCGGTCTTGGTTGCGTCCGCGGCGCTCGCCCTTGGCGGCTGCATGCAGACCACGGGCCCAGTCGCGATGGCGCAGCCGGGCAGCGATCTCGACTACATGGCGTATGGCCAGCCTGGTGGGCCTCAAGCAGTTGCCGTCGCCGACACGTCCGGTGGCGGCGCCATCAGCGCACTCCGCAATTCCTTTGCCGCAGCGCCTGGGCCGATGCCCGCCGGCTATGCCGCGCCCGCGCAGGGCCGCTATGTTGCCTCCTATCATCTCGATGCCGGCGACAAGCTCCGCGTCGTGGTCTACGGCCAGGAAGGCCTCACCAACAGCTATGCGATCGATGCCGGCGGCGCGATCACCATGCCGCTGATCGGCGCCGTGCCGGCGCGTGGCCGCACCACGGCGGGGCTCGCCAGCGAGATCGCGGCGCGCCTGCGCAACGGCTATATCCGCGAGCCCTCGGTCGCGGTCGAGATCGAGGCCTATCGCCCCTTCTTCATTCTCGGTGAAGTCACCGCGCCCGGCCAGTATCCTTATGTGCCGAACATGACGGTCGAAAGCGCGGTCGCAATCGCCGGCGGCTTCTCGCCGCGTGCGAAACGTGACGCAGTGACTGTCACGCATACCGAAGCCGGCGGCGCGATGCGCGCCGTGGTGCCGCTCGGCACCCCCTTGAGCCCCGGCGACACGGTGTTGGTCGGCGAGCGCTGGTTCTAAAAGCTCTCTCCTCCGTCATTCCGGGGCGCGACGAAGTCGCGAGCCCGGATTCCATCGCGCCACCAACTCTGAGATACGATGGAGTCCGGGCCTGCGCCTTGCGGCGCATCCCCGTTGCGCACTTGCGCAACGTGGGATGACGGCGGTGAGAGCCGCGCGCTATTTCAAATGCTTCGCGAAAAACGCCAGGCTGCGCGGCCAGGCGGTGTCGGCGCTGGCCTTGTCGTAGCTCGCGCGCTCGTCGCAATGGAAGCCGTGCTGGGCGCCCGGATAGATGAAGACCTCGACCTCCGGCCGCTTCGTCTTGATGGTCTCGACATCGGTCAAGGCAATGCCGGCATCCTTCTCGCCGAAATGGAGCTGCGTCGGCACCTTCGGCGCCTCGTCGGCAAAGCGCACGATCGCGCCGCCGTAATAGCCGATCGCGGCCTTGAGGCCGGACAGACGCGTGGCCGCGACATAGGCGACGCTGCCGCCGAGGCAGAAGCCGATGATGCCGACCGGGCCGACATTCTTCACCGCATCGATCGCGGCCTGCGTGTCGCGCAGCATCGCGGTCCAGTCGGGACTGGCGACGAACTTGCGCGCCTCGGCGATCTCATCGGGCGAATAGCCCGATTGGAAATTGGGCGAGGTGCGGTCGAAGATCGACGGCGCGATCGCGACATAACCTTCGCTGGCGATGCGATCGCATACCGAGCGGATGTGGTGATTGACCCCAAAGATCTCCTGGATCACCACGATCGCGCCCTTCGGCGCGCCGCTGGGATCGGCGCGGTAGGCACCGAGCTGGAAATTGTCGGAAGCCGTCAGTTTGATGTCTTGTCCCACGCGGGTCGTCCTTCTTTGTTGATCGTCGATCGCGAGCCCCGCTCTCACCCCTCATCCCGAGGAGCGCGTCAGCGCGACTCGGAGGATGAAGGCCGAGAGGTGGCAGCGGGGCCTTTCATGGTTCTCGCGGCGATACGCAGCATCGTCCGCGCCTGGCGGCGCTCCTCACCGTGAAGAATGAGAGCTGCAATCACTCCCACATCCAGTTCTCACCGTAATCCTCCTTCCATCCTGCCAGCCGTCCATGGCGGAATTGCAGGAAGAGGCGATGGCGATACGGTATCAGCCGGCTGCCGCCGATGTTGCGCAGAGCAAGATAGAGCTCGTTGCCCGGGCGGCCCCGCACATATTGCAAGGGCTGGCCCAATGCCCGTGTGGTCTGTTCGGTGTCCATGCCGAATGCCAACGGCGTATTGTTCGAGAGCGTCATTACGAAGGGCAGGCGCGGCGGTGGCGCGCCGAACGGATCGGCCTGTACTGAGGCCGGCATTGAGATGACCACCGCCACCATGCCGGCGGCCAACATCGCCTGCTTCATTGCCGCACCCTCGTTCAACCGGTTTGTCGCGGCAAGTTCTTCAGGAAAGGCACGACCGCGTCAACAAAAGCCTGCGGCTGATCGATGTTGACGGCGTGTCCGGCCGCGGGGATCACGACCTTTTGTGCGCCGGGGATCTTTGCCGCCATGTAGTCGGACGCCGCGAGAAATGGCGCATCGTCGGCGCCGACCACGATCAGCGACGGTACCCTGATGTCGGGGAGGAGCTCGATCACCTTCGCATCGCGCTGGGTCAGCATGCCGCGCGCGGCATGCGCAAGGCCCTTGGCGTTGCGATGGCTGGCGGTCGCGCGTTCGCGCGTCGCCGCTTTCAGCACGTCGAGGCCTTCGCGATCGAGCTTGTCGGCCGTGGCGAGCGCACGCGCATTCCAGGCCTCGCGTGCATCGTCCTTCTTGAAGCCCGGGCCGGTGTCGATGATCAGGAGCGCGCGGGTGCGCTGCGGATGGGCGCGGCAGAAGGCGAGCGACATGTAGCCGCCGAGCGATAGCCCGCCGATGATGGCGCGATCGGTGCCGACCGCATCGAGGATCGCCGCCATGTCGCCGACCGTGAGCGCTTCGCTGTAAGCGTTCGGATCGTCCGGATAGTCGGACTGACCGTGGCCGCGCATATCCCACAAAACGAGCTTATGGTTCGCTGCGAGCGCGTCGATCTGGCCGTGCCACATCGCCGAGGTCGAGGAATAGCCGTGGGTGAGCAGCAGCGGCGCACCCTCGCCATGCACCTCGTAATAGATCCCGACGCCGTCCCGATCGATCCTTGGCATTGCATCCGCCCTTTATGTTTCGACGCCCATCTGGCGCTTCACCTCTCCCGAAGGGAGAGGTCGGATCGCATCGAAAGATGCGATCCGGGTGAGGGGTAACAGTCTCACTAGATGCTGCGGCCCCTCACCCGGATTGCTTCGCAATCCGACCTCTCCCCGCTGGGGAGAGGTGGACACGCGGCGGACGCCTTCATCTCATCATACTCTAGCCGCCGGGTTACTCGGAGGAAACCGCCTGGCCGCGATGGCATGCATGCTCGAGGCTGAACCTTCGTGGTGCACGGATGCCCTTGTCGCGTCGCACAACAGGCAGCGGCCGGTTTGTTTCGATCGATTCCAAATTGCATTTGCCTCGGCGCCTGAACGCGATCATTCTTGCCGCCAAGGCGGGCGCGGGCCCGGTGGGCGCCCGCCATACAAGTTGCCGCCGTAAGCGGCTTCATGCACCGGCAGGGGAAGACGCCTATGCCAACTCTCACCATCAACGGGCGGAGTATGTCCGTGGATGCGGCGAACGACACGCCGCTCCTCTGGGCGATCCGCGAGCAATTGCAGATGACCGGCACCAAGTTCGGCTGCGGAGCCGGCCTGTGCGGTGCCTGCACCGTGCACGTCAACGGCGAGGCTGTGCGCTCGTGCCAGACCATGGTCGGCGATGTCGCCGGCAAGAAGATCACCACCATCGAAGGCCTGTCCGCCAAGGGTGATCATCCGCTGCAGAAGGCGTGGATCGCCGAGCAGGTCCCGCAATGCGGCTACTGCCAGTCCGGACAGATCATGCAGGCAGCTTCGCTGCTTGCGAAGAATTCCAACCCGACCAAGGAAGAGGTCGTCGCGCACATGGACGGCAATCTCTGCCGTTGCATGACCTATTCGCGGATCCAGAAGGCGATCATGCGCGCCGCATCCGAGATGCGCACCGCATCCGCCTCCGGCAACGAGCGGAGGCACACATGAATCGGCACGTGAAGAACGTTACCCCCGAGACGGCTGACCTCAGCCGCCGTTCGTTCCTGGTCGGCACCGCTGCGACCGGGCTCGTGCTCGGCTATGCCGGCGTGCCCGGCATCGGCGAAGCACTCGCTGCAGCTCCCGCCAATTTCGAGCCGAGCGTCTGGTATGCGATCGCGCCCGATGGTCTCGTCACCGTGACCTGCGGCAAGGCCGACATGGGCCAGCACATCGCCTCCACCATGGCGCAGATCGTCTGCGAGGAGCTGGGGGCGAAGTGGAGCGACATGCGCGTTGCGCTTGCCTCCAACGATCCGAAGTTCAACGATCCCGTGCTGGGCGCGCAGATCACCGGCGGAAGCTGGTCGACCATGATGAACTTCGAGGCGATGAGCCGCGCGGGTGCCGCCGGCCGCATCGCGCTGACGGAAGGTGCGGCCGCGGCAATGGGCGTGCCGGCCTCAGAGCTCGTGGTGCGCGATTCCGTGATCGCGCATCCGAAGTCGAAGAAGCAGATGTCGTTCGCCGACGTCGTGAGAAGCGGCAAGGCGACAAAGACGTTCACGCCGGACGAGCTCAAGGCGATCACGCTGAAGACACCGGATCAATACACCATGATCGGCGTGTCGGTGCCGCAGCTCGACATCCCCTCCAAGACCAACGGCACGGCGAAGTACGGCATCGACGTGATGCTGCCGGGCATGGTCCACGGCGCGGTGGTCACGCCGCCGGTGCGCTTCGGCGCGACGGTGAAATCGGTCGATGACAGCGGCGCGAAGAAGGTGCCGGGGTTCATCAAGGCCGTCACCCTCGACGACAAGACGGGGACGACGTCGGGGTGGGTTGTGGCAGTTGCCAACACCTACGCCAACGCCAAGAAGGCGGCGGCGGCGCTGAAGGTCGCCTATGACGGCGGTCCGAATGCAAAGCTGTCGAGCCAGTCGCTGCTCGATGAGGCCAAGCGGCTTCAGCAGCTCGACGATTCCGGCCAGTTCTTCGTCAAGGATGGCGATCCCACGGCCGCGTTCGGCTCGGCGGCCAAGGTGCTGGAGGCGGAATACACCACCAACATCAACATCCATGCGCCGATGGAGCCGATGAACGCCACCGCGGAGTTCAAGGGCGACATCCTGCACATCTATTCCGGCAACCAGTTCGCGACGCGCTCCGGCGCGATCGCTGCGGGCGCGGCCGGGATCGATCCGAAATTCGTCGTCATGCACCAGATGTGGCTCGGCGGCGGCTTCGGCCGCAGGCTGGACGCCGACATGATGGTGCCGGCGGTGCAGGCGGCCAAGGCGGTCGGCAAGCCGGTGAAGGTGATCTATACGCGCGAGAACGACATGACGATGGATTTCTCGCGTCCCCTCACCTACCAGAAGGTGAAGGCCGGCGTGGACGGCGACGGCAAGCTCGTCGCGATTAGCCACGACGTGGTCTCGGCCTGGCCGACCGCACGCTGGGGAATCCCCGATTTCCTGACGCCCTCGGTCGACAAGAAGGGGCCGCTCGACTCCTTCACGGTGAACGGTGCGGACTTCTTCTACACCGTGCCCAACCACTACGTGCGCGCGATCAAGAACGAGCTCGCGCACAATGCCACGCCGTCCGGTCAGCTCCGCTCGGTGGCGCCCGGCTGGACCTTCTGGGCGGTCGAAAGCATGATCGACGAGATCGCGGCTGCGACCAACCAGGATCCGGCGCAGTTCCGCATCGCGCTGCTCGACGGCAAGGGCAAGAACGATGGCGGCGCGCAGCGGCTGCGCAACACGCTGCTCGCGGCGATGGGACTCTCCGGCTACGGCACCAAGAAGCTGCCGAAAGGCGAGGGCATGGGCGTTGCCTGCGTGTCGTCGCAGGAGCGTGCCACCGCAAGCTGGACGGCGTGTGTCGCCCATGTCGCCGTCGCGCCCTCGGGCGAGGTGACCGTGAAGAAGCTCACGGTCGCGACCGACGTCGGCACCCAGGTGCATCCCGACAACATCCGCGCCCAGGTCGAGGGCGCGGCGCTGTGGGGCCTGTCGCTGGCGATGTACGAAAAGGCGACGCTGAAGGATGGTGGCATCGAGCAGACCAACTTCGACAGCTACACGCCTCTGCGCATGAGCCAGATGCCAGAGATCGCGGTCGCCGTGATCGCCAATGGCGAGAAAGCCACCGGCGTCGGCGAGCCCGCGGTGACGGTCGTCGCCCCCGCCATCGGCAACGCCATCTTCAACGCCTCCGGTGCCCGCGTGCGGGCGCTGCCGATCACGGCCGAGGCCGTGAAGGCGGGCATGAAGGCGTAAGCCGGCTCGCGGTCGCGAGGTCAGACGATCCGCCGGAGGACAACCTCCGGCGGATTTTTTTGTGGCATGCCGTCTCCGCAGTCTCTCTGTCATGCCCCGCGAAGGCGGGGCATCCAGTACGCTGCGGCCTCTCCGTATTCGACCGACATCTCGGAGTACTGGATCGCCCGCGTTCGCGGGCGATGACAGTGAGGAGATTTCAGAGCTCGAAATCTCCTTTGTCATCAATGGCCCTGCTACTTTGCATGGGGTTGTTTTCGAGATTTTGGTTCGGGCGCGCCAGCGCTGCCAAATTCCCTAAAATTTGACCATTCCCCGCAGGGTTCCATTGAGCACGCATCTTAAGGGCCGGAGAACCTGATCCGGCTTAGGCTGTCGCACAATACGCACGTGCTCTCAGTTGCTTTGGGGAAGCCATGACCGCCTCAGCCAAACCAGCCGCCAAACGCCGGCTTCTGCTCGCCTCCGATCGGAGCGACGAGAGCAGCGAACTCGCCAGCATTTTGCAGGCGGTCGGCGACGTTTCGACGGTTTCGACCGAGGACATCCCCGAGCAGCCGGGGCGCGATCTCTCCGGCATCGTGGTCGACATCAACCTGCGCTCGCCAGAGAGCGTGCAGCGGGTGCGCAACAAGCTGCGCGGCGATGCCTATCGCTCGATGCCGCGGCTGTTCGTGCTCGCGGATGCCCTGCATCACGGCACCATGCAGGCCTGGGCGCTCGGGGCCACCGACACGATCTCGCGGCCGCTCCAGGCCGAGGCCATCCTGCAGCGGATCCGCGCTGCCTTCCCCGACACTGCCGCCTATGATGCAACCGATCGCGGCAAGACGCTCAATCGCGGCGTCGAGGCGGCGCATGCGGTCCTGACCAAGATGTTCGAGAAGCTGCCGCTCGGCGTGCCCCTGACCTTCGACGATGTGATCGCCGCAGAGAGCAAGATTTTGAAGGCGATCAAGCATTCCTCGCTGCGCGAGTGGCTCACCACCGTCGGCTGCCACCATGTCGGCAGCTATCGGCATTGCCTGTTCGTCACCGGCTTTGCCGTCGCCTTCGCGCAGCATCTCGGCATGCGCGAGGACGACCAGCGCCGGCTCACCCGGGCCGCGCTGCTGCACGACGTCGGCAAGGCCTTCGTTCCGACCGCACTGCTCGACAAGCCCGGCAAGCTCACCGACGAGGAGATGGACGAGGTCCGCCAGCATCCGCGCCGCGGCTATGATGCGCTCGCAGCTCAAGGCGGCTTTCCGCCGGAGATGCTGGATGTGGTCCTGCATCACCACGAATTTCTCGACGGCAGCGGCTATCCCAATGGCCTGTCGTCGAACCAGATCAGCGACATCGTGCGACTCACCACCATCGTCGACATCTACGCCGCGCTGGTGGAGAAGCGCGCCTACCGCATGCCCTTCACCCACTCCCGGGCGTTCGCGATGATGGAAGGCATGGGCGGCAAGCTCGACCAGCAGCTCCTGCAGGCGTTCCGGCCCGTGGCGCTGGGGTCGTTCTGACTCGGTGTCGTCCTGGCGAAAGCCAGGACGACGTTGTGGCGATGGTTCACGCGACAACGACCGGCCACGCGCTACTCCACCATCTTCCGCAGCTCCGCCTTCGCCACCTTCTCCAGCGTCGAGCGCGGCATGTCGTCGACGAAGCGGATCTCGCGCGGCAGCTTGAAGTCGGCAAGGCCGGCGCGGCAGGCGGCCATCACGGTGTCGTGCAGGTCGGGCGGCGCGCCGGCGACGCCGCCTTGCGGGATGATGAAGACCACAGGCACCTCGTCCAGCATCGGGTGCTTCTTGGCCACCACGGCCGCCTCGCGCACGCCCGGCACCAGCGCGATCACCTGCTCGATCTCGGACGCCGCGACATTCTCGCCGCCGACCTTCAGCATGTCCTTGGCGCGGTCGCCGAAGCGGATGTAGCCGTTGTCGAGCCGCACGACGCGATCGCCGGTGATGAAGAATCCGTGCTCGTCGAAGCTCTCGCGTGTCGCCTTTTCGTTGTGCAGATATTCCGCGAACAGCGACAGGCCGGGAATGCCCTTGATCGAGAGATTGCCGGTGTCGCCGACCTCCGTCGGCCGGCCATCGTCATCGGTGATGCGGATCTCATACTCCGGCGCGGCGCGGCCGATCGACATCGGGATGTTGGGCTGATCGACCTCGCCGATGATGCCGTGGGTGATGGTCTCGGTCATGCCCCACCAGCCGATGATTTTGACGCCGAAGGCCGCGAAGGCCGGCGGCTCGTTGACCGCGGTGCCCCATAGGCGGAATTTGTGATCCCGGGGGATCTCGTGCTCGAGCAGCGCCTTCATGCAGAACGGGATCGTCGAGGTCCAGGTCGAGCCGTGCTCGCGCGCGACACCCCAGAAGCGGCTCGCCGAGAAGCGCGGCTGGATCACGCAGGAGCCGCCGACCCACAGCGTCGCCAGCATGGAATAGGCCAGCGCATTGGTGTGAAACAGCGGCAGATAGGTCTGGTGCACGTCGCTGGCGTGCAGGTCCTCATGCGCTGCGTTGATCTTGGCACCCCACAGCGCGTTGGCGTGGGTCCAGAGCACCGCCTTCGGGCGCGACGTCGTGCCCGAGGTGTACTGCACGCTGCACGGCGCGAGCGGATCGGTGGCGCGCCGCGGACGGTCGGCGCTGTCGGCAAACAGCGCCTCGAAGCTGTCGCCGCGCGCTATGGCTTGCGCGGGTGTCGCGCCCGCATCATGCGAGGTCACCGCCATCCAGCGCAGCTCGCGGCAGTGCTTTGCGACGATTTCCGCATAGGCCGGCTGCGTGATCGCGGCGACCGCGCCGCAATGACCGGCGAAATATTCCATCTCGGCCGGCGCCGAACGGGTGTTGGTGGTCACCGCGATCGCGCCGAGCTCGACGCAGGCAAACCAGGCCAGCATCGCCTCGATGCAATTGTCGAGATGGATCAGTACATATTCGCCCGGCTTCACGCCGCGTCTTGCGAGTCCCGCCGCGAGTGCGCCGACCCGCTCGTGGAATTCGCCGTAGCTCCAGCGCCGCGCCGGCGCGTCGAACAGCGCCCAGATCAGAAACGGATGATCGCGGCGCACCTCGGCGCGCATCTTGAGCAGCCAGGGCACGTCGAGACCTGCAAATGGACCCACTACTCCGGCTACGGCTTGCGAATTCGGCATGTGTCCTCCCGTGCAGCCTGTTTTGGGTGGCGGCTGCTTTTGTGTCGGGAGTCTTTCTGCCATCGGATGGGGCGAGGGGCAAATGCATGCGCGACATGCGGCTATGGCACACGCGCTCTCACCATCGTCATGGCCGGGCTTGAGGATCGAGCGAGTGGCGCCCGCACGCCCTAATCTTCGTACGACGAAATTTCGATCAGGCTGCCGTCCGGATCGCGGCAATAGACCGAGCGCAGCGTGCCGCGGGCGCCCTGCTTGGGAACCGGGCCTTCCTCGATCGCGACACCGTTTGCCTGCAAATGCGCCACGACCTCATCGGGTGTGGCGGAGGTGAGAAAGCACAGATCCTCGCTGCCGGCGGTCGCCCGGTCCGCGGTGAACCATTCCACCCTGTCGGCATCGCGCGGCCGGACGTTGATCTTCTGGTTACCGAATTGAAGCGAAGTCCGCGGCGCTTTGCCGCCACCGGGGTCGAAGACCTTGACTTCCATGCCGAGGATCTTGCGATACCACTCGGTGGTGCGTGCGACGTCAGAGACATTGATCACGAGGTGATCGAGAGCCTCGACCTTGACCGGCATGTCTTTATCCTTTGCTTATCCTTTGCCTTATCCTTTCGTCGCGGCGTGCCGCGCGCACTTTCCGCATGCGGCAAGCTTTGTTACAACGCCGCCCACGACGCTTTCAAGAACAACAAGTCGGGAGAGATTTTGAGATGATCACACGCCGTACCGCGCTGGGCCTGCTCGCAGCCAGTCCGCTTGCAGCCACCCCGCTGTCGAAGGCGCTTGCCGCCGATTATCCGGCGCATCCGGTGAAATGGGTTGTCGGCTATCCGCCGGGCGGAGCCACCGATATCCTGGCGCGCCTGATCGGCCAGCGGCTGTCGGAAAAGTTCGGCCAGCAATTCGTGATCGAGAACAAGCCGGGCGCCGGCAACAACATCGGTACCGAATCTGTGGTCAACGCTGAGCCCGACGGCTACACCTTGCTGCTGGTCAATCCGGCCAACTACATCAACGCCTCGCTCTACGCCAATCTGAAGTTCAAATTCGTGAGCGACATCGCACCGGTCGCCTCGTTCCAGCGCGTGCCGAACGTGATGACCGTCAACAAGGACGTGCCGGCGAAGAACGTCGCCGAGTTCATCGAATATGTGAAGGCCAATCCCGGCAAGGTGAACATGGCCTCGTCCGGCAACGGCACCTCGGTGCATCTGTCCGGCGAGATGTTCATGGCGATGACCGGCTGCAAGATGCAGCACGTGCCTTATCGTGGCGCCGCGCCCGCGATCACCGACATGCTCGGCGGCCAGGTGCAGGTGATCTTCGACAACATGCCCTCGATCATCCAACACATCCGTTCTGGCGCGCTTCGCGCGATCGGCGTGACCACGACGGAGCGTTCCCCGCTGCTGCCCGACGTGCAAGCGGTCGCAGAGACCGTGAAGGGTTATGAGGCGAGCGCATTGTTCGGCATGGGCGCGCCGAAGAACACGCCGAAGGAGATCATCGCCAAGCTCAACAGTGAGATCAACGCGATCCTCGCCGAGCCCGATATGAAGAAGCGCCTGGTCGAGCTCGGCGGCGATCCACTGGTCCAGACGCCGGAAAAGTTCGGCGATGACATCAAGGCCGAGACCGACAAGTGGAAGAAGGTCGTCGAATTCGCCGGCCTCAAGGTCGAGTAGCGGTCTTGTGATGGCCGGAGGCGGCCAGGAATGGAGCCCTGTCGTATGACAGGGCTTTTTTTCTTGGTGCCTAGTCCGGTTGATCCGGAATAAAACGGTGTGCCGAGACCTGATGATGGATGGCGCTGCATCTCGCGCCGTGAAGAGAGGAGTTGGGATCATGCGCAAGACGCAATTGGCGTTGCTGACGCTGGGTGCGACGGTCCTTGCCGGTGTTGTCAGCGTCACTCCCGCGGCGGCGCGCGACTATCCCTGGTGCGCCCAGGGCGGCGAGTTCGATTATCCCGGCGAATGCGCCTACAGCACCTATGAGCAATGTCTGGCCAGCGTCTCCGGCCGGCTGTTGTACTGCGGTCCCAATCCGCTTGTCGCCTATGGTCAGGCGCCTTGGCCGCAACCGCAGCCGCTACCGCAGCCGCGTCGGCGCGCGCGGCCCGTCACGCCGTACTAGAGGCGCTTTTCCAGTCTGATCGTTCCGTGGGCGGTCTTGTCGCCCAATCACGCAGTCGTGCAACCCGCCCCGCGTGGGTTCCGGCTTGACGTCCGTTCGTTCGCCCCTATACTAAACCATATGGTTAAGTATCAGGACGAGACGCTGGACCGCACCTTTGCGGCATTGTCCGATCCGACGCGGCGCGCGCTGCTGGCACGCCTCGGCGCGCAGGACAGCCTGTCGGTGAGTGAGCTGGCCGCGCCGTTTCCGATCTCGCTGCCGGCGATCATGAAACATCTCGATGTGTTGTCGGATGCCGGACTGATCGTGCGGGAGAAGAGCGGGCGTACGGTCTCTTGCCGGCTCACCGCGAGGCCGATGGAGCAGGCGATGAACTGGCTCAATCGCTACGCGCAGTTCTGGTCCGACAATCTCGATCGCCTTGCCGCCTTTGTGGAGGAAAACCCATGGCCAACGCAGCCGCTGGCGCCGATCTCCGTGCCGCCGAACGCCCAAGCCTCACGCTCACGCGCCGCCTCCGCGCGCGGCCGGAAAAGGTCTACGCCGCCTGGACGCAAGCCGAGCAGCTAGTGCGATGGTTCGGGCCGCCGAACATGAAACCGGCCACGCTGAACGCCGAGCTCGACGTCCGCGCCGGCGGCCGCTACCGGATCAGCTTCACCCGCGACGACGGCGAATATTTCGAAGCCGGCGGGACCTACCGCGAGGTGGTGCCGAACGAGCGGCTGGTTTTCACCTGGGCCTGGCATTCGACGCCAGAGCGCGAATCGCTCGTGACGATCACACTGAAGCCGGACAGCACCGGCACGTTGATGGTGTTCCATCACGCCCAGTTCTTCGACGAAACCGCACGCGACAACCATCAGCGCGGCTGGAGCTCGTTCTTCGACAAGCTCGACGCCTTCGTCGCCTGATCCCTTCAGAGGAGGACGCCATGCAACAACATCAGATCGTCTCGCGCGAGCAATGGATTGCGGCCCGCAAAGCCCATCTGGCGCATGAGAAGGAGCTGACACAGGCGCGCGAGCGCCTCGCCGAGGAACGCCGCCGGCTTCCGTGGGTCAAGGTCGACAAGAACTACGTCTTCGACAGCCCGAACGGTAAGATCACCCTCGGCGATCTCTTCAAGGGCCGGCCGCAACTCGTGGTGCAGCACGTGATGTTCGCGCCCGACTGGGACGCCGCCTGCAAGAGCTGCTCGTTCTGGGCCGACGGGTTTGAGCGCATGGTGCCGCACCTCGCCGCGCGCGACACCACTATGGTCGCGGTCTCGCTGGCGCCGGTGGCCAAGCTCGAGGCCTTCAAGAAGCGGATGGGCTGGACCTTCGATTGGGTCTCCTCCGGCGACAACGACTTCAACTCCGACTACGAAGTCACGTTCAGTCGCGAGCAAATCGACAAGGGCGTGCCGAAGTACAATTTCGGTACCACGCCGTTCTATGGCCCCGAGCTGCCCGGCATCAGCGTGTTCTACCGCAACGAGGCCGGCGAGATCTTTCACACCTATTCCTGCTTTGCGCGCGGCCTCGACATGATGAATGCCGCCTATCAGTACCTCGACCTCACGCCGCTCGGCCGTCACGAGGAGGGGCTGCCATATCCAATGGATTGGGTCCGCCTGCGCGACCAGTACGAGCCGCAGGCGACCAAGGGGGCGTGCTGTCACGGGTGAGGGGCGCGCCGGCCATTGCGCCCATCACCCTACCGCTTCGCGTCCGCCTGCTCGGTGCCGTTGCAGGAGATCAGCATGGTGTAGGGGCGTGCATTGCCGGCGATGTCGGTGGTCTTGAGCTCGCCCTTGGGCTCCGCGGTCTGATAGGGCACCACCGAATTGTCGAGGAAGTCGCGCAGCGCACCGGTCTTGATGGCGAAGTTGATGTTCTCGGTAAGCTGCCCGGTCTCCTTGATCATCCTCAGTGCATTGAGTTTGGACACAACGACGCCTGCCACCTGGCCGGACATATCGAACAACGGCCCACCGCTGTTGCCTGCCTGGATTGCCGCGCTGATCTGCAAGCGACCTGTGTCATTGCGGATGCCGCTGAGTGAACTCACGACGCCGGTGGTCACGGTCAGGTCGGAGGTGAGCAAGCCGTGCAAGGGAAAGCCGATGGCCACGACGGAATCGCCGGAGTGCATCGAGCGGTCGCGGATTCTTGCAAAATCCTTGAATGTGACCGTTGCCGGCGCTCGCAGCAGCGCGAGATCGTTGGTTGCATCGCTGGATACGACCCGCAAGACCATCGCGGCCTCGCCGGCAAGATTGCCCTTGATATCCCCGACGCAGCCGTCAATCACGTGATGATTGGTCACGATATGCCCGCTCGGGCTGACCACGAAGCCCGTGCCGCTGATGCTCACGGCTCGACCGGATTTGCCTGCTGGCGAGGGCGTCTGCTTATCCGCGGCAGCCGGGGGCTTTGCGGCAACCTTCGTAAAATCGCCGGCCTTGTCGATCCCGTCGGCTTTCACCCTGGTGACGCAATTGGCGAGCGCCGCGATCAAGGGCGCGGTCGAGGTCAACTGGAACTGCAGCGCGGTACGACCCGCGGTCGCCACCATCAGGCTCGCCTTCTGAAACGTGCGCGTGACGTTGGGCGGCATGATGGCGGTGAGCATGTTCGGCGCATTGGCGGTCGCGAACAGCCGAGCCTGCTCCTGGCCGTCGAAGATCACGTCGATCGCGGCGTTCTCGCCCTTGGTGAACTTGAATGCGGGGCTGGCAAAGCTCAAAAGCCAGGAACCGGCCACGTTCTGGCCGACGACGAGGCTGACGCCGTTGGCATAGGGCGCGGTCGCCGCACAATGCGAGAAGGCGCGCGTTTCATCATTGGTGAAGGCACCGCCGATCCAATTGCCGGTGCTCACCGAGCCGAACGGTCCCGCTGCATTCGCAACTCCGATCGCGAGCGCCTGCAGCAGGCACGCGATGACAGCCGACTTCAACATATTAACGCCCCCGGAATGCCATGATCCGCATCTTATCTGCCTGACACGATTCTGTGCAACCGGCAGTTGTTGGCTCGGGGCCGTGTCGCCGTAATCGACTTTCAGGCTTGCCGTTGCTTTGCGATACGGTATACTTTGCGATACAAAGTGAACGGTAAGTGATCACAAGGAAACGCGGACGGAGCGAGATATTGGCGTCGCAGATGCGCGATCTCGACAAGGCACTGGCCGATATCGTGGCGATCCGCAGCCAGATCGCGGCCGGCACGGCGTTTCGCGGCTACGGCCCCGCGACCATGGCGGCAACCGGCGCCGTCGCGCTGATCACCGCATTCCTGCAATTCTGGCTGCTCGGCGATCCCACCGGCGAGCCGCTCCGCTTCTTCCTTGGCTGGTTCATTGCCGCCGTCCTGTCCGGCCTGATGATCTGGATCGAAATGCGCGCGCGTTCGCGCCGCCATCACTCCGGCCTCGCCGATGCCATGATCCATCAGGCGGCCGAGCAGTTCCTTCCCGCCGGCATCGCAGGCGTGCTGCTTGCAGTGGTGATGTGGAAGTTCGCCGCCGAGACGCTCTGGCTCTTGCCGGGCCTGTGGCAGATCCTGGTGTCGCTCGGCATCTTCGCCTCCGTCCGCTCGCTGCCGCGCACCGTCGCGCTTGCCGGCGCCTGGTATTTCGTCTCGGGTTTCGCAGTGGTGGTGCTGGCGAGCGGGACCCACACGCTGTCGCCATGGACCATGGGCCTGCCCTTCGTGATCGGCCAGTCGGTGATGGCGGCCATTCTGTATTTCGCGTCCGGAGACAATGATGTCGAAGACTGACAGCGCGCCGTTTTCCTATGAGGGGTTAGACCGCGTGATCCACGAGAAGGCGAGGCTCGGGCTCCTGACCTCGCTGATGGCTTATCCCAAAGGCCTGGCATTTGCCGATCTCAAGCAGCTCTGCGGCCTGACTGACGGCAATCTCAGCCGGCATCTTGCCGTGCTCCAGGAAGCCGGCCTCGTCGAGGTGACCAAGGGTTACGAAGGCAACCGTCCGCACACCACCTGCCGCCTGACCAAGACCGGCCGCCGCCGCTTCCTCGACTATCTCGCCGTGCTCGAGCGCCTCGTGCGCGACGCCGCCAAGGCCGCCAGCCGCGAAGCGCCGCCGCTCGGCAGGCTCGGCATCCTTCCGACCTGATCGTCCCCCCTTTTTGACCGGAGACTTTGCAATGCAAAGTGGCGTCACGTCCCAGAACGAGAAGCTTCACGTTGGCATCATCATGGACGGCAACGGACGATGGGCGACGCGCCGCGGCCTGTCGCGCGCACGCGGCCATGAAGCCGGCGTCGAGGCGATCCGCCGCATCGTCGAGGCCGCGCCCAGGCAGGGCATCGGCACGCTGACGCTCTATGCCTTCTCGACCGACAATTGGCGCAGGCCCAAGGCCGAGGTCGCCGCACTCATGACGCTGCTCCGCTTCTATCTCGCCAACGAGGTGCAGAGCCTGCTGAAGAACGGCGTGCGCCTCACCGTGATCGGCCGCCGCGACCGCCTGCCGGACGGCATCGCCGCCGCTATCGCGCGTGCTGAGGACGCAACGGCGCATGGCAACGTGCTGCACTTGCGCATCGCCGTCGACTATTCGGCGCGCGATGCCATCCTCAACGCCGCGGCCAAGGCGGCCGCGCTGACGAGCCTCACCCGCGAGGCATTCTCCCAGCTCGTCACCGGGGAAGCGTCCTTGCGCGACGTCGATCTGATCATCCGCACCTCCGGCGAGAAACGGCTGTCAGACTTCCTGCTATGGGAAGGCGCCTACGCCGAGCTGCACTTCACCGAGCGGATGTGGCCCGAATTCGACGCCAATGATCTTGCCGAGGCGCTGGCGTCCTTCCACGGCCGTGAACGCCGTTTTGGCGGACTCCAGTCCCTGCCGCTGGAGCCGGCGCCAAGTCTTTAGCGCCAAGTCTTTAGCATCGGCTCTTTAGCATCGGCCGTGATGCCGAAAAATTGAGCAACGTCGCAACATTTATCGCTTCGACGTCTGTCGATCCCGCGCCTAGTCTCGGCCGCATCGGGAGTATCGTTGATGCCCTCAGTTTTGGACTTTTGCACCGGCGGGACGGAGCGGCAGGTCAAGGCCGGCACGCTCGTCATCGCCGAGGGCGGGACCACAGGCCATCTCTACGTTCTGATGGAGGGCAAGCTCGAGGTGATCAAGGGCGACATGGTGGTCGCCACCATCACCGAGCCCGGTGCGGTGCTCGGCGAAATGTCCGTGCTGCTCGGCCAGCCACACACCGCGACGGTGCGGGCCTGCTCCGATGCGATCATCTACGAATTCGACGATGCCGCCTCTTTCCTCAAGCGGGAGCCGGATGTGGCGATCCTGATCGCGCGCATGCTGGCCCAGCGGCTCAACGTCGCCAACACCTATCTCGCCGATCTCAAGCGGCAATATGCTGGCCACGGCACGCATCTGGCGATGGTCGGCGAGGTGCTCCAGAGCATGATCAACCTGCCGCCGCTTGAGGTCTCGCCAGGCTCGGATCGGCAATCCGATCCAAGGATGTGAGCCAGTCCGGCGGCTCCTCGACAAATGCAGCGGGCCGCTTCAGCGGCGCGTTGAGACCGATCCACTGTGCTTCGCCGGCGGCAAGCCAGAACGCCCGGTTCGCATCGAGATCCAGTACGATATGTGTCGGCGGCCGGCCGGGTTGTAGGCCCGCGTTGAACACCCAGGTCGGACCCAGCCGGTCGAACCATGAGCCGTCCTTGATGAACGGCGACTGATGCACGTGGCCCGAGATCACCATCGAGGGCTGATACTGCATGATCCACTGCACGAGCTCGACGTCGCCGAAGAAGCGCTTGCCGTCCCAGCTCGTCGGCGAATCCGCCGGCGGCGCGTGATGGGCCCAGATCCATCGCTGCGGCCGTTTGCCGGCGGCGTCGCGAAGCTGGTCCGCGATGCACTGCTTGACCTGCGGCCCATCCCACCACGGGCACACCGTGAACAACGTGTCGTCGATGGTGAGGCTGTCGCCGTCGCAGGCGATCCCGAGCTCGCGCACCCCCGCGATCCAGCGTGCGATCTTCTCGCCCTCCGCATTGCGCTCGTCGAGGTCGTGATTGCCGGAACAAAGGATGACGCGCGTCTGACCGGCCAGCAGCGCAAGGTACTTTCTCACCACCACGATCTGTGCGCGAAAGTCCACCATGGAGCCGACATCGAGGGCGTCGCCGGCAAAGATGATCAGGTCGAAATGCGGCGCGGCGCTCACCAGCCAGTCAAACTGCGGCAGCGAGTAGTGCAGGTCTGCAACGACCAGGCAGCGCATTGAAAATCCAATTGCCCAGGAAATGAACGAAGCCGGCAATCCGGATGATTGGAAAAGCAAGAACCAGACCAGCCCAGTGCCTGCCTGCCGCGTCAAATCAGCCGGCGACCGGTCATCGGACGCTTATTGGCGCGCGTTCGTATTGCACCGCGTTCGCGCTCGCGGAGGCCGTTGGCGGCACCGCACTGGACGAAGTCATCGAAGTCTGCTGTCGTGATGCGCCCCCACCCGCGGTGACCGTATGACCTCCTTCAAGACCATTCGTGCCCGTGCCGAAAAGCGCAAGGGCGGGCCCACGGCACTGGAAAAGCTGATGCCGGCAAAGCCCGACCTGAAGCGGCTGACGAAACTAGGCGACGATCGCATCCTTGCGGAGATGACCAAGCGGGTGTTTTGCGCAGGCTTCGCTTGGAGCGTGATCGAGACCAAATGGGACGGGTTTGAAGATGCATTCCTGCGCTTCCAGCCGGCCAAGCTGGCCTTCCAGCCCGAGGACTATTGGGAGGACCTGATGCGCGACACGCGCATCGTTCGCAATGGCGCCAAGATCATGTCGGTGCGCGAGAACGCTGCCTTCGTCCAGGAGATCGCACGAGAGCACGGCAGCTTCGGCAAGTTCCTAGCGAAGTGGCCCTCATCCGACGAGATCGGCCTGCTCGATCTCCTTACCAAGCGCGGCAGCCGGCTCGGAGGCAACACCGGCCAGATGCTGCTGCGCTTCATCGGCTGGGACGGCTTTGTCACATCTAAGGACGTCGTTGCCTGCCTGCGTGGCGCCGGCCTCGACATTGCTGAGGAGGTGAAGTCGAAGGGCGATCTCGCCAAGGTGCAGGCGCAGTTCAACGCCTGGGCCGAGGAGACCGGTCTGCCCTACACGCATATGTCGCGGATCTGCGCGCTGTCGGTCGGCGAGAACCGGAGCGAATAGCCGGATCCGGTCGTACCGGGTCGCTCAATGATGTGCTTATCGTGGCGATCCAGTGCCATCAGCGCGGCGGATGCAATCCGTCATCACGAGATGCATTGCGCTGGAACATTTGTCCGCAGCACCCGTTCGGAAACTTGAGCCAGGCGAACCAGGGCGCATGGAACGTTCGCCTCGGCCGCTATGAAACCTGACATGACAGAAACGGAGCAGCCCATGAAGCTAACGTCCGAACAGGTGAAGCAGACCGTCAGGCAACTGGGTGCTCAGGTGCTCCCCGACGAGCATCCCGCCATGCCGCAACTCAACAGCATGTTTGGCGAGCACACGTTCTTCGTCGACGAGAGCGGACTCAAGGTTCTCGAGCCCGCGCAGTCGGTCGGGGCCGATCGCCAGAGCGGCGAAGTCGTGAGCCTGGCCGACTGGGGCGATTCGGATCTGACGCGCCTGATGGCACATGAACCCGAGCCGACCGGCGTGATCGTGGTGTTCGAGCACGTGAAACACTGAGAGGCCACTCGGATCGGCGCCTTCAATAGACGGTGAGTCGATCTTCGGCAGCCGCAAACGAGACTTGTGCCGGCGGGGGACCGCATCGCCGGCAGTTACCGATCGTAAATTCGCCGCGCCAAATAGGAGCACCCAGATGCTTGTTCGCGAGGCAATGACCACCGAACCAAAAGTCGTCAATCCCCAGGACACGATTCAATCCGCCGCAGAGCTCATGTCCGCCCTTGGCGTCGGCTTTCTGCCGGTTGGCGCCGATGACCGGCTCGTCGGAATGATCACCGACCGGGACATCGCTATTCGCGCGATTGGCAAAGGGCGAGGGCCCGAGACACCGGTCGCCGAGGCTATGACCGCGGACGTGATGTATTGCTTTGAAGACGAAGACGTCGAAGCGGCCTGTCAATCCATGGGGGATCTTCAGGTTCGCCGGCTGCCGGTCCTTAACAGCGACAAACGCCTCGTTGGTGTGATTGCACTCGGCGATGTCGCACGCAAGGCGAACGGGAGCGCCGGTGTGGCTCTTGCCCAGATATCCGAGCCTGGCGGCGAGCATACGCAGTTCTAGCGATCGATCGCCGGGGCAGAGGGAGCCTGATGTCTGCGCTCGCAGCAGCGGGACGTCGTAATGGCCCGTCGGCGCGGGCGGGCCTCTCATGCTGATTCATGGCTGGCCCGACGACGTACGCTGCTGGGATTGAGGTCATAGACGACCTTGGCGGCAGGGTCAGGCGGCCACCGCTCGACGTGATCCTGGTCCACAGCTTCAGCCGCTTCTTCCGCTGTCAGTTCCGCTCTGAGTTTCATTTCCATCGACGGGCCCAGGACGGTGTGCGGATGCTCGTTGCGGAGCATTCTCAGCACCGTATCGCCGGTCAAGAGCGTCGGGCGATCGCCCTGACGCGCGCGCACATCAGCCCTGTTCGTGAGGCGGCGAACCAAAGCACGCCGAACTGTTTCTCGGGTAGCAGACTCTGCCGAGCGATCGGCGAGAATCCCGGCTTAGCTGGGCAACGACAAAACCAAGGGAAGATCCAATGATGAACTACAAGACCCTGGTCGCCACATCTTTGATGTCGGTTTTGATGTCGATTTCCCTGACATCCTTCGCGTCCGCGCA
This sequence comes from Bradyrhizobium sp. ISRA442, assembly GCF_038085055.1. NCBI lineage: Bacteria > Pseudomonadati > Pseudomonadota > Alphaproteobacteria > Hyphomicrobiales > Nitrobacteraceae > Bradyrhizobium > Bradyrhizobium sp. ISRA442. Next base: position 458,083 of record NZ_JALGCN010000005.1, read on the forward strand.
ATGCGTAGACTGCGCAATGTATCCGGATCGTGATGCCCTCAACAAAAATACGCAGACGCCCGCCGGAAAGTCGGGCCTCATAGGGCCGGGTGGCGCTGCAGGTTCCCCCAACGCAGCGGGCTCCGCCAATGCTGCAGCGGGCTCCGCCAATGCTATGGGCAACGCGAACAATCCGAACAACGCTCGTGCCGAGATGCGTGAGCGTCCTTCGAAGCGATCTGTCGGCGTAAGCGGTACCAGGAAACACATGAAGAGCCCCGACTACCAGTCCCGGTGACCTCGCGGGCCGCCTCCGAGGCGCGCAATCGCGTCTCAAGACCGCGCATCGAGACACCGCACCGCGGTGAGACAGGACAATCACTCATCGGCCGTGGCGTGCCACGGCCGATGAGGATGGGTACTACTGCTTCGCTATTCTGCGAAGCCCTCTGACATGGCGCAACCGTCCCGGGCGACGTCAATCGTAGCCGCTGTTTGTTTCCTTCCAGTTCGTAGGCCATCGATCGTGTGCAGGCATCACGTTTCGAACGCGCGATCTTTTGCCTTCGAGGCGAAGGTTCCGAGAACGATCTCGCCGGACACACCTCTGAATTGGTACGCAGCTCTTTATCGTGTCTTGCCAAGAGATTGTGGATTCGATGAATCTGGACTCGATGACTGCTGGGGCGATCCGGATGCCGAAGACCTTGCGCCCGATCGTGTCGTTGCTCCTGGGGCTCGCGTTCCTGCTGGCAGGCAGCGGCCTGCAATTCACTTTGCTGCCGCTGCGGGGCAGCGCGGAAGGTTTTGACGATCTTGCGCTCGGCGTCATCAGTTCAGCCTATTATGTCGGCTTCGTCAGCGGCTGCCTGCTCGCGCCTTATCTGATCCTGCGCGCAGGACACATTCGCGCCTTTACAGCAATGGTCGCGGTGGCGGCTGCCGTGGCGCTTGCCTACGCGCTCGCGCCGGTGGTCGCGGCCTGGATCGTGCTGCGCGGCGTAACTGGCCTCTGCCTCGCCGGTCTCTATCTGGTGGTCGAGAGCTGGCTCAACGATCGGGCCTCGAACGAGACGCGCGGACTCGTACTGTCGGCTTATGTGATGGTCAATTATGGCGCCATCACACTTGGTCAGAGTTTGGTGACGCTTTATCCGGTCGCCGAAGCCGGGAACTTCATGGTGGCCGCCATACTGTCCTCGTTGGCCATTGTTCCGGTGGCACTGACCCGCGCCGCGCAACCAGCACCGGTTACCATCGTCAGCTTTCGCGTCGGGCAGCTATATCGCGCGGCGCCGGTTGCGCTGGTCGCAAGTTTCATGATTGGAGCCGCTAATGGTGCATTCTGGGGCCTTGCGCCGCTGTCGGCCGCCGGCAGCGGCCTCAGCATCGATCAGGTGGCGCTGTTCATGAGTACCGCGGTGCTGGCCGGCGCGATCGTCCAGCTCCCGGTCGGCCGTCTATCCGACCGCGTCGATCGTCGCTGGGTTCTGCTTGTTCTCTTGATAGGAGCTGCCGCCGCGGGCGTCGCCTCATGGCTGATCGCCGCATCGGGAGCGACGCTGCTGCTATTTGGCATTCTCTTCGGGGCGCTCGCGCTGCCCGGCTATTCGCTTGCCGCGGCCCACGCCTACGACAAGACCCCAGCGAGTGACGTCGTAGCGATCGCTGCTACAATCCTGCTTACCAACGGCCTCGGTTCGGTGGTCGGGCCTCTCATTGCCGCCACCTTCATGTCGGCGGCAGGACCGCGCGCGCTATTCCTGTTTACCGCGATAGCCCAGGCGCTGCTTGCGGCCTACGTATTCTACCGCACACGTGTCCAGGCCTCGCTTACCTCCCCGCGCAAGACCGAGTTCGATCTTGCCACAACCGCACTTGTGGGCACGGTGGTCACGCATGATGCGCTGGATCCGGCCGATCCCTCGATCGTGATCCCGGAGGGCTATACGCGCGGGCCCATGCAAGCCAATGCCAGGTCGGCTCCAGCGTCGGAGCGTTGACTCGCTTGGCTTCGCGCCGAGACAAGCACCCGTGGCGTTCGCGGAGGCGATCCTGGCAGTCCAGCGCAGGACTGAACGACGGGAGAAATAGGAACGCACGATCGCTGCGACGATTACGGGACATGTGGGGCGGCGAGGGAGCAAGAGATGCCGGTCTCCCACATTCCGGATATGACTATGGCAAGGTCCAACGCTCGCCGGTGACGCTGGAGGAATTCATGCGGCTGCAGGCTGTGGTGGGCTTCACCGATGATGACAAGCGCGCTCTCCAGGATGCCGGGGAGTTGGTCGCAGGTGAGTCCGAAGCGCTCGTCGACGGATGGCGCAAGATCATCGGATCCCAGCACTTGGAGAGCAAATAATGGAAGCCGACGTCAGGAAACTATTCGAGCGATATCAGCGCCTTTTCAATCAAGCCCTCGATGGCGACGTGGATATGGATGAGGTCGCCTCGCTATATGCGTCCGAGTTTATTGGCGCCGCGCCTGCTGGGGTCAGGACCGGAAGGAACGACGACCAATTCAGGCAGGTCATGGCGCAGGGGTATGCCCACTATCGGGCGATCGGGACGAAGGATGTGCGGATACGCAATATCCGCCTTTCCCCAATCGACGAATCTCATTGCGTGGCCCACGTCGCCTGGACGGCGATCTACACCCGCAAAGGTCAGCCGGACATGCCGATAGATTTCGATACTCACTACTTCGTTCAAAAATTGAATGGGACCCCGAAGGTCTTCGGCTGGGTGTCAGGCGATGAGCAGGCGCTTTTGAAGCAGCACGGCATCGGTTAGCGGCGACTCTTGCGTGGAAAGGTCGCACCGCGCGAATATCGACACAGGCTCGCCTCTCGTTTGGAGTCCGACAACAATTGGGCCGATGTAACCTGATCTTGCCGTTGCAAGCTTGTCTCATCCTCTCGGTTCGGCAATGAATCAGCGTCTGTCCCTCGTCAGTCTTGTGGTCGCGGACTATGACGAAGCGATCACCTTCTTCACACGCGCTTTGAATTTCGAGCTCTGCGAAGACACACCGCTCGGTGGCGGCAAGCGCTGGGTGGTCGTGCGGCCGCCGGGCGGCGCCGGCTGCGGCCTGCTACTGAGGTGGACCGCCGCTTGGCGGCCTCGTCGCTGAGCCGAGTCAGAATCATCCACGTCTAATCACGGGGCAACTCGGCAAGCTGCCGCTCATAAATCTCGACCTAGGCCTTATCCATCCTTCCATGCGATCTTTCGACGATTGAGAGCGAACCCTATGGCCAGAGCCGCGATCATCAGCACCTGGGCCGCAACAGTTTGCGCAGTTGGGAACAGACCAACCAACGAGATACGCGGCACCGAGCGTAGCGGGGCGATGCTGACGATGCCGGCCTCTTGCAGAGCTGCGATGCCCTTGCCGGCCAGCACGACCGTCAGAACCGCCATGAGCCACGAACTGTAGGTGAAGAACTTACCGATCGGCAGCCGACTGCTATAGCGCAGCATCGCCCACGCGATGCCCCCAAGTGCTGCACACGCGCTCAGTGCTCCGGCGAGTATCATGCTGCCGTTTCCCTGGGCCCACAGCGCCGCGTAGAACAGGATCGTCTCGAACACCTCTCGGTAGACGACGATGAAAGCGAGCCCAAACAGCAACCAGGCCGAACTTCCGGACAAGGCATTCGCCATCCTTTCGCGAATGTAGCGTTGCCATTGGTCGGCTTGTGCCTTGCCATGCATCCAGATGCCGACCGAGAGCAGGACGACGGCGGCGAAGACCGACCCGAACCCCTCCGTCAGCTCTCGGCTCGCGCCGCTGATTCCGATCACCCAGGTCGCGACGATCCAGGTCAGGAGGCCGGCGACGAGGGCGCCCACCCAACCCGCGTGGACGTAGGGCATGACCTCCATCCGCTCGGCCTTGCGCAGGAAAGCGATCATCGCAACGACGATCAGCAGCGCTTCCAGCCCCTCGCGCAGCAGGATCGTCGCCGCCCCGATAAACGTTGAGAGGCCGCTTGCCGCATCGGGGGAGAGCGACGCCTCGGCGTCGTCAAAAAGATCGTCGAGGACCTGCACGCGATCGGCGAGCGCGTCGGCATTCTCTCCGCTCTGGATGGCGGCGCGATAGTCGCCCATCGCGCCCTCGATCCGCTCCATGAGCGTACGATCGCGCGCGCCCAGCGCCGGTTCGATCGGCTCGAATCCATCGAGATAGGCAGACAAAGCCAGCTCGCCGGCATGCAGGCGGTCCCCTGCACGATAGGCGGCAAGGCTCTCGGTCAGGCGACCGCGCACCAGTGACAGGGATCCGCCCTGCTGCAGCAGGACCGCGTCGGGATGGCGACGCAAATAAGCCATGAGAGCGTCGGCCTTGTCCTGTCCGATCTTGCTCGCGAGCGCTGCGGGTGTTGTGCCGGCGAGCGTCTTCAGATCGGGAACGAGCCGGTGAAGCGAGGCGTTCTGCCTCCACAGCCGTTCGCCTTCGGCCGCTGCTGGATCGGGAAAGGCGAAATGACCAGCGTAGAACGCCAAAGCCCAACGATCATCGGTCGGTAGGCTGTCGAAGCTCGACATCGCCGTTCCGTCGAGACCTTGGGTGATCACCTGGTAGAGTGCGAACACGCTGCGCTGGCGAGCGCGCTCGGCATCCGTGAACGCGATGGGCGGCGTATCAAGCTTGACGGCATCTGGTCCATGGCCGTCGCCGGCCTCGCCATGGCAGGTGGCGCAGTTCTGAGCGAACAACGTCGCGCCGCGTGCGAAGTCCGGAACCTTATTCGGCGCCAGCGGCACCGGGTAGGCCGCGAGCAACGCCGCCGCCAGGCCATGCGCTATAGTTGCGACTTGCTCGGCGTCAGTCTTGTCGGCGATGGCACGCTGCAGGCGGGCAGCTTCAGTCGCAAGCGCTTGCCGCTCCGGCTTGGGCGGGAGCGCAGCGAGCTTCGCAGCGATGGTCGCCGCGAACTCGTTCTGCTCGGCATATTCGGAAGGACTCGTAACCGTACCGTGCGACACGGCGCCGGCGTAATCCACCGCGATGTAATCCAATAGTCGCCATGTGGTCTCGACATCGCTTGTCTCGGCCCTCGCTGCGCCAAAGAAAGCCAGAGCCAGCAGCATGGCGAGCACTACAAGACGAGATGGTAAGGATAGCAGCTTCACGGGATGCCAATTGAAAGTTGGGCCCGACGATGGTCGTACCGCCGGTTTCGGGTCGGTGCAATTTGAGGCGTTCTAATTCGGCTCCAGGTCAACTTCTTTTGAGGCCTGTCCGCCGGGCCGCTGACCCGCTCGCTGCCAACTGCGCCAGGCGCAAGCCGCATGCACGCGACCCGAGAAGTGCTGTGTCGCCTGCCTCGAAGTGAACAGCATCGAGGTCCCGGCGGGCGGTGACCATGCTGGGACATCAGCCGCTCTCAAAAACGAGCTGCAAAGGGTTCTACGCAATAAAATTTCTGAGTGCTGGTAACCTTTCTCAGAGCCCAGCCGAACCTCCACAACGGCTATCATTTTGTGCAGGCGCGGCGCGGCAGGCGGTTGATGATAAATCATCGAGCCCAGCCTACTGCGGCATTTGAAGCCACGAGGGATTTGGCCAGACGAATGAGCGTGTATCGTTATATTGCATTTGCTGTCGCACTAGCGAGTGCTGCAGCCATGCTCTACGTCGGGCTATATCAGAGCCGGCTCGTCGGTCGCCTCATTTGTCCCTTTTTCGGCGAGGGCTGCGAAGGGGTCGCCAATGCTCCGTTCGCGCGACCGTTTGGCATTCCCGACGGCTATATCGGCGCCGCCCTTTACATCGTGATCGTCGCGTTATTGCTCGCGCCGTTGGGTCGCTGGACCTGGATCGTGTTGCTGGTGCTTTCGACCGCGGCAACGCTCGCAAACATTCTCGGTGTGCGCGATATGATGATTTTTGGAGGTTATTGCTTCTATTGCCTGACGACTGCGTTCTTATCGCCGGTGCTGCTGTGGTCGGTATGGAAATTAGGGTGATAGCCGAATGAACGAGCGCATTCTTGACTTAGGTGCCAAGCAGGCCATTGACGTTGGTCGGGACGCCGGCGCAAGCGAGATTGCCAACGGTCATCGTGGCGATTCAGACTATGTATTCCATGAATTGACGCGAAGTATCTGCCCTGCCTGCCGGCGGGTTATCGATGCCAAGATTCTTCTGCGCGACAACAAAGTCTATATGAGCAAGCGTTGCCCGCAGTGCGGGCCGTTCATGTCGCTCGTGTACGGCGATGCCGATGCCTACATCTCGTTCGCGCGCTACAACAAGCCGGGCACGATCCCGCTGGCCCACGGAGCGGCTGTCGAACATGGCTGCCCGCATGATTGCGGCCTTTGTCCTGACCACGAGCAGCACACCTGCCTCGGCATCATAGAGGTCAATAGTGCATGCGACATGGACTGTCCCCTTTGCTTTGCCGATGCAGCGCCCGGCTTCAGCCTCACCGTGGAAGAAGTCGAGCAGATGCTCGACGATTACGTGCGGACGGAAGGTCAGCCCGAGGTGGTGCAGTTTTCCGGCGGCGAGCCGACGATGCACCCGCAGATCATCGATTTCGTCCGCGCCGCATACGCCCGCAATATCCGCTTCGTTATGATCAACACCAACGGAAAGCGCATCGCCCGCGACGATCGATTCCTCGAACAGCTCAACGAGGTGAGGCCCGCGCTCTACTTCCAGTTCGACGGCTTTGAGCGGGATACCTATCGGATCATTCGCGGCGAGCCGGACCTCCTGGAGGAAAAGCTTCTCGCCCTGGACCGGCTCGCGCAGATCGGCTTGGACGTGACCATCGTCCCCGCCATCGAGCGCGGCGTCAACGAGCGTGAAATCGGCCGAATCGTCGAATTTGCGATCGAACATCCGACCATCCGCGGCATCACCTTTCAGCCGGCATTTCACGCAGGCCGGCATATGAACCACGACCCGATGAGCCGGATGACGATTCCCGATATCATTCGGCAGATCGAGATCCAAACGGGCGGCAAATTCGTCGCCTCCGACTTTGTGCCAGTGCCGTGCTGCTTTCCGACGTGCAATTCGGTGACCTATGCCTTCGTCGAAGGCGATAAGGTCACCCCACTGCCGCGCATCATCAACGTCAACGACTACCTCGACTACATCACCAACCGGATCGTACCGGATTTCAGCCACGAAGTCAGGACGGCGCTGGAAGGCCTGTGGTCGTCGTCCTCTGTCGCAGGTTCGGAAAAATCGCTGCAGCAGGTCGCGATATCGTGCCAAGCGTGCGCGCTTCCGGATGGGCTGGCGATCAACGAGATCGCGAAAAGCATGATCATGATCATGCTCCAAGATTTCATGGACCCCTGGACCTTCAATCAAAAGAACCTCATGAAGTGCTGCAAGGAATTTCTGCTGCCGGGGGATAAGCAGATTCCGTTCTGCGCCTACAATTCGGTCGGCTATCGCGAGCAGGCGCGGCGGCAGCTCAATGCCATGGAGCCAGAGCGACGGCGCGCCAGGCGGGAAGGCCGAGCCTACAAGCCAAGACCCGTCGTATTCGACTTCGGCGACCGCACGCACGTCCGATGAACGAGGCGGACAACCAGCGCACAACCGAGCCAGGCGCACTTTCGCCCACGGCGATTAAGCAGTGCTGCGCAACTGTCTATGAAAGCGACGCAGTGAAGCTGCTGCTGGGCGACGCGCTGCATCCAGGCGGCACCGAGATGACCGAGCGGCTCGGCCGCATGCTGGGCTTGGGACCGCGAAAGCGGGTTCTGGATGTTGCCGCCGGCCGGGGAACAACGGCGTTGACGCTTGCGACGCGGTTCGGGTGCGAGGTGATCGGCCTTGACTATAGTCCGCGCAATATCGAGGAGGCGAAACGCGGCGCCAGCGAGCGAGGCTTGAGCGACAAGGTCACCTTTTATTGCGGGGATGCCGAGCGATTGCCCTTTGCCGATGCCTCGTTCGACGCAATCGTTTGCGAGTGCGCGCTGTGCACGTTCCCAAACAAGGCGTCTGCCGCGACGGAATTTGCGCGCGTGCTTCGCGTGGGTGGGCAAGTCGGTCTAAGCGACCCGACGCGCCGAGGGACCCTGCCGTCCGAACTTCAGTGCCTTGCGGCGTGGATTGCCTGCATAGCCGATGCTCAGCCGCTCACGGAATACGGGGCCCTGCTCGCCGCAGCCGGTCTAAGGGTAGTGGCAACTGAAGTGCACAATGGCGCGTTGATCGACTTCGTGAACCAGATCCGCACGCGACTTCTCATGACCGAAGTGATGGTGGGCTTGAACAAGCTATCGCTGCCAGGGTTCGATATTGCGATGGTGAAGGATTTCACGCGGCGCGTGCTGGAAGCGATAGGGGCGGGCGAGTTAGGCTACGCGATCTTGATTGCTGCCAAAGGAGGATAGTCCGGGCAACAACGAAGCCTCGCGCGGCCTAGGCACGAGGCTTGGCTCGCCGGTACAACTGCCGCAGCGACAACGCGTGCAGCAGAATCGAGCTTGGCACCACGAAATCAGGGGACAGCACATCCGGATAGGCGCCGGTGGCGCCGATGCTCGGCACATCCGGAACGATGAGCTGGAAGGGGCCGCGCGAGGCGATCACTCCTACCCCTGTAGGCTTACTGTATCCTGGCGATGAGCTGATGATGGGCGTTGACGCCGATTTCGCCGCGCTGCTCGCCATGTGCGGTCTTATCGCTGTGGTAGACGAGCAGTACCGCATTGTCGTGGGTCAGCTTCTGCGGAGCCATCACCGTAAGCTTGGCGGTTCCATCCGCTCCGGCCACGAAATCGTTCGTCTTGCCCGTGTCGTCGAGCGGGGTGAAGCCGACGGGCTTCTGGTCGAAATGATTTTCGAAAAGGCTGTAATGGCCGCCCGGTTGCAAGTGGCTGAACTGAACCGAAATCTCGACCTTGCCACCGGTAGACGGAGTGATGGTAACGGTGCCTTTGGCCGCGAGCCAGTCGCCGAGATCGAATCCCAAGGCTTCACCCTTGGCGTTGACGAGAGGGGCAGTCTTTGGGTCCTGGTCAATCAGCGCCGGGCGGATGCCAGCCACGTGCTGTATATTTTGAGGTCCCACCGCGGCGGCTGCGGACGCGTCCGCAACGAAGACATGCGGGTCAAGCGGTTTCGGCTGATGCGTCTCAGCCGAGAAAAAGGAGGCGTGCGCCGTGAAATCCAGGTGAATCGCCTCGTCGGCTTGACTAGGTACCGAAAGGACCGTCAGTGCCAACGTGAGTAGTGCACCGAACGAGCGGCCTGCATAGTTTGCTAGGTTCATTGAATCCCTGCTCCAAGATTGATGAGGACGCAAGACGGTTCGCGCCGAGCGAGACGTGCAGCTACCCCAAAATGCCATTCGATAGTTCTGCCGAGAAGGTTACGGCCATTGAGAATAAATTTTGGGTCAGACGGTCTCGGGACAAGCATTTCCTCGGGCTCAAGGTTGCATGGTCGCACAGCCCAACCGCGCCGCGCTGTAGCTACCCTCCTCGCCGCCTTGATGAGGCTGAACCCGCTTACTTCTCTTTTGCGGCGATAGAAATCGGCTAAGAAGCCGGGTTGGCATTGATGTGGAAGTTGTCGTCTACCTTGATCGCGACGACGATGACTCGCTTCAGGAGACGTTCAACCAGACCGACCACGGGCTCCATCATCGCGATGATCCCTGTTGATGTCAGTCGGCACATGAAGAATACCGCGGCGTTTGGCTGGACGATACCACGGCGCGTCTGTGTTTTCTCCATCTCCAACGACAATCGTGTAGGTCAAGGAAGCACCAGGCGTCCGACCCTGCTTCCATAGTACTCGGTGAACCACAGCGCGCCGTCGGGCCCGTTCGTGATGCTGTGAGGCCCGCTACCGTCCGACGGGATCGCGAACTCGGTGACTGAACCGGTCGTCGTGATCCGACCGATTTTGTTGCCGATGGCGCAGCGTGGACCCGGCTGGCGAACGCAAGCGGATTCGGTAAACCACAAGGCGCCGTCTGGCCCCGTCGTGATGCCCCATGGCTGGGAATAGGGATTGGGAAGCGCGAATTCGGTTATCTTGCCATCGGTAGTCATTCGTACGATTTTGCCACTCACCGGTTCGGCGAACCACAGCGCGCCGTCGGGCCCGGTCGTAATACTCCCGGGGCTGCTATCCTCCGGAGGGATCGTGAATTCGGTGACCGCGCCCGTGGTGGCAATCCGCCCGATTTTGCCACGAGCATATGTGAACCACAGCGCGCCGTCTGGTCCAGCCGTGATCTCTCCGCTCTTGGCCGAGGGGATCGGGAATTCGGTGACCACGCCGGTGGTCGTGATCTGCCCGATTTTGCCTCCGACCGGCTCGATGAACCACAGGGCACCATCTGGCCCGCTCGTTATGCCAAGTGGTCCGGCCGGCCCAGGGATCGCGAATTCGGTTAGTTGCAGGTTTTCTGCCGTGGCGGTGGTCGGAATGCGCCCGATCCTCTTGGAGGTGAACTCTGTGAACCACAACGCGCCGTCAGGCCCCGTTGTAATGGAATGCAAAATGCCGCCCCCCTTGATTGGGAGCTCGGTTATGGTGCCATCGGAGGTGATTCGCCCGATCTTCCCCGCGGCCTCGGTGAACCACAGCGCGCCGTCTGGTCCTGCCGTGATTGCGGAGGGACGGCTGGCGGGAGTAGGTAAAGTGAATTCAGTAAATGTCTGGGCAGTAGCAGGTATCGCCGCCCCCAATCGGAGCGCCATTGCCAGCACCAATGGCGCGATAGCAATTCTCATGGCCCATTTTCAGCTTTGCCCAGCGCGATCACGCTCATCGCGTGCGTTTCGCGGAGTGCCGTTGCGTCGCGTCACGCTGCCGGGGCTGCTTCCGACAGATCCATGACTTCGCCGCGCGCCGGGTAATTGTTCTTCAGGACATAGTCGATTGCGGCGAGAATGTCGGCGAAGTGCGGTCGCGCGAACGGCATGGTCTGGACGCTGCCGAAGTAGAGCGTGCCGTCCGGCCGTATCAGGTAGAGTCCCGGCTCGGAGAAAAGCGCGGGCTCTTCGACTCCGACGGAGGTCATGCCGCGCCCTGACGAGATGAACAAGCCCCACCGCCGCGCCGCCGCCAGATCGAGGCCGTAGCCGAGACGCAGCCGCGTCAATCCCCAGCCGTCCATGGTCTGTGTGGCCCGCTCTTTCGTATCGGACGATACGGCCACCACCGCAACGCCGCGCTTGTCGAACTCATCGAGCTTTGCTTCCAGGTCCCTAAGCTGGGTCTTGCAGATCGGGCAGTGAAGGCCGCGGTAGAACACGAGAAGCGTGAACTGCGCAGGCTTCTCGCGCGCAAGATCGAAGGTGCCGCCGCTCGCGAGGTCAACTCGAAGAGGTGGAACGGCCCGCCTCGGAAACAGGTGTGGGAAATCGGTCATGTGTCTTGCTCCTTCTCAGTTTCTTCTATCAGAACTCGGCATCGAGGCCTGTGATCCCCTGAGCCCTGGGCGCGGGAAGAAATGCGGCCTGCCGTCACCGAACGTTTTCAGTGACCTCAACGCCTAGTCTCGTGCGTATAGCGTTCGAGGCGCGGCCCATCGGAACATTGTCCGACCGAACAGACCTGCCAGGCCGACGAACAGAGCTGCGGTTCCGAAGTTCCACATCAGGACCATCGCGGTCGCATCGATGACGTGGAAGAGCGACAGTGCCGTTGCCGTGATCGCAGCGACCGCCAAGCTACCCATGAAGGTCGCGGCGATTGGGCGAAGCGGAGCCGCATAGCGCAGCATCACCAGCATCGCGAGCGACAATGGCAGGCTGGTCAGCACGAGCGTAGCGAAGCAGCGCGCGGCCTCCCCAAAACTCATGCCGTCAGGTCCAATAGCGACCCATTGAGTGAGGCACTGATAGCCGATATTCGAAAGCCACAGGATCAGCGCCGGGATCGGAAGCAGAAGCCAGAGCCGCGACCGGTCGGGGAGGCTCACGAGGAAGGCAACGATCGCCGCGAGTACCCCGGTCAGAAGCGAGGCCGCTATGCAGACGACAAAGGCCGGCTCCTGCAGCCGCCGAACCAGGTCGGGGCGAATTCCCTGGTTGACGGCCAGCAGCGTCAAGACGACCGCTGCAAGCAGGAGCCAGCACGCCGCCCGCATGACCGGCGGCCGCAGCCGCCGTACCGGCGTGGCGTTCGCCGCAAGGGAAGCAATGAGATCGGGTGTCTTGATCACGGTTCGCTCCGATCGACCAGCATTTTCCGAAGGCTCTTCAGCGCACGGTGGACGTTGACCTTGAGGGAGCTGATCGACATGCCGCTCAGCGCCGCGGCCTCCTTCAATGACATCTCCTTGAGTTTGAGCAGCCGGACGGCGTTCTGCTGCGCAGGGGGCAGATCGTTGACCATGCCTTCAAGCTCCAGCCTGTCCTGCTTCACTTCCAGGTTCGCTTGAGGTTCGGAAAAGGTTTCATGCTCGGTGGTTAAAGGTATTTCACGGTCTCTGGTGCGGCCCTGACGGCGCAGCCGGTCAATGAAACGCCGGTTCGCAATTGCAACCAGCCACGGCGCAAATGGCCGGGCCGGGTCGTAGGTCTTTCGGATCGAATGGATGGTCAGAAGGACATCCTGAACAGAGTCTTCAACATCGCCGGGGTCACGGTGCCACCGCGCCGCAAGAGAACGCAAATACGGCGTGATTTCCTGCAGCAGCCGGTGATAGGCGGTTCGGTCTCCCTCCTGTGCACGGGCCATCAGGATCGACCAGTCGACATCTCTGGCGACCGACGCTGTCTCGTGCGCGCCGCTCTCATGCTTCCCGACAAGCCTGAGCGAAAGTCCGCGGCTGCGAGAGTCGTGCGTCATGACCGAGCGTTCCATTGGGCTCGAGGCACATATAACGAGGAACGGGAGCTCGCCAACATCAGGCGCCTCCCTGCTTCCAGGGCCGCGGCAGCCGTTCAAGCAAATGATCGACGGAGAGCGTCCCAGGTCCAAGCGCGATGATGGCTACTGCCAAGCCAGCCCACGGCAGATGGAAATTCGCCCATCCCTCCGGCACGACCAATTGAATAACGCCGGTCATGACCAGGATCCCCAGTGCGGAAAAACGAGTTGCAAGGCCAACAACGAGCAGGATGGGGAGCACGATCTCGGCGATGCCGTCGAGGTATGCGACCACGGTGGGCAAAGGGAAGTCATAAGCTTGACCAAAAATATGCAGCTTGAACTCGTCCTCGAAGAGGAACTCGGCAGCCGGCGACAGCGACAGGAAGCCGTCCCACTTGGTTAGCCCGGATTTGAAGAAGGGCACAGCAAGCGCGATCCGCAGCACCGGCGGAGCCAACACCCGAGCGACGCGGGCGAGCCAATCGGCCAGTACGCGAGTGGCACTCTCGAGCGTTGCGATGTTCACATGCACGGTCATGTCTGGGCCGCCTCTTGTGCCAGGCTGTACCCGACCAGGGCACCCGCGCGCATTAGATCGGAAAGATTGGCCGAGAGATCGAAGCGGTAATTCGCAGTCAAAGCTTCCTTTAACGCAGCGAGCACCGGCCTTCCGTCGCGCAGTGCCTGGATGAACTCCAGGCTGCCCTTTGGGATCAAGCGAACCTCAGCGTCGGCCGCGGGGCGAATGATCAGCGCGTCCTCGCCGCCGGAAGCCAGATCGACCGGAGCCGGGATGCCGTCGCCGACGTTCATCTGCCAGATGGTCAGCGCGGGAAACTGCGATCGGACCAGACGCAGCGAAGGATGAAGCTCGAGCCGCATTGCAGGCAGCTCATCGGGGGCGACCTCGCTGAATGCGCTTGGATCAATCGGCGAAGCCTCGGGTGCGTGATATGCTTCCGTCCAGGCGCGCTCGATCCGTGCAACGTCTTCCAAGTAGGGCAGCCCGGCCGCGGGCTTGAAGTTCCGGATGAAGTCCGGGAAGCCGGCACCATAGTCAAGCATGATTGGCGAGCGCGGCGGCTGGACCATGACGTAGGCGCGTGCCATGGCGCGAAAGAAATCGTCGCCAACAACGCGGTGCACGGCCGGGAACGCGTGCTGCAGCGCTTCGATCAGGCTGACCACGACATTGTTGCGATAGACGGCGAACCGCTTCGCATCCGGCTCACCGTCCGGGCCAAGAAGACCCTCGGGCATCGGGAGCGCTGGATCGAGCACAGATGCAGCGAAATCGCGCTGCCTTTCAGCGAGCTGCTGCACGACGTACGGCCTCCGATTTGGTTGCGAACATGATCGCCTCGGCGCATTCGGCTTCGCGTTGCAGCGTGGGCCAGGTCGGCACGTCGGCGTCCCATTCGATTAAGGTGGGAAGCGGCCCGGTGAGCCGGACCGTATGCGCGTAGAGATCCCAAACGATTTCGTCGACGGGGCGATTGTGGGTGTCGATCAGGAGTGGCCGCCCCTTGCCGTCGGCGTCTCGCGTATGGCCGGCGAGATGAACTTCCCGAACATGTTTGAGCGGATAGGCGTCGATGTAGGCGAACGGATCCCACTGCTGGTTGGTGGAGGCGACGTAGACGTTATTGACGTCGAGCAGAAGGCCGCAGCCAGCGCGCCGGACCACCTCGGTGATGAAGTCGATCTCGGAGTAAGTGCTTTCGGCGAAGGCGAGGTAGGTCGACGGATTCTCCAGCAGCATCTGCCGGCCGAGTGCGTTCTGCACCTGATCCACATGTTCGATGACGCGCGTGAGCGTCTCGGCGGTATAGGGAACAGGCAGCAGGTCATTGAGAAACCCGCTGTCGTGGGATGACCACGCCAGATGCTCCGAAAACAAGCCTGGCCTGTAGAGAAGAATTAGCCGGTTGAGGCGCTTAAGATGTTCCTTATCGAGCGCCCGATCGGCGCCGATCGAAAGACCCACGCCGTGGAGCGAGAGCGGATATCGCTCGCGAATGGCCGACAAATAGCGGTGCGGCGGCCCGCCCGCGCCCATGTAGTTTTCCGCATGGACTTCGAAGAAGCCGATGTCGGGTTGCTGCTCGAGGATCGTGCGGTAATGCTCGGCCTTCAGGCCGACGCCGCCGCGTGCGGGGATGCAACTTCTTGTGCAAGACGACGGAAGCGACACGGGCAACCTCCGATCAGAGGAGAGTGGGCAGGCAGCGGGGTGCCCGCCCACGATACGGTATCAGGCCTTCCTCTCGGTCAGGCTTCCCGGCCCTTTTGGCGTCTGTATGGTTGTGCAGGTACCCTTGGCCTCGAGCTTGAATGCATTGCCCTGATAGTCGACCGTGCTGGTCCCGGCGCAGGTCGTGCCCGGCCCCGCATAGCAGTCGTTCTGACCCTTCAGCGCCACGCCGAAGCACTTCTCCACCTTGCCGCCCTTCAGCGCCTTCATTGTCTCGGCTTGCTTTTCCTTCATCATTTTTTCCATGTCGCCCTTCTTCATCTGCGCCGCGGCCGGTGCGACGGCGAGCGATCCCACGGCTGCGACAAAGGCGCCGGCGACCAGTGCGGATAGCGTGCGATTGGACATTTCTGTTCCTCCGATTGCAGGTTGTTGTGCGAGCGTACGCAGTCGCCCGTGCGGCAGGCCGAACCTGCCCGCCAAGAAAAGATTCGTTCGGGACGCCGAAAGGTTACGCCGAAAGACCTGGAGCCCCCGGTTCCGCAAAGCCGGTTGGCTGGAGGTGGTCGGTAGCTGGGTGGAATTCATGACGCCTTTGCCGCGGTTTGTGTGCAGCGCCGCGTAACCGCGGCAAAGCCGTCCTTCGTCAGCGGGGAGCCTCGCCTCGCAACCCGACCCGCCGGTAACCATTGTGGTCCATCAAGCGAACAGTGGAGATTAAATCGACTCCGGTCGTGATCCGAGGCGCTGAGGCAAGATTAAGAATCCTCAACGGCGAAACATTGAGATTGGCAAACTGGATACGTTTGATGGCGCTTGCCCCGGCGCTTGTCGTCGCTGGCACCACGATTGTTGGCAGTGCCGCGGCCGAGCCAAGTCGTTGGCGAGCAGAATGGCCCCACACCGATTTCTCGCAGCACACCGTCCCGCTAAATGAGATCAAGTCAGGCGGCCCGCCCAAGGACGGCATTCGGTCGATCGATAAGCCTCGCTTCGAGCGACTTAACGACGGCGCTGCCTCCGCATCGGCCGCCCGGATCGGTAACGCGGAGCCGGTCATTTCGCTTGCCATCCGCGACGACGCGCGCGCGTACCCGCTGAGCATCCTGATCTGGCACGAGATTGTGAACGATATTGTGGGAGGTATGCCTGTAACCATCACCTATTGCCCGCTCTGCAACAGCTCGCTTGTCTTCGAGCGCACAATTGAGAACCGCGTTCTCGATTTCGGCACGACGGGCAAGCTCCGAAACTCGGATCTGGTGATGTACGACCGTCAGACCGAGAGCTGGTGGCAACAATTCGGGGGCGATGCCATCGTGGGCGTCATGAGCGGGAAACACCTTCGGCTGGTTCCTTCGCGCCTGGAATCCTTTGAGCGCTTCCGTCAGCGCTTTCCTCACGGGCAGGTGCTGATCCCGAACGACCCTGGCGCGCGCAACTACGGCAGGAATCCTTATGCCGGGTACGACGCGAGCGGGCAAAAGCCGTTCCTCTATGACGGCTCGTTGCCTGACGACATCGATCCGATGGAACGCGTCATCGCCGTCGAAACCAGGCCGGGGTATCACGAAGCATGGTCGCTGCCGCTGCTGAGAGAGCGTGGCACGATCGAAGCCGGCGATATCGTTCTCAAATGGGAGGCCGGGCAAACCTCCGCGCTCGACAAGGGGACCGTCGCAGGTGGCCGCGACATCGGCAATGTCGTCGTGCAGCGACAGCAAGGCGGACAGTTGTCCGACATTCCTTACGACGTCGCCTTTGCATTTGCATTCCACGCCTTCAGGCCGGACAGCCCCATTCACAAGAGAGCATCGGCCGGTCCGGAAAATCGCAAGTGACGCTCGTTGCCGCGCACGTGACCTCTTTGTAGGCCCATCGACAGCTCCTGCAATCGTATCGTGTGCGCTCGCGGGCGCGGCACTTGGGCGGCTGTTGCGAAGGTAAGGGCAGGCGGCTTCTCGTCGCCGCGAGAGCGTAACCTTCGCAGACGTTACTCCGAATAATTCAACAAATAATTCAACAGAAGTGCATTCCGCAATTCAAACGATTCTCGACTCGCTCTCGCTAGGCCTTCTTGAGCGTTGAGGAGCGCAGACAGGAGAGTCCGCGCGTCATCAACGATCGGACGGACTTGCCCGAGTCGTTCTTCGAGGATCTACGAATTTCGCTAGTGATCGATACATGGAGAAACGCCATGACCAAACTCACAAGCCTCAGTGCGGCGACCATTCTGTTGATGATGGCGGCAACGCCGGTATTCGCACAGCCCTCTCAGTTCGCCCAACAGGAGCCGGGTGCATTCGCGTCGATGCATCCGAATGCAGGTATCCTGCATGCAGGCGTGCGCACGCCGGCGCACAGCCTGGCCGCGATGGCATTCCTGCCTCCGGGCAAGAGCCACGCGAAACGGCACGTCAGGGCGCACCGCTAGCATTGCTTCACTGGCATTGGTGAAAGTGGCGCGGCGCGATTCCAATCATGCCAAGATTTCGCGGCCGGGTCCGGAGCCCGGCAGCGCACCCAACTATCGCCCTGCGGTGCCACTTCCTACCCGACGGTGCGGTTATAACCGCGTCGTCACGGTGACCAGCCACTCCGGCATGGCGCGCGTCAAGGCGGCCTCGACGATCTTGTCGAGGCCGGTAAGGACAAAGGCGCCGATGCCAACGAAGGCCGCGCCCATGAGAGGCTTTCCGATGAGCGACACGCGCTTCAGCCAGTCGCGGCGCGCGAAGATGGCTTGTCTTGAGCCGTAGGCGAGAGCCAGGATCGGCGTCGCTGCACCAAGACCGAAGCTGATCATGGTGACCGCTGCGCTCGCGATGCTGTTGCCCTGGGCGGCGAGCCCAACCGCTGCCCCAAGCGTGGGGCCCGAACAAGGAGACCAGATCACTCCAAGCAGAGTGCCAAGGACGAACTGGCCGCCAAGTCCCGACGGCTGAACCCGCTCAAGCAGGGTTTGTCCCTTGGTTGCCACCGGCGTCGCAATGGTTGTCAATCTGCCTTGAAGAGTCGGAATGAGAAGAACGATTCCCATTCCGGCGATCAGGGCAGCAGTCACGAGCCGCAACGTAGACGGATCAATTCCGATGTTGAAGCCGACCGCCGCGACGACAATTCCGACGGCCGCGAACGAAGTCGAGAGTCCCGCAGCCAGCGCGAGCGGTCCCCATGGGTTCCGCTCGATCACCGCGAAAAGGATGATGGGCAGAATAGGCAGCACGCAGGGCGACAACGTCGATAACGCGCCGGCAGCGTAGCCGAGCGCCAGGTTGCCGATACCGACCACCGTCAGAACGCCTTCGCGATCAACCCGCGGATGAGAGCGGGGTCGGTTTCACCGGTCGAACGTGCAACCTCTTTATTGCCGCGGAAGACGATGAGCGTACTCTGGTACTGGACACGAAACTGCTTCAGCACGTCCTTCGCCTTGTCGAAATCGACCTCATAGACAACGAGGTCCGGCTTTTCCTTCTCGATCTGCTGGACAGTCGGCCGTTGCTGCCTGCAGGTCGGACACCAGGACGCGGTAACGTCAACGAGGATGGCCTTTTCCTCGGCTTGGGCGGATTGAAACGCCTTCGCGTCAAACGGTTGCCCCGCCCAAGCGACAAGTGACGACATGAGGAGTGTCGCCGTCGCCAGCGAGGCCATGTGGAGTTTTGAAGGCATGATTTTCGATCTCCGTCGGTTGCCGCACGAACCTCAAGGTCCCTGCGGCACTAGTTCGCTCGGAGGCCCGAAAAGTTACCAGGCCATCTCAGAAAATTCCGCTTGCGCGTTGATGCCTCGAACTGACCACAGGTTACCCGGGAGGCCGCTGAATGACCGCGCCGCGACCAAACTCGCCAACGCCTAGCCTGGGCTTCGGCTTATCAATAAGATCGGCTTGGCAATAAGATTGGTCGATATCGGTGTAACATTCGGCGGGCCGAGAACGAATAGGCCCAAAGCGCAACTTGCGGTTTCCGGAGGGATAGGACCTCACGCAAAGCTCGACCGTCTAGAGATCGAGGGAGGTTAAGGCTATGAGCACGAACTTGTCGGGCGCCGTGCGGGCCTGTGTCTTCGATGCTTACGGGACGCTATTCGATTTTGCGTCCGCTGCGCGCCGCTGCCGCGATGTGCTCGGCGATAGCTTCGACAAGCTGACCACCCTTTGGCGCGAAAAGCAGCTCCAATACACCTGGCTTCGCGCCGCACAAGGACGTCACGCTGATTTCTGGCAGGTGACGGGCGACGCTTTGGACTTTTCGTTGGAGACTTTGATGCTGGATCAGCAGGGGCTCCGCGATCGTTTGATGGAACTTTACTTGACGCTCGACACGTTCCCGGAAGTGCAAGGCGTTCTCGAGCAGTTGAAGGCTGCAGGGCTGAAGACCGCAATCCTGTCGAACGGAACGCCCGCGATGCTTGATTCGGCGGTAAAGAATGCGCGGATCGATAGCTTGCTTGATGCGGTGCTGTCGGTCGAAGACGTCGGCGTCTACAAGCCGGATCCTCGAGTCTATCAGCTTGCGGTTGATCAACTAGGCATTCCAGCCCCGCAAATCTCTTTTCAGTCTTCAAACGCCTGGGATGCTTACGCCGCATCGTCCTTTGGGATGAAAGTCATCTGGTGCAATCGCTACCGACAGCGCAAAGAGCGTCTGCCGGGAAACCCCGACCACGAGATCGAAACGCTGGCGGACCTGCCGAGAATCGTCGGAGCGGTCCGACAAATATAAACGCAAGTCGGGAGATAGATGTCGATGTTGAGGCTCGCCTGTCGTTGTGCCTTTTCTGATGGCGTGCCTCGCCGTTCATTTCTTGTCGCCCTTATTGTTGGGACGGTGTTGAACGTGATCAATCAGGGGGACGCTCTCTTTGGCGCAGCGTCAATCAATTGGATCAAGATGATTCTGACTTACTTCGTCCCGTATGCTGTTTGCACATATGGCGCGGTCTCCTTCCAAATTCGCAAAATGCACCAAGAACAGTGATGTTCTTTGGACATTGACGCTGCTGGACGCGATCGTTCTCGGCGATGTCGTTGACCAACGTGATCGCTCCCGCCGCGTAGCGCACCGGGTCGCCTCCAGGCCTTCGAAGATCACCGCAACTATGTCGGCAGGCACGATCGCGAGAGCGGAATTCCGGGGCTAACGGCGGTTCGGTTTGCGGGCTTGACCTTGGAGCTAGGTCCAATGGTTAGTCTCACGTCTACATTAGACGGATGCCATAAGAGGAGCCTGATGAAAACGATCATCTTCAACATTGACGGCATGAAGTGCGACGGGTGCGCGGACAACATCCAGAGCCTCCTTGAGAAGGAGCCGGGCGTGCGCATGGCGTCGGTTTCGTTCGCGGATCGGCAAGCGCGTGTCCTCTTTGATCCGCAAGCCGTTCAGGAAGACCGCCTTGTAGACGTGATCCAAGGGCGCCGATTTCAGGTCGTGTCCTGCGAGACCGACGGAAGCCCCCGCTGACCTACGTCCGACGCAGGCGAGGGGCAGCCGCAATGGAGAACGCAATGACGATCGCGATGGGAACTGCTTCCACCGTCACGCCGTGGAGCGAGGAGCCGTCGGCGAGGCCAAATCGCCGGAAGATTCGGGCTCGCGTCGGCGGCCTGCATTGCTCCCTCTGTACGGGCACCATCGAGAAAGCACTCGGGCGGCTACCCGGAGTCGATAAGGTAGCCGTCAGCTTGACCCATGAGCAAGCGCTGGTCGAATACGATCCGGCCATTGCCCGCCCTGACCAGTTCCTGCAGACGCTGCGCGACATCGGCTACACAATTTCCGATCCCCGCAAGCTCAGACCCTTTGAGGAAGAGGAGCGGGACCTGGTGCACGAGGCGCGACGGTTCGTGCTGGCCGTGGTCCTGAGCGTCGCGTCGATCCCGATCATTGCCAATCCGTCCGTCGGCTGGATCGGCTTCCTTCCGGCCCTGGTGTGCCTGAGCCTCGGCACTTTTGTTTTCCTGGTCCTGAGATCGGCCGGATTTTGGGTCGCGACCGCGAGCTTCATCGGCCTGGCGGTGATGGCGTTGACGCTGCTGTATCTCAATTTGCACGGATACCTTGTCAGCGCTGCTCCATGGTTGACCGGTGCCCTTGCCCTGGTGCTCGTCTTCGGGGTCGGGAAACACATTCTTCACATGGCCGCTCAGGCGCTCCGGCGCGGCATTCTCAACCAGCATGTGCTGCTTGAGATCGGCGCGTTCGCGGGCATTGCTGGCGGCATCATCGGCCTCGTGCTCAATCGGCCGGACTACCCGACGGCGCCGTTCTTTGCCGTCTCGGCGATGGTTGGCACCTATCATATTTTTTCGGAATGGCTGTCGCTCGTCGTGAAGACGCGCAGCTCCCAAGCGGTCAAGCGGCTGCTTGATCTGCAGCCGGAGACCGCTCGCGTCGTGCGCAACGGCAAAGAAATCGTATTGCCGATCGAGGAAGTCCGCATTGGCGATCTCGTGCGCGTCCGGCCCGGCGAGCGCATTCCTGCCGACGGCGTCGTGGTCAGCGGACATTCTGGTGTCGACCAATCGCTGGTCACCGGCGAGTCGATCCCGGTCGAAAAAACGGAAGGCGCTACCGTGATCGGCGGTTCCATCAATGGCACCGGCACGCTGCTCGTGAAGATCGCGGCGGTTGGCGAGGGTAGTTTCCTCAATCAAGTGATCCGGCACGTGGAAGACGCGCGGGCGCTGAAGCCCGGCATTCTGCATCTCGTTGACCGGGTGCTGCGCATTTACACGCCCACCGTTCTCGTGGTGGCGGCACTTGCTGTCATCGGCTGGCTGGTCGGTTCATGGCTTGCCAGCGGGCATCCCGGCATCGAGCGGGCAGTCTTCGCCGGCCTTAGCGTGCTGGTGATGGGCTATCCCTGCGCGGTCGGCATTTCCGCGCCGCTCTCCATCGTGCGCGGCGCCGGCCAAGCCGCAGAGCGAGGCATCCTGATGCGCACCGGCGAGGCGTTCCAGGGCTTCCGCTTGGTGCAGCAGATCGTACTCGACAAGACCGGTACGTTGACGGAAGGACGCCTGGTCGTACGCGAGGTCAAAGCCTTTGGCGCGGCCGAATCTGAGCTACTCGCCCTTGCGGCGGCTGCCGAGGCCTCTTCAGAGCATCCGCTCGCCCAGGCAGTGGTCGCGGCTGCTTTCGAGCGCGGCGTGACACCCCCGGACGTCGAAAGCTTCAAGGCCTTGCCAGGCAAGGGCATCACTGCCCGGATCGGAGGTCGCGAGGTTATCGTCGGCAATCCGCGTTTCCTCGCGGATCAAGAGGTCGATCTCAGCCAACTCGGTACACGCGTCGAGGCTCTTGAGGCCAGCGGACTGACGGTGGTTGGAGTGGCGCGGGATAAGCAGGCGTTGGGCATCATAGCGCTCGGCGACACGCTCCGAGCCGACGCTGTCCAGGCTATCGGCACGCTGCGCCGGGAGGGCCTCAAAGCAATCCTTGTGACCGGTGACAATGAGCGAGCGGCGCGATGGGTGGCTCGCGGGATCGGGATCGAAGAGGTCCACGCCGGCACATTGCCGCAGGACAAGGCCGCGATCGTACGCCAGCTTCAAAACACCGGCCGAGTCGCCATGGTTGGTGATGGCATCAACGATGCCCCGGCCCTCATGCAGGCCGATGTCGGCATTGCCATGGGCGGCGGAACAGACATCGCGATCGAATCGGCCGATATCATTATCCTGTCGAATCGATTGAATGCGCTCGCGGAGGCCCGCGAAATCAGCAGCCGCAGCTACCGCAAGATGGTCCAGAACGTCATGCTCGCCTTCCTCTTCAATGGCGTTGGCATTCCGATCGCGGCGACTGGCCTGATCTTCCCCGTGTGGGCCATGGTGGCGATGGCGGTCAGCGTCACCGCGATCTTCTTCAATTCGCTTTGGGGGGCGCCGCGCCTGTTCTTCGACGCGATCCGCAGCGTCGGTCAGCCGATTGTGAATGTGCCGGCACCGCAATCGGTCTAGAGCCGCGCCCGATGGGCTTGACCCTGGAGTATACTCCAAGGTTCAGAAAGGGCCCCTTGGAGTACAAGTGCATGCTTACAATCGGCAAGTTGGCTGGCCTGACGAGCGTCAGCAACGACACCCTTCGCTATTATGAGCAGGAAGGCCTGATCAGCCCGGCGGGGAAGAGTCCTGCGGGGTATCGGCTGTACGACCGCGATTCTGCCCGGCGCATTCACTTCATCAAGCACGCCCAGCAGTGCGGGTTCACGCTGGCCGAAATCCGCGATCTTCTGGAGTTGCGCAGTCGCGACAAGGCCTGTTGCGGGGACGTTCGCACACGAGCCATCGAGAAGAAGCTGCAGATCGAAAGCAAGATTCGGGCGATGAGGGCAATGTCCAAGGCTCTCGATCAATTGATCGCCGAGTGTGCAAACGAGGGGCAGCCGGTGAAAGAATGCACGATCATCGCTGCGCTGGAACGGGCCAACGGTTCGAAGACGGTGCAGTGAGCTATGAAGGTTGAGATGTTCTATAGCCCAGGCTGCGCGGGCTGCGAGGATCGCCAGGCCGAGCTTCGCGCGGCGGCACAAGACGCGGTCAAGGACCTAGAGTGGCGGAACGTTAACGTCCTTGACAACATGGACACCGCTGTCGAGCTTGGTGTCATCACGCTGCCATCCGTTGTGATCGACGGCGAGGTCGTTTTCACCTCCCTGCCGACAAGAGTCCAACTCTGCAAAGAACTGGTCGAACGAAGCGGAGCGAGGAAGTGATGGACGCGGAGGCGCTGCGGACGGCCGTGGAGCACGCTGGCCTAGCTGCAGTCGGCGTGGCTTTCCTTGCAGGACTCGCGTTCAGCTTCAATCCAGTTGCTCTGGCCTCCATCCCGGTCTCACTTGCCTATGTGACCAAGGGCCGGGACAAGGGCCAAGCCCTGATTTTCGGTTCGCTGTTCATCCTGGGCATGATCCTCACCCATGTCGTTCTCGGCTTCATAGCGGGTCTTGGCGGCAAATGGGCCGCCGACGTTACCGGAAGAGGATGGGGGCTCGTTCTAGGACCTCTCTTGATTGTGCTTGGCCTCATGTGGGCCGGTTGGCTTCGCATTCCGCTGCCTTCGTTCGGCTTCCAGGCGACCCGTCCGACTGCTACGTGGGGCGCCTTTCTTCTCGGAATTCCGTTCGCGGTTGCCGTCTGTCCGGTGTGCACCCCTGCGCTGGTCGTGCTGCTTGGGGTTACGGTCGGACTCGGCTCGGTCGTGCTCGGCATCGTCCTGCTTTTTGCATTCGCCATCGGCCGGGCGATCCCCATCGCCCTAGGCGCCTTCGCAGTCGGTTGGCTTGAAAACCTGAAGATCTTTTCGCGATATCGGCGCGGCTTCGAAATTGTCGGCGGCCTCACACTCATTGTGATGGGGCTCTACATGCTGAACGCAGTTTATATTTGGATACCCGAGTTGGCGGTGTGAGCCTAAACCATGACGACCGAACAGCTCACGCGGGCTCAGGAACTGGCTCGCAACACCGCTGCCATCGGCAGCCTCATTGCGGCGGTCGCAACATCGGCGTGTTGCATGCCGCCCCTGGTTCTGTTCACGCTTGGCGCAAGCGGCGTCTAGATCGTCACTCTCGTGCGACTTGGAGATTGGACATCGAGAATGTCCAGCACCGGGCACTCGGGCGCCGTGGTGCCGGTGCATTGGGCGACGGTTTTTGTAAGCAAGCGTTCGAGCTTGCGGAGGTCTTTGATCTTGGCTCGGATGTCATCGAGATGGTTTGCGGCAATCTCCCGGACCTCGCGACAAGAGGCTTTTTGAGGGCCGCCTAGGCGCATCAAGGCGCGTATCTCGTCGAGCGAAAACCCTAACTCGCGCGAGCGCCGCACGAAGGCGAGGATACGCCGTTCGGCCGGACCGTACATCCGGCGCCCATTCTCGGCGCGCGAGGGGACGGGCAGCACCT
Organism: Bradyrhizobium sp. ISRA442; assembly: GCF_038085055.1. NCBI lineage: Bacteria > Pseudomonadati > Pseudomonadota > Alphaproteobacteria > Hyphomicrobiales > Nitrobacteraceae > Bradyrhizobium > Bradyrhizobium sp. ISRA442. The sequence continues at coordinate 482,997 of NZ_JALGCN010000005.1, forward strand.
TGATTTTCTCATAGTAGCGAATGGTCTCGATGTTCACTCCGGTAAGCTGCGACAGCTTGCCGATGGTGATCTCCTCCGCTCGCGCACCCGTGATCGCAGCCATGGGAAACCCCTTGATCCTGTAGTCGCTACGGGATGTAGCCTCGTTTGCATGACAATCAAGCAAGATCCTCAAGACCCTATTGCCGGCGGTTCAGGGCGCGGAACGACCCTGCTGGCGGCAGGCGGCCTTTTGAGTGCGGTCGCCGCCTCGTCCTGCTGCATCCTGCCTGTGGTTCTGTTCAGCCTCGGGATCAGCGGCGCCTGGATCGGCAACTTCACCCAGCTTGCGCCCTATCAACCCTATTTTCTCGCCGCCACGGTGGTATGTCTCGGAATTGGCTATTGGCTCGTTCATCGTGCATCGCAAAGGGCCTGCGTCGAGGGCGAAGCCTGCGGTCGTCCTTTGCCGAACCGGCTGGCCAAGACCGCGCTGGTCGTGGCCACGGTCCTCGTCGTTGCGGCGCTTGGTTTCGATTTCCTGGCGCCACTGCTTTTCGACTCATGAGTGAAAGGTTCCCCATGAACAAAGCGCTTATGTCCACGACATTCGCAGTTTGCCTGCTGGCGTCTTCCGCTGCGTTGGCTGCCGAGAAGACGGTTACGCTTGCGGTCAAGAATATGTATTGCGCGGCGTGTCCTCACACCGTCAAAGCAAGCCTGGAACGGGTGCCGGGCGTGGCCAAGGTCGCCGTGTCTTACAAGGACAAGACGGCCATCGTGACCTTCGATGATGAGAAAACTGGCGTGAACGCGCTGACTGCCGCCACCACCAATGCCGGCTATCCTTCCGCTCCCAAGGGTTAGCCCGAGCAATCCAAGCGGGTGCACCAGCCTCGACCTGCGCGGAGGGTGACGTATGGATTCATATGATCTCATCGTGATTGGTACTGGAACCGCGGCTCAGGTGGCTGCAAGCCGGGTCCGCAAAGCGGGACGGTCGGTGGCGGTGATCGACCATCGCCCATTTGGTGGCACCTGCGCCCTGCGCGGCTGCGATCCCAAGAGGATGATGGTCAGCGGCGCCGAGGCCATCGATCTCGCGCGCCGTATGCGAACTCGCGGCGTGATAGGAGACCTATCCATCGAATGGAAAGACCTGATCGCCTTCAGGCGATCCTTCACTGATCCCGTGCCGAAAAAGCGCGAGCAAGACTTCGCCAAGCAAGGCATCGATGCGTTTCATGGCCTGGCTCGCTTCGCCGGGCCCGATCGCATCGCGGTGGGTGATCACACCCTTCGAGGCCGTCACGTGTTGATTGCAAGCGGTGCCCGGCCGGCCCCTCTCGCTTTCCCCGGCGCCGGGCATCTCACCACGAGCGATGCCTTCATGGATCTTGCGGAACTGCCCGGGCGCATCGTGATGGTCGGCGGCGGCTACATTGCCGCTGAATTCTCGCACATAGCCGCGCGCGCAGGCGCCCGAGTGACGGTCCTGCAGCGCGCGGTACGGATGCTGCCGGCCTTCGACGCCGAACTGGTTGACTGGCTGATGGAGAAATTTGCCGAAATCGGCGTGGACGTACGCACTGGAAATGCGGTGACGGCGATCGAGCAGTGCGGCGATGAATACCGCGTGCATGTGCAGACGCCGCAGGGCGAAGCGATCGTGAACGCCGATCTCGTGGTACATGCAGCAGGCCGCGTTCCTGATCTGACAGAGCTCAATTTGTCGGCCGCGAATGTTGCCATCGCGGACGGGAGACTTGAACTCAACGACTTCTTGCAGAGTGTGTCCAACCCGATCGTCTATGCAGCGGGGGACGCCGCGGCAAAGGGCCCGCCGCTGACGCCCGTGTCGAGTCACGATGCCAAGGTGGCCGCGGCCAACATCCTGGAAGGCAATCGTCACAAGCCTGACTATCGGGGCGTCCCAAGCGTCGCATTCACACTGCCCCCGATCGCCGCGGTCGGGCTTTCCGAGAGCGCCGCCCGTATGCAGGCACCAAAATTGCGCGTGAAGTCCGCGAGCGTGCCAAATTGGTATACCGCCCGCCGTGTTGCCGAATCCGTCTACGGCTACAAGACGCTCGTCGACGAAGATAGCGATCGCATTCTCGGCGCACACCTCGTCGGACCGCACGCCGATGAAGTCATCAATCTATTCGCGCTTGCGATTCGGAACGATCTCACGATCGACGATCTCAAATCGACGATCTTCGGCTATCCGACCGGAGCCTCCGATATCGGCTACATGCTTTAGGAAGCGCCATGACCCGCGAATCCATCATCAACTGTCCGCACTGCGCTACTGCCAAGCTGGAAATCATGCCGACCGATGCTTGCCAGTTCTTTTATGACTGCACCGGTTGCGGGGCGAGGCTGCGGCCAAAGCCAGGCGATTGTTGCGTGTTTTGCTCCTACGGCTCTGTCCCGTGCCCGCCAATCCAAGCCGAGCGTTCAGGCAGGTCCGGTACGGCGCATTGTTGCGGGGGATAAAGCGATCACGTTGGAGCACGGTGTCGTGTTGCGCCAGTAATCCACATCTGCAAATCTCTCCGATCGGCTAGTCGCCAGTGTCGGCCAAGCCGGAAGTAGTGTGCAGTCGCCGGCTGGAATGATACCGAATACGATCAGCAAGGCCGCATAATTGGCTGGGCACTAACCTTGCGTCCCACACCGCACCGCTTCAACATCGATGGTAAACGCTTGCACACATGGTGTGCACTGGACACCCTGTTCTTCCCTGCCGTGATCGGCCGTCCGGCTCATCTCGAATCTCCCTGCGCGATCACCGGCATTCCCATCATGTTGACGGTCGATCCGGCAACCGGCGTCAGCGCGCTAGAGCCGTCGACCGCGGTCGTCGCTATGGTGACGCCGGAGCAGATGAACTCGGTCCGCACCGCCTTTTGCAATCCCGGTCGTTTCTTTGCTACGCCACTGCAGCGCGGGACTGGCAACACCTGCAGCCGGGAATGGAGGTGCTGAGTGTGGCCGATGCTCACCGAGGGAGCCGTCCACTGAGTGACATGCTTCTCGATGAGAGCGCGCCGTCAGTGAGCACGGTCAGTTTCATTCGGAATTGCTTACTCGCATCAATGAGACGGCGCCCAAGTCCTGGTCCGGGTGCACACATCGTGCTGCAAATAAACAGAAATTGGCGCGCCACCCAGAATAAAACTGCGAACTCTTATGTGCTTGAGATCGCCATCTAATTCCAGATCGCGCCGAAAGTAGTAAGTGATGGAGTAAGGCGAGGGAGCCGGGAACACACCGTGCCCTCCTATCCGATCGAGCACGCCATGAAGACGCCGGAGCTTGCGGACGTGCAGCGCGCCGGCATCCTGGGCGACAACTCGGCCAAGCCGCTTAAGATCAGCTCGAGCCGACCCTGGGGCCAGCGTCGTCACGCTGGCGCCCAGCAGCTCCGGCGTCGTACCCTCGGATGACCGCCGTCTCACCGTGCTGCACCGGCGAGAGTGTGGACCGTCCTTGATCTATTTCGCAGCTGCCAGCCAGGCAGCCCGCGACCCCGTGGCTGTTCGGCGAGCGGAACCGTTCGGCATCGGAGGCGTTTTTTCGCACTGAGAAGAACGCCTTTGGCGCATGTGCTGATGCGAAACGACCGAACTGCGCTTACGCTTAAGTGTCCCGCGTGCAGTCGGGAGACGCCGCATCGGTTTCTTTACATCAAGAACGGCTGCGAAATCGTTCAATGTCGTGACTGCGGATTGGGACGCACCGAGGCATCGAGCTTCGATCCCCTCGCCTATTATGACGACGGCTACTTTTCCGGCCGTCAGTCCGACGGCTATGCCGATTATCGCGGCGCCGAACCCGTGCTACGGCGCGAGTTCGCCCGTACGGTCGAGTTCATCCGGCACCGCAAGCCACAGGGCTGCCTGCTCGAGATCGGTTGCGCCTACGGCTTTTTTCTCGATGAGGCCCGCCGCGCCGGATTTGAGGTGAGCGGCATCGAGCCGGCGGAAGCGGCTGCTGCCCATGCTGGCGATCTCGGCTTGAACGTCGTCTGCGGCCTGCTGAGCGAAGCGACTCTCAAGTCGCTTGGCACCTTGGATGTTATCGTCCTCCTCGATGTTATCGAGCATCTGCCCGACCCACAGGAAGCCCTCGCACTGTTCGCGGACCATCTCCGGCCGGGCGGAATCATCGTGCTGACGACCGGAGACTTCGGTTCCTTGGCGGCGCGGTTGACCGGCGCGCACTGGCGCCTGATGACGCCTCCGCAGCACCTGTGGTTCTTCAACCGCGACAGCATCGGGTCTCTCGCCCATTCGGTGGGCCTGCGCGTCGAAAGTTCCGATTACCCCTGGAAATTCGTGCCGTTCTCGCTGATCGCCTTCCAGGTCGGTCGCATGCTCGGCCGCAAGATCGCGGCCAGCCCGACCGGCAACCGGTTCGCTATTCCAGTGAACCTGTTCGACGCAATGCGCGTGGTCTTGAGCAAGGCGCCCCCATGTTCGGATCAGAGCCTCCCATGACAGAGCGCCTCAACCTCGGCCAGATCGCATTGCTCATCACCTACGCGACCGGCATGGCGGCGGGCCAGCTCCTGTTCAAGGCCGCCGCGCTGCGCGTCGGCGACGGCTATCCCTTGTCGAAGCGTGCGCTGCTGCTGTTGCAGAACGCACCGTTTATCAGCGCCATCGTGCTCTATGCTGCGCTGTCCGTCCTGTGGGTCTGGCTTTTGACATTCACGCCGCTGTCGCGCGCGTATCCGTTCGTGGCGGTCGCGTTTGCGCTGACGCCTGTCCTCGGCGCGCTGGTGTTCGCCGAACCGCTGTCTGCACGTCTTTTGGCAGGAATCGCAGTGATCGCCTGCGGTCTTGTACTTGTTGTGGGTTAACGAGAATGACCGGCCGGATTCGCAATCCCTGGGTCGTCGTCGCGGCGTACAATGAAGCGCCAGTGGTCGGCAGCGTCGTGTCCGGCATTCGCCACGCCGGATACGCGGTCGTCGTAGTCGATGACGGCTCCGCCGACCGCACCGGCGACGTCGCGTTGCTCGCAGGCGCGACCGTCCTTCGGCATCCGGTCAACCTCGGACAGGGCGCCGCGCTGCAGACCGGCATCGACTACGCCCTCGAGCAGCGTGCAGATGCGATCGTCACGTTCGACGCCGACGGCCAGCATTCCCCCATAGCCATCGCGGAACTGCTCGCGGCGATCGAGCAGCCCGGCATCGATTTCGCGCTCGGCAGCCGCTTTCTCACCGGTGCGACCGCAAATCTGCCGGTGTCGCGCCGCATGATGCTCAGCGCTGCGATCTGGTTCACGCGCGCCAGCACCGGACTGCCGGTCACCGATACCCACAATGGCCTTCGCGCGATGACCGCGCGCGGCGCGCGCGCGATCTACTTGCGACAGAACCGAATGGCGCACGCGTCCGAGATCCTGCACCAGATCGCGCAGAGCCGCCTGCGCTTTGTCGAGGTGCCGGTGAACATCGAGTACAGCGCCTATTCGCTGGCCAAGGGCCAACGCATCACCGATGCGATGGCCATCCTGATCGATCTGTTTGCGCGGAGGCTCTACCGATGATCGCGCAGCTGTTGCTGACGGCCCTTCTGGCCTTGGTTCTGATCTACGCCTGGTCGGCGCACCGGACGGTGCCGATCATCGGCCTGCTCGCGAGCGGCGCTGCGCTCGCCGGACTCTACTTTGTCTGGGTGCCGGCGCACGCCACAGCACTTGCGGCCTTCGCGGGAATCGGCCGCGGTGTCGACCTCATCGTCTACACCTGGGTCGTGATCAGCCTGCTCATCATGCTCAATTTGCATCTCAAGCTGCGGCGCCAGCTCGACATGATCACGCGGCTGGCGCGCGCCGTTGCGATCGATCGCGCCAAGAAGAGCCGACGAGAGGCAGTCCCTCCGCGAGGGCGTCGCCAGGTCATGTTGGGCCGAAAGACCGAGGCACCCCCGATCGAATCCCAGGCGAAAAAGTAGATGCGATGGCCAAGCCGTGCCGGGCCAAGTCGGGCCTGGACAAGTCGGGCTGGACAAGTCGTGCATTGACTTGGCGTCACTCGCCGAGCCCGCGCCGATTGGCGTAGATCCTGGCGAACGGGCGACCAAATCTCGTGACCTCATCAACCAGCACGGCACCCGTGCCGTCGGCACAAGGCCAGCGCTCGGTGGCGATCAGGTAGTCGGCCTTGTCCAGATGTGTTTCGGCAATCCAATTGCGAGGGAGCATCACGCCGGCCAGTTGCTCGCGCCAGGCCAGGCAGACCAGCACGCGCGGTGGATTGCCTGCGAACCGACCTTCGGCGTCAATTCTGTGCTCGAGGCGGCGCAGCGCCTCGGGAACCGCCATGCTCCAATAGTCAAGGTCGAATCGGCTGTAAGCGCCGGCGACGCCGCCTGCCAGACTGTTCATGGCGATGTATTCGAGCGGATGCAGGATGACGAGCGTCGCCACGATGGCGGCCGTGTACGCGCCCCCGAGGGCCACGGACACGATCGGGAAGCGTCGCAAGAAGGGCAAGAAGCTCGTGAGCCCGCGCGCCGCCACGATGGCGAGCATTGGGATCACGAACAATACGTGGCGGATACCGTCATAGAGCGTCGAGCCCTTCAGGATGAGCACCGCGATCGGCCCGAACGCCGCCACACCGACGACCAGCACCGCGCGCGACGCTGCGAGCTCGGCTGCAACCGGTCGCAGTCCGGCGATGCCGGACCTGTGCAGGGCGCCGAGCGCGGCGCGGATCCATGATGCTGCAGCACCGATCCAGACCGCCATGCCGAGCAACAGCAACACCAAAAAGCCCTCGGGCAAGCGCGCCAGGAGCTGTCCGGGGATGTACCAGGCGGGCACGTTCTCAGTGAACGTGCGCCGGCCCCAGTTCTGGAAATCGAACGAGGTATCGAGCGTCTCAAAGTGCCGATAGGCCTCCAGGAATTGTGTTGGCGGATTTCCGATCTGCAACCACGGCCAAAGCGCAATCGCCGTCAGCCAGGCGATGAGGATGACCAGCAACGTATGCAAGGCGATCCGGCGCAATTGGCCGTAGCCCGCGCGGCCATGGCGCAGCAGCGCCTCGAGCGCGCACAGGCTCATCGCGCCGACGAGGTAGGCGTGCGTGATCACCCCGCCGGTGCGCGTCGCGATGGCGAGGCCGGTGGCAAGGCCTGTCGCCAGGGTCAGACGCCAGCCCGGCACCGCCTGCCTGACCATCAGGACGATCAAGAGCGTCGACCAGCTCATGGCGAACAGGAACGGCACGTCGATCGGGGCGAAGAACAGGTTGCCGTACAGGTAACCGGTCAGCAGGCACAGGGTGAGCGCCATCAACCCGGCCCAGTACCCGACCGTGAGCCGCGCCAGCGGCACGACGGCGGCGAGCCCGGCGAGGCCGAACAGGAAGGTCATGGCGTGCCGGACCGTGAGCGGGTTCGCGAGCTCCAGCGATTGCACGGCCGCGACGAGGATCTGAAACCACGGCCCGTACATCCACAGATACTCTTCGACCGTCTCGAACTGAGACCGGTCCGCAAAGCCGCTCGTGTACCAGGCAAGCGCCTTGGGGCCGTACTCCTCTGTGTTGAATTCGTCAGTCGACACCCCGTAATCCGCAGCAGTCGCGAGCCCGATGATCAAGGCCACGCAGAGCACAAGGAGCACGAGCAGCGTCTCGGCATGGCGAGCAGCAAATACGAGGCCGAGTTTCGGCCTCGCAAACCCAGAGCCGTCGTCATCTATCCGTTCAACCGCCATGCATTGCCCTGCGATCGAGCGGCTGCACAAGGAATTCGGGCGCCCGATCGGTTTTTGCCATCGGCCGACATTGCCGCCTGCATCACAGGCGACATACCGCTCAACTGCTTAATCGCGAACGAACCGTCAGCGCACCTCAAGTGTTGTCCACGGCTGGGCTTTCATAACACGCCTGAAGGGAACTTTGTTCCGAGGGTCAAAATCGGGCCTCCCAAGGTTGACTGGCAATGGCGATCCTTATCACCGGAGGTGCCGGATACATCGGCAGCCACATGGCATACGAACTCGCTGATCGTGGCGAACAAGCTATTGTCATCGATGATTTCTCATCGGGCTTCGAAGCCGCAATACCCTCCGGCGTTCCGATCTTCGCCAGGGACATCGGCGATCAGCGGCGAGTGGCGCCGCTGATCGCGAAGTATGGGATTTCGGAGATCATTCATTTTGCGGCTTCGGCAGTTGTTGCGGAGTCGGTTGCCGATCCGCTTCGATACTATCGCAACAACACCGCAAATTCACGAAGCCTGATCGAGCTCGCAATCAGGAGCGGGGTGCAGCGTTTCATCCTTTCCTCGACGGCTGCGGTGTACGGGAATCCGCCGGCAAATCCTGTCACGGAAGAAACCCCCGTCGCGCCCGTGTCACCTTACGGCTCATCCAAGTTGATGGCCGAAATGATGCTGCGTGATGCTGCGCGCGCTCACGGCCTACGCTACGTCATCTTGAGGTATTTCAACGTAGCAGGCGCCGATCCCGCTCTGCGCACTGGACAGGCAACGCGAGGGGCAACGCATCTAATCAAGGTTGCAGCGGAGACCGCCGTGGGTCTACGAGAGAAGATCCAGGTTTTCGGCACCGATTATCCCACGCCCGACGGCACCTGCATTCGCGACTATATCCACGTGAGCGACCTCGTAAACGCTCATTGCCGCGCGCTTTCATATCTGCGCGATGATGGGACGTCCCTGACGCTAAATTGCGGCTACGGCCGCGGCTTTTCGGTCTTGCAGGTAATCGACGCCATGCGGCACGAGTCCGGAAACGACTTTCCCGTCGAACTCGTCGCCCGCCGGCCTGGCGATCCGGCGGAGGTCGTGGCGTCGGCGGAGCGGATGCGCAATCTGCTCGGCTGGCAGCCCCAATGGGATGATCTGTCCCTGATCGTCCGCCATGCGCTTGCCTGGGAACGCAAACGATTGGCACAAAGTAATGCAAGGCCTCCCTCCAGAGCGTCCCAGCCGGTCCCACTCCGTCCCATCGTCGGCAAGGTGAGAGGGGACAAGCGTCTGCCGCCCGGAAGTTCAACACTCGTTCAAGAACAGAGGACGCGACGGCGATGAGCCTGATGATGGAAACCGTGCCCATGGCTATGCTCATTTTCCGCCTGCCCGGGGATTCGGAACGCCGTTGCCGGCCGCTACGAACCGGACTCCGCGTTCCCTATCTCACGCTCCAAAGCCGATTTTCCCTCGAGCGCTGACGCTCGGCGGGCTAAACTAAATAGCCCGGACGGATGCGAATTGAGGCCGCCAAATCACAAAATTCCGCTGCTGCAATCTGGGGTAAGCATTAGCTGAAAGCGACATTGCGCTGCCTGACGGGGGCGGCATCGTACAATGTCGTAGAATTTCGCGGAATGTCGCAGCCTGGTTGGCGCGCCACGGCCGATGAAGATGGGCACTATTGCTTCGCCGTGGCGCTATGATGCCGCAATCCGCCACGCGCTCCAACCGACAAAGCTGCGACGGCCTGCGATCTTGCACTACGCCGCGCGGACGGCGGCCTTCCCGATTCGGCCGGGTGGTACAACGGTTAGTGACGGGTGAGAAGACCTGTCTCGGACAGCTAAACGAATGCCAATCCGGCTGCGATTAGCACCGCTAATCCCAAGGTGACATTTAGCAGGCGTTCGCTATTTGGCGACAGCATCAGTCCTTGCAGAATGGCCCCCAAGTAGAGCCAAACGATGTCTACCACGATCATCACCGCTATCAGCAAAATCCATTTGGTGAAAGCATCCTGCTGCGTGCTACCTTTAATCAAAGTGTACGATGCGAGCAGAGATGCGAATGCCAAATAGGCTTTCGGATTTGTCATACCCAAGAGAAATCCCGCCGCAGGTGATGCGTGCGCGCCATTGCTTGTCCGGGCAGCTTCTCCAACCGGTGACGACGCAATTTTGTAGGCGAGATAGACGAGATAAATCGTGGCGGATATAGTCATCCCGCGTAGCGCGGACGGGAATGCTGCCAATAACGAAAAAAGTCCCGCGGCCGTAATGCCGGCAGCCATTGCCAGACCCAATTGAAGCCCCAGGAAGTAGGGCAGCCCACCAACAAGGCCTCGGGCGCGACCGACCGCGACAAGGGCCGCAATCGCAGGCCCAGGCGATCCAAGCAATCCGATCGCCGCAATCAAAAATAGGCCGAGTGCGACCCTGTCCATCGCGAAGCTCCCCTCCGAGACCGTCCTCGGCTGAGGACTAACCGGCTTGTCTCCAGTGGAGGAGCTAATTATCCATATAGGTCTTATTGATTTTTCTAATTGAGGGGATCGTATGGACGACATCGACGTGAGTCTGCTGCGCTCATTCGTGGCCGTAGCTGAGACGGGTCGCATGACGACGGCGGCAAAGGTCGTGAACCGGAGCCAGGGCGCGGTCAGTCAGCAGATCAAGCGGCTGGAAGATTTGTTCCGCACGCCTCTTTTCGAGCGGCACGCCGCTGCGGTGCGGCTAACGCGCAGCGGGGAGCGGTTGATGGTTGCCGCCCATCGTATCATCGCGCTGAACGACGAAGTAATGAGCCAAATGCTGGCCGTCGAGTTCGCAGGCGAAGTGCGGCTCGGCGTGCCCCATGACGTGGTCGGCATGCTGATGCCACCCATTCTGCGACTCTTTCGACAGGATCATCCGAACGTCCTAGTCACACTTGTCAGCGATACGAGCCGTGCTTTGAAGCAGAGCCTCGTCGAGGGCGACGTCGATCTGACGCTGCTGACCGAGCCGCAACCCGGCGAGCGCGATCTTCTGCTGCTTTCTGACCGGCTGGTTTGGGTTGGTGCAAAAGGCGGCGACGCCCATAACCGCCGTCCATTGCCGATTGCCCTCGGGCAGGAAAGCTGCGGCTTCCGCGCGTCGGCCGTACAGGCGCTGACCAAGGCAAAGATCGAATGGAGGGCGATATGTCAGGTGGGCAGCCTAGAGCCGGTCTTCGCCACGCTCGAAGCGGATATGGCAATTGCGCCATTTCTGTCGAAGACGGTCCCTGAACGCCTTGCTGTGTTTAGCGGTTCTCATTTGCCGAAGCTGCCGAGGCAGTTCGTCAATATGAGACTTCCCTCGACGGGCGTCGGTGCTCTCACTACAGAACTCGCGCGATATATTCGCGAGGGTTTTCACAAGCGTCATGGCTAAAGA